>JAZBOH010000247.1:0-48139 GCA_036351055.1 Lysobacterales bacterium
AGCACGGTGCGGGCTGTCGAGTTGAAAGGCGGAACACAGCAGGCCGGAACCGTGCTGAACGCTTCCGGTTACGTCAATGCACGCCGCTACGCCACCGTTTCGTCGAAGATTACTGGGCGTGTTAGCGAAGTCCTGATCGAAGAAGGTATGGCGGTCGAGGAAGGCCAGGTGCTGGCGCGACTGGATGACTCCAACATCCGGGCGGCCTGGGAACTGGCCCGGGCCCAGGAAGTCTCTGCGCAGCGTGGCCTGGATGAAACACGGGCCCTGCTGGTGGAGGCGCAGGCCAACTTTGAACGTCAAAAAGAACTGCTCAGGCAGAACCTGGCCAGCGCGGCCGAACTGGACCGGGCCCGGGCCCTGGCGTCGTCGCTGATGGCGCGCGAACAGCGGAACCTGGCCGACGTAGAGGTCGCGCGCCGCCAGATAGACATCTACCAGCGGCAGCTCGACGACACCGTAATCCGCGCGCCTTTTGCCGGAATTGTCGTCGCCAAGAACGCCCAGCCGGGCGAAATGGTGTCGCCGGTGTCGGCTGGTGGCGGGTTCACCCGTACCGGCATTGGAACCGTCGTCGACATGTCGTCGCTGGAAATCGAGATTGACGTCAACGAGGCTTACATCAACCGCATCACCCCGGGCCAGAGCGCCCAGGCGACCCTGGATGCCTACCCCGACTGGAAGATCCCGGCCCACGTGATCGCCATCATCCCGACGGCGGATCGCCAGCGTGCCACGGTGGAAGTGCGGGTCGGTTTTGACGAACTGGACGACCGCATCCTGCCCGACATGGGGGTGAAGGTCGCGTTCCAGGACGCCGGTGAAGTCGAAGCCGAGGCGTCGGCCCAGCGCGGGATACTGGTTCCGGAGACGGCTCTTCGCCGTGACGGGGGGCGTGATATTGTCTACGTGGCCGCGTCGGGTAAGGCCGAACGCCGCGCCGTGTCGGCGCGGGAATACCGGAACGACATGGTGCTGGTCGAAAGCGGGCTGCAAGTGGGGGAAACGGTCATCGTGGAAGCGCCGCCCGAACTGGCCGACGGCGTCGATATCGAGGAGAGAAAAGAATGAGTGAAACAGAAACGCTAGCCGGCGGCGGTCTTGTCCGCGTCAACAATGTAGACAAGGTTTTCAAGCGCGGATCAGAAGAAGTGCATGTGCTGGGTGGCCTCAACCTCGAGATTCCCGAAGGCGAATTCCTCGCGCTTATGGGTCCTTCCGGATCGGGCAAGTCAACCCTGCTCAACCTGATCGGTGGTCTCGACCGGCCCAGCCAGGGTACGGTGGAAGTAGGCGGCGAACGGGTCGACAAGCTGTCCAACCGCAAGTTGGCCGCCTGGCGCGCCCGGCACATCGGCCTGGTATTCCAGTTCTATAACTTGATGCCGGTGCTCACGGCGCAGAAAAACGTCGAGCTGCCCCTGTTGCTGACGCACCTTTCACGCTCGGAACGCAAGAAGCGTGCTGCCATCGCGCTCGAAATCGTTGGACTGTCGCACCGCAACGGCCACTATCCACGCACCCTTTCCGGTGGTGAGCAGCAGCGCGTGGGCATTGCACGGGCCATCGTCACCGACCCGACATTGCTGTTGTGCGACGAACCCACCGGTGACCTCGACCGCAAATCCGGCGATGAAATCCTGGATCTATTGCAGGCGCTGAACCGCGAACAGGGCAAGACCATCATCATGGTGACGCATGACCTCCATGCCGCGGCCCGGGCCACACGAACGCTGTACCTCGACAAGGGTCAGCTTTCCACCGAAGCCAACGTATAGGCGGCCTGTCATGAAATACCTGGCCCTGATCCTGAGTAACCTGAAGCGTCACAAGTTGCGTACGGCGTTGACCATGCTGTCCATCCTGGTGGCATTTCTCCTGTTCGGCTACCTGGCCGCGATCCGCACCGCGTTCACGGCCGGCATCGACGTGGCCGACCTCGACCGCCTGATCGTCCGTCACAAGGTTTCCCTCATCCAACTGCTGCCGGCTTCCTACGAGGCCCGCATGGAGCAGATCGAAGGCGTGGACTCGGCCGTGGGGCAAACGTGGTTTGGCGGCTATTACCAGGAGCAGCGAAACCAGTTCGCCCAGATGCCGGTCAAGCCGGACGAATTCCTGGATATGTTTCCCGAGTATGTGCTCTCGGACGATGAAAAAGAGGCTTGGCTGAGCACCCGCACCGGTGCCATCGCCGGCCGCCAGATCGCCGAGCGTTTCGGTTGGCAGGTGGGCGACAAGGTGCCGATCACCGCGTCCATCTGGACCAAGGCGGATGGCAGCCAGGTCTGGGACTTCGACCTGGTGGGTATATACGACGCGGGCGAGAAAGGCACCGACGATACGCAGTTCTTTTTCCGTTACGACTACTTCGACGAGTCCCGGCCCGATTGGGGCAAGGGCCTGGTCGGCTGGTACACCGTTCGCATCGACGACCCGGAACGTTCCGCCGAGGTTTCGGCGGCGATTGACGCGGAATTCGCCAATTCGCAGGCCGAGACCAAGGCCGAACCCGAGGGTGCTTTTCTGCAGGGTTTCGCCAACCAGATTGGCGATATCGGGTTCATCATGACCTCGATCGTCGGCATGGTGTTTTTCACCATCCTGCTGGTGGCCGGCAACACCATGGCGTACGCGGTGCGCGAACGGACCAACGAACTGGCGGTCCTGAAAGCCGTTGGTTTCACAGATTCGGGTGTGCTTGGCCTGGTGCTGGGTGAATCGTTCCTGCTGACCGCGATCGGTGGTGGTATCGGGCTTACCCTGGCCTGGTTGATGGTCTCCGCGGGTGACCCGACCAACGGTTTCCTGGTCACCTTTTTCATACCGGGACGGGACATGGTTTACGGCGTGATCCTGATCGCCGTGATGGCTTTCGTTGCCGGTATCCTGCCCGCCATGCAGGCGCAGCGTCTGCGTATCGCTGACGCATTGAGGAGATAAGCCATGGCCGGACCCTTCAACTGGATTTCGCAGGTCGCCTCGGTGTCGCTGTTCAACGTCCGGACCGTGCACAAACGGCTTGGCTCCTCCCTGACGGCCGTGCTGGGTATCGCCGGTGTCGTGGCGGTCATGGTGGCGGTGCTGTCGATCGCCCAGGGTATCCTGCGCGCGATGGAAAGTTCTTCGGCGCCGGAGAACGTCATCGTTTTGCGCAGCGGTGCAACGGCCGAGATGATGAGCGGCCTGGGCGGTGATGACGTGCGTTTCATTTCCGAGGCGCCGGGTATCGCACGCAACGAGGACGGGGCGATCGCTTCCGCTGAACTGTTTGTCATTATTGACGTGAAGAAACAATCTACCGGAACCGATGCCAATGTGCCCCTGCGTGGTGTGACGCGCGCGGCGCCAAGCGTGCACCAGGAATTCAGCATCGTTGAGGGCCGCATGTTTGAATGGGGGCTCAACGAACTGGTTGTCGGTGTTGGCGCCAGTCGCGAGTTCCGGGGACTCAAGGTGGGTGACAGCATCGAGGTTGCAAACGAGCAATGGCCCGTTGTTGGCCTTTTCGAATCAGGCGGCGGAGTTTCCGAAGCGGAGATCTGGGTTGATGCCGCCGTTTTGCAAACGGCTTACCGCCGTGGCAATTCCTACCAGTCGGTTTATGCCAAGCTCGAATCCCCGGACGGTTTCCAGGCCTTCAAGGACGCGTTGACGGCTGATCCACGGCTCAATGTCCGCCCCATGCGCGAAGAAGACTACTACGCGGAACAGTCCGAACTGCTTTACAACGTGGTGACCGGGCTCGGCAAGCTGATCGCGGTGATCATGGGCATTGGCGCCATATTCGGGGCTCTCAACACGATGTATACCGCAGTCGCCGCGCGTGCGCGGGAAATCGCTACCCTGCGGGCGCTGGGTTTCCACTCCGGCCCGGTGGTGATTTCCGTATTGCTGGAATCGCTGATGCTGGCGTTCGCAGGCGGCGTAGTAGGTGCAGGCCTGGCCTGGCTGGCTTTTGACGGTTTCACCGCGGCCACGCTGAATTTCGCCAGTTTCAGCCAGATCACCTTTGCCTTTTACGTGTCGGTCCCCTTGCTCATCCAGGGTGTCGTACTCGCCATGGTCATCGGTTTCTTTGGCGGCCTGTTCCCGGCTATCCGGGCGGCGCGCCTGCCCATCGCTACCGCACTCAGGGAGCAGTAACTACTTCCGGTGGGTTTCCCGCCGGCGGTTAAAAGTTGACTTTAATGTCACAAAATCAGTTGCTTGTGGCAGAAATCGACAATTCTTCAAGGTGGCAGGCAAAGTTCGTCATGCTTACTTGATCCCGTTCTTGACATGAATTTCAGCTTAACGTATAAGTTATAACCGTCTGATCTACCAGTCAGGCGTGACTGCCCGGCAAAGCAGTCGCCCGGTGAAAAGGAGCGTCGCCGGATTGGCTTCATGGATGATATTCCGTTGTATCTGCTGCGAAGGACGCGGCACCTTATTGGGCAAAGGATATGGAATCTTCCAAGCGCTACCTGCTCCAGGCTGAAATTGAGTACTGGCATGAGATGCTGCGCATCAATAAAACCCGTTTGACAAAAAACAAAGAAGAAGAAATGCGTGCCTGCCTGAAAAAGGCGGTACGTAGCTTGAATTCAAGCCATATCGGAGATATGCAGGCAGCAGCCTGATTATCGCCGCGGTTTGTAGCTCGTTGTAGCGTGTAACGGCGCCATGCTTTGGCGTCCGTCCCTTTTTTACGTGAAAATTCCTGGAATCTCCTGTTCACGGACAGGCCTGCTCCTTTATGATGGCCGGCCTGTACTGCTGTACGTCCGATAATCTCAACAGGTGAACTTCGAAATGGACCGAGCTGTTTACGCCACCCTCCTGCTTCTTCTTTTTGCCGGCGCCACCGCTGCGGACTCGCTCAAGCTGAAAACGGTCGACCAGCTGAATGTCCAACCGCCGCGTATCGTTGTTTCTAATCGGCCGACGCGGCTCATGCTGATTGATGGCCCGCCCGCCACCGTTGCGATACAGGCGACGCAGCTGGAGTTCGTGGTCAACACCGACTGGGTTGTTTTCAGACACAAGGCAGGCAGCGCCTGGTACATCCTGGACGGCGACTACTGGATCACCAATAGCATGTTGTCCAGTGGCGACTGGCTCAACACGCAAGACCTGCCACGCGATTTTCTCAATCTGCAGGTCAATTCGGACTGGCCTCAGGTCGCCGCGGCCCTGCCGCCGCGCAAGGCCGGGTCAGAGCCCCTGCCCATCACGATCAGCTACGAGCCGACCGAACTAATCATCATCGACGGTGAGATGCAACTGCAACCGGCCGCCGGCGCCGGCCTGCAATACGTGGCCAATACCCAGAGCGACCTGTTCCTGCTAAATGGCCGTTATTATTACCTGGCGGCTGGCCGCTGGTTCACGACCAAGGACGTGAAGCGCAAGTGGTACGCGGTAAAAGACCTGCCGCGTGTTTTTGCCGAGATTCCTGAGAATCACCCGAGGGCGCGCGTACTGGCATCCGTGCCGGGTACCGGGGCGGCAAAAAGAGCGGCTGCCGAGGCTGCCGTACCGCAATGGACCGAAATCGCGACCGCCAGCGGCGGCGACCTGCATGTACCGTGGTTTGGCCCGCCGTCTTTTGTCGAAATCGAAGGCACCGGCCTGCAACGCGCCGAAAACACGCCTTTCCAGGTCCTGCGGCATAACAATTTCTATTACCTCTGCCACCACGCGGCCTGGTATTCGTCGAGCAAGCCCGAGGGGCCATGGCGCGCCGCAAGCAAGGTTCCGGAGGCCATTTATACCATTCCTGCGACCGACCCCGCGTTCAACGTGACCTTTGTTCGCGTCGGCTCCTTCGACGACAGCAGTGGGCGCGCTGCCTATGTCAGCACCAGTGGTTATTACAGCCGCTACTACAACGGGTCGACCATGGTTTACGGTACCGGCTGGTACCACCCGGGGTACTACAACAACTCGGTGTACTGGCGTTACCCCTACACCTACGGCCACTACGGCCCATGGGGCTCCTACTATCCCTATTACAACAGCCATACCGAGACCTACGATGTCAGCCTGGAGGAAAAGGACTGGCGGTGGGACATCGAAGACGGCAAGCGGCGGGTCTACAACTACGGACCCCGCAACTACGTCGGAGGCGAGTACGTGATGCCAGGAAGCGATACCGATAAACCTGGCGGCAAGGACTAGCCAGGTATTTATATCTCGATTATCGGCGCCCTGGCGCGCAGGGCGCGGTGCCTCGCTCTCAGCGTGATGAACAGGATGCCTGCAATTACCATGGTGCCGCCGAGCAGAAGCCGGACGCCCGGTCGGTCGCCCCAGAACAGCATGCCGAAGATGACGGCGATCACCGGGGTCATCTGCAGGTAAGGCATGACCATGCTCACCGGGTTGCGCTGCACCAGGAAAAAGAACAGTCCATGGCCCACGATCGAGGCCATCACGGCCGTGTAAAAGACGGCGGACCAGTGGGGCCATTGCGCCGTCTGGATGGTTTTCCACTGGTGCTGCTCGGTCAAAAGCGAAGCAACGACCATTACGGGCAGGGCAATCAGTGCGATCCAGGCCTGGAAACTCAGTACGGAGACCCCGGTAATCCTGCGCTGGTAAATCGAACCCAGCGCCTGGAACAGGGCGGCCCCCAGGGTGATTGCCAGCACATCGGGCTGGCTCAGGACCAGGGGATCAAAACCAACCACCATCACACCAAGGAAGGTGAAAAAAATTGCGGCCAGGCTGATGCCGCCAACGCGCTCGCCCATCAGCAACATGGCCAGCAGAACCGACAGCGGGATATAGGTCTGCAGGATGATGCCCACCGAGGAAACATCCTGGGACCGGGCCAGCGCCCAGAACAGAAACGTGAAATGCATGGCGCCGATCGTCAGGCTGACAAAAACCATCGTTCCCCACTGCCCGGGTGGCGGCATGCGGATAAAGGGCAGAAGCAAGAACAGGACCACGATAAAGCGCAGTGTCATGAACAGGAACGGGGAAAAATGCTCCATCGCCACCTTGCCGGATACCAGGTTTCCAGCCCAGACGATACAGATCACCAGCACCAGTGCGATATCGGCAGGCGACAGCCTTTCTGTCACAGTCCTCGCATCCACTCCGGGCGCAGTGCAACGGAGCCCGGGCGTTCCAGCGCCTGTGCAACGGTATTGAGCAGGCGTTGCTTGTCACGGTTCAGGGTTCCTTTCAGCACCAGGTAATTGGAGGCGTGGTCGCTGCGGAAGATGGTTTTTTCAAGCTCCAGCGTATCCAGCAGCCAGAACATTTCCTGGAATAGGCCCTGCTGGTCCAGCGCCTCGAATTCACCCTCGAACCCGGCTTCATAGGTCTCGGTGCCCTGCGGAAAACTGACCACCAGGGTTGCCAGGTATTCCGGTTGTGCTTCGTTCATCAGCAGGGCGGAGTTCCTGGCGTGTTGTTCGCTGTACTTTTTTCCACCCATGCCGTTCAGAATCATCACCGAGCTGCGCACGCCGGCTGCCTTGATTTTGCGCAGAGCGGCCAGCGAAGATTCGAAGTTTTCGCCCTTCTTCACGCGTTCCAGCACCAGGTCGTCACCGGACTCGCAGCCAACGTAAAACAGGTCGAGCCCCATTCCGCGTAAGGTTGCGAGTTCCGCAACCGTCTTTTTCCTGAGGTTGCGCGGCAGGCAGTAGGATGAAACGCGCTGTATACCCGGAAGGTAGCGGTTGACGAGCTCCATGATTTCTTTCAGGCGCCGGAAGGAGAGTGTCATGGCGTCGCCATCGGCCAGAAACACCCGGCGAACGGGGAATCCTGATTTCGCCACCGCCGCAAGCTCGGTTTCCAACGCTTCCAATGGCTTGAGGTGAAACTTCTTCTGCGGCAGCGTGTACATCTCGCAGAACGTGCATTTATTCCAGGAACAGCCGTTTGTGACCTGTAAAATCAGGCTGTGTGCTTCAGACGGCGGCCTGAAAACGGGTTCGATGTATGGAATTTGTATCATGGTGGTTTACGGCTCTGTGAAACTGCATTCTAAAGCCCTGAACCCCGATTGAAAACGACTGTCCCAAGACATGCAGGGTAGAATACAGGAACGGTATCCAGCCGTTTCCCGGGAGGCATCATGAACAAGCGTTTCATCGTTATTGCGGTCATCGTCGTGCTCGTACTGGGCCTTATTGCATTTTACTGGTATGAGGCCCATGCTCCGGGCGCTTCGACCGAGGCCGAGACAGTGGCCGAAACCTCGTCGCAGGTGGTTGCCAGACCGGAACCGGTGCAGGAAACGGAAGCGCCAGCGATGGAGGTCGAAGAGAAATTGCCCATCGTCACGGCGGAACTGGAAGAATTACCCTTGCCCCCGCTTGCTGAAAGTGACGGCTACGCCCGGCAAAATCTGGCCAGCGTGGTGGGTGAAGCCGCCGCAATGCACTATTTTGTCGATGAGAGCCTGGTCGCCCGGGCAGTGGCCAGCATCGATGCGCTGGGCAGCCGTCAGGTTCCCGGCAACATCCAGGCGATCCATGGACCCGCTGAAAGTTATGTCGCTGTTGAAGATCCCAGCCCGCCCACGATGATCCGAAACGAGCAGGGTGACCCCATGCCGCAGTATCTGTCCGACCCGGCCAACCGGGCACGGTATACCGCTTACGTTGAAATGCTGGAGACCCTCAATGCGGAGTCCTTCGCGGCGCTGTATAGCCGCAATTACCCCCTGTTCCAGCAGGCCTGGCGCGAGTTGGGATACGTGGACGTGGATTTCAATGACAGGCTGGAAGAGGTGATCGACGAACTTCTGGCAACGCCGGAGGTTGATGAACCCTACCGCCTGGTCAAGCCGGAAGCCGTTTACCTGTTTGCGGACGAGGAACTGGAATCCCTGACGGCCGGGCAAAAAATCCTGCTCAGGATGGGCAGCGAAAACGCAGCGAGGGTAAAATCCAGCCTGTTGAAAATCCGGAAAGCCCTCCGGGAAATGTGATCAGTAGGAATTTCAGATATGTCAGAAACACGCGTCGTTTGTCCGCATTGCGCTGCGATTAACTTATTGCCATCGGAACGCCTGGGTGACGGCCCGCGATGCGGAAAGTGCAAGGACCCGATTTTCAGCGCCCAGCCGGTGGAATTGTCCGCCGCCACCTTTGAACGACATGTTGCGCGCAATGATATCCCGCTCCTGGTCGATTTCTGGGCCCCCTGGTGCGGCCCCTGCCTCTCCATGGCGCCGGCCTTCGAGGAAGCCGCCGCGAAACTCGAGCCCGCCGTGCGTTTCGCCAAGCTCAACACCGAGGAACAACAGATGACCGGCGCCCAATACAGTATCCGCAGCATCCCGACCATGGTTCTGTTCCGCGGTGGAAAAGAAATAGCCCGCCAATCCGGCGCCATGATGAGCAAGGACATTATCCGCTGGGTAGAATCCCAACTGGGAAAGGTGAATTAGCCAGAGGGCGGGAGCAGGGAAGCGAAACTCCGCTTACTCGTAGACCCAGCGGGAATACTCTTTCCCGGCGCTGATCACGCTATGCGGCAAGCGCGCCATCAACTGCCGGAAGTCCTCACCGGCCAGGTGGATCAGGTGCTCATGATCCCCGGCTTCGATGTAGATATCCGAGGCGTGCTTTAGCTGGTCGTCCCAGATAACCTTCAACCCGTAAGCATTGCTCAGCGCGGGAATGGCGCCTGTTTCACAGTCCTTGAACAGTGCTTTGAGTTCGGCTTCGGTAGCCAGTTTGAGATCCCGTTCCAGTTCTTCGTTCACCCAGCCCAGGTTCAGGCGGTTGCTCGAGGGCAGAACGGCCACGATGAATCCGGCGCTGTCTTCCAGCACGACGGCCTTGGCCATCTGGTGCGGCGGCACATGGGCGGATTTCGCGGAATCCACGGCGGATTCCGTGTGGGGATGCGCAACCGAAGAGTACTGGACCTCATGGCTGTCCAGGTAAGATTTGAGGGTCGTTGCGATTGGCATGGCTTGTACCTCGTGTTGCTGGCTCAAATACGCGGCCTTACGCTAATGTAAATATAGTCTCTTGGAGCCAATATTTCGCGATTCAGGTCAATTAAACGAGTCTCACCAGCGCCGGCATTCCGGTCGCGCTTCTTTGCCCAGGCGCAAGGCGCTTGGCATGGTGAAAGAATTTGGGCTTGGACGCGATGCAGGGTAGGCTAGGCGGCTATGAACCCATGGATTTTTCTTTCTGTAGTTGTGGCCGCCATGGCATTGGCATGGTGGATTCCGCGTTTCAGGTTGCAGCGCGCGGTCAGCGCGCCGTTTCCTGAGCCGTGGGTGGAAATACTGGAGCGGAATATAGAGGTATATCGCAAGTTGCCGATGCCGCTCAGGATGCAGTTGCGCCAGCTGATCAAGCGCTTTTTGCACAAGAAGCACTTCAGCGGGGCGGGCGGTCTCGAACTGACGGACGAGATCCGGGTAACGATTGCGGCCCAGGCCTGCATGTTGCAACTGAACCGAAAAGGCGCACTTTACCCGCGCCTCAAGTACATCATCGTGTACCCGACCGCTTTCGTGGTGAGCCGGACCGAGACGGATGCCAGCGGCGTGTCCGGTGAAACCAGGCGGGGCCTGCTGGGCGAATCCTGGGACAACGGCAAGGTCATTCTTGCCTGGGACAATGTGCTGCACGGTGCGCGTAATTTCGTCGATGGGAAGAACGTTGTCCTGCATGAATTTTCTCACCAGCTGGACAGTGAGTCGGGCAGCACCGATGGCGCGCCCGTGCTGGCCGGTGAGTCAAGTTATCGCAGCTGGGCCGCGGCCCTGTCCGGCGAGTACCGGGTTCTTCAACGCAAGGCGCGTGCGGGCCAGCGATCGCTGATGGATCACTATGGAGCGACCAACCCGGCGGAGTTTTTCGCGGTGGCCACGGAAACCTTTTTTGAAAAACCACAAAGCATGGCCAGACACCATGATGAATTGTTCGAGGTTCTTCGCGCTTACTACCGGATCGATCCACGTGAGTGGCAGACCGATGAGTCCTGATTCGACTGCATCGCTGCGGAACGCGGGTATCGCCAATGCGTGAGACAAGCGGCAGCGACCGCCCCAAGGCAGACTCGCTCAAGCCTCTGCGTACCCTGTGGCCCTTTATCACGCCGTACTCGGGAACCCTGGTCGCGGCCCTGTTTGCCCTGCTGGTAGCCTCGGCGGCCATGCTGGCCATGCCCGTGGCCCTGCGCTACCTGATCGACAACGGTTTCATGGCGCAAAACCTGGGCACCGTGAACCGCTATTTCTTCTGGTTCCTGCTGGCCTCCCTGCTGTTCAGTGTGTTCGCCGCCCTGCGCTACTACCTGGTGACCTGGCTGGGGGAACGGGTCGTGGCGGATATCCGCAACGCGGTGTATGCCCGGGTCATCCGGATGGACCCTTCATTTTTCGAAGTGACCCGCACGGGTGAGGTGCTGTCCCGCCTGACCACCGACACGACACTGGTCCAAAGCATCTCAGGTTCCGGTTTGTCGATCGCCCTGCGTTCAACGTTGAGCCTGGTGGGAGGCCTGATCATGCTGGTCCTGACCAGTCCGCGAATGGCCGGTTACACGCTGATGGGCATCGTGGTGGTGGTTGTGCCGGTCATCGTGGTCGGGCGGTTCATTCGGCGCCTGTCACGCCAGTCGCAGGACCGGGTTGCCGATACCAGCGGTCTCGCCGGTGAAACCCTGAACGCGATGCAGACCGTTCAGTCTTTCACCCTGGAGGACCTGCAGACGAAACGCTACGCGGACGCCGTCAAAGCCAGTTTCCAGACGGCCGTGTCTCGAATCCGGATGAACGCGGTACTGGTGGCGGTGGCCTTCGTGCTGGTGTTCAGCATGCTGACCCTGTTTTTGTGGGGCGGTTCGCGCGCTGTTCTGTCCGGAGAAATGACCGGTGGGCAATTGGGCCAGTTCCTGATGTATGCGTTTTTTGTCGGTTCTTCCGCGATGGCGCTGAGCAGTCTCTGGGGTGAGATCCAGAGAGCCGCCGGCGCCATGGAACGGTTGTCGGAACTGCTGCAGTCGGAACCGGTGATCCGTGCACCGCAACACCCGGCGAAACTGCCGGACCGCGTGACGGGGCGAATCGAATTCGAGCACGCAGGTTTCAGTTATCCCTCGCGCACGGGTGAACTGGCTCTGGATGATTTCAGCCTGGTGGTCGAGCCGGGTGACACCGTGGCCATCGTTGGACCATCCGGGGCGGGCAAGAGCACCAGTTTCCAGTTGCTGCTGCGTTTTTACGATCTGTCTGCAGGGCAGATCCGGATCGACGGCGTTGATATCGCCCGGCTGGACCCGCGGGAACTGCGGCGTATCGTCGGACTGGTGCCACAGGAAACCGTGCTCTTTGGCGAAAGCGCCATGGAAAACATCCGTTATGGCCGGCCCGGCGCCAGCGACGAAGAAGTGCGGGAGGCTGCCCGCCTGGCCGCGGCCGACCAGTTTATCGAGAAACTACCGGATGGTTACGAAACCTACCTGGGCGAACGTGGCACGCGCCTGTCGAGCGGTCAGCGTCAACGCATCGCCATTGCCCGCGCCATCCTCAAGGATCCTCCCATCCTGTTGCTGGATGAAGCGACCAGTTCGCTCGATGCGGAAAGTGAACGCCTGGTCCAGGCGGCCCTGGAAGGGCTGATGAAGAACCGCACGACCCTGGTCATCGCACACCGATTGGCCACCGTAAAAAAAGTCGACCGCATCCTGGTGATGAACCACGGCCGGCTCGAGGCGATTGGCCCGCACAAACAGCTGATCGAGGAAAATGCGCTGTATGCCCGGCTGGCAGAGTTGCAGTTCGGGGGAATCTGACCTGGAGGCCACCAGGAAAACCGCTGTCCAGTGGCAGAAGGCAATCGCAGAAGCGGATTCATTTATCCGTTCGATGGATCGCAGAGCTGCAGCCAGGCGTGAATCGCGGCGCCCTTGATACCGATGTGCTCGTCCCTGTTCAGGTAAACCGGAATCCGTTCCAGGATATGCCGGTAGGAACGTCCGTCGTCAAACTCGTCCCGGAACGACCTGGATTCCACCAGGTGCGGATTCTTGGCCGCCACGCCACCGCTGATGACCAATGCCTCCACCGGGTACATCGCGAGACAATAATTGCGGCAGACACGTGCGTAGAACCGTGCGAAGTAGCGGCAGGTTTCTGATTCGTTTTCTTCCTGCTTCAGCGCCTCGGCCGGGCTTACGGTGGTGCCGGTCAGCGCTTCGTGCAAGCGGGCGGCGCCCGACCCACTGACCACGTCATCGCCGCTGAGCCAGCTTTTGCCGGTACGTGACCGCATGGCGGCTTCGATTTGCCTCTCTTTTTCGGTGTTGAATGAAAAGCTGACGTGCCCGGCTTCGGAGGTAATCACGATGCGCTCACCCCTGTACGGTTTGAGCGCGGCATGTCCGAGCCCGGTGCCGGCGCCAACGATGGCGATACAGCCGGGTCCGGCGGGCGAGCCAGACCGCACCAGGTCCATCCGGTCGAACACGTCCGGGTCCATGAAACCGTGCGCCTGGGCAAAAAAATCGTTCAGGAGGAAGGCGTTTTGCACCCGCCGCGAAACACTGAGGTCGATGTCCCAGGGGATGTTGGGCAGGGTGGCGCGCCTGCCGCTGACGGCGCCTGCGATGGCAATCGCCAGTGCATCGAATTCCCCGATGTCGGGGCTGCCGGGCGGCCGGTTGGCTGAGTAGTGGTCCAGCAGATGGTCAAAAGAATCGATGGATTCTGACCAGGTTGGAAAGATGACCGGTGCGGACATGGAGATCTGGGACAATCCGGATATCTCCACCTGTGAAAAGCGGGAGTTGGTCCCGCCGATGTCGGCGGCCAGGATTTTCATCGGATTCCCCAAGCGTGTTCCATCTGTGCGATTTTTTGCCAGCAAATAAGCGCGAGTTGGAATTCTAACCTTTTTCCGGCAGCAATCGCGAGGCCAGGGCGGTGGCGTCTCCGTCAACCGGGCCGGGCGCCTCCAGGCCCAGGATATCCAGCATCATCGGAAAAATATCCGTGACGTGGACCACGCCGGTGCGCGTCCCGGCGGGTATGCGCGGTCCCGTGGCGTAGAAAATACCACGCATTTCGGGCACATCCGGCGCCCAGCCGTGATCGCCGGCCGTCAGCCTTCCGCGGTTCGATTCTGAGGTGATGACGCCACAACCGGCATCGGCCTGGACAAACAGGTCCGGGTAGCGCCGGCTGGCGCCTGCGTTCCAGCCGGGCGGCAGTTCAGTGGGTAGATAAGCCCGGCCACAGTCCCAGTGGCGGTTGATCACGTCCCGCATTGCCGTGGCCCGTTCCATGTCGTCATCATCAATGTGGATGAAAGCGTTGGGGCCGCCGTTGATCACGGTGCAGCCTTCCAGGTCGAGCCAGTCGTCCAGGACCAGGGGTTCCTGCGGCCCATAGGCCGCCTGCCCATGATCGGATACCACCACGACATAAACCTGGCCGCCATGGGGCAAGGCGGCGATTCCATCGAGCAGGGTTCCCAGCTGATGGTCGAGTTGTCGCACGGCGGCCATGTTTTCCTCTGACTCCGGGCCGTACCAGTGGCCGTGGTCGTCGACCCGCTCGAAATACAGGGTCAGCAGGTGTGGGCGGCTGTCTTCGGGCCCTCCCAGCCAGTCCAGTACCTGGTTGACGCGGGCCCGATCGGGCACGTCTGCGTCAAAGGACCGCCAATGACTTGGGCGAATCCCGTCCACGTCCGCCTCGGTCCCCACGAAGTAGTAGGCGGCGGTCCGCATGCCCGCTTTCTCGGCCGTTACCCAGATCGGTTCGGCCAGGTACCAGCGCCCGTCCTGGACCGTTGTCCGGTCCTTGTAGCGGTACCAGTCCAGGCCGTTTTCATGTGGAAAATCGTTGGCCACGATGCCGTGCCGCCACGGCAGCGTACCGCTGGCGATCGAGTAGTGGTTGGGAAAGGTGACGGTCGGAAAAACAGGTTGCAGGGCTTCGGCTTTCAGCCCGTTGCGGGCCATGCGGTCCAGTGCCGGGGTTTCCGTCAGCGCAGCGTAATCCCAACGGAATCCATCGAAGGAAACCAACACCAGGTAAGGCTTGCTGCGTTGCTCCGGGGCGTTGTCTCGTGACGTTGCGCAGCCAGTGGCCAGTAAAAGTGCCAACAGGAAAAGAACGGTGACAGCCTTCGAGCGATGCAGGTGGCGATGGAACATGCCCCCATTTTAAGCGAACGGCGCGGGCGGGTCTCGCCTTCTGTTTCTCAGCGCGTAACGTGACCCGCCATGGGTACCTGGCACACATCCAGGACCTTTGGCGGGCGGTTGTGGAAAAACTTCTGTTTGCGGTTGCGGCGGTCATCGAGATAGGAACGGAAGGACTTGTCAGCCGTGTCCAGCACCAGCGCCGTCACCTGCTGCTCTTCGGGGGTTTCGGAACCGAGCCACATGGAACGAATGCGGCTTTGGGCCGCGTCATCGGTGATGATGCCGTTATCGGCGGGGTTTCCGCGCCGGATTCTTTGCACGGCTTCCATGCCGTAAATGACACGGCCAAATACATTCATATTACGGTCGAGGTATCGGGGCGCCTGGCCGGTCACGATGTAGAAATCCGTGCGGCTTGAATCAGGCCCCTCGTTACGCGCCATGGCCACTGCGCCGGGGCAGTGCGCCAGCCAGGCCTTGTTCGCCCCGGGGTCGAGCGCGACCGCAAATCCATCGACAAAGCCCGTTTCCGGGGCGAACATGTCGGGCTCCTGAGCACGGATGTAGGAAATTTCTTGCGGCCAGTCGATTTCAAACTCTGCGTCGATCAGCGGCACGTTGCTGCGCTCACCAAGGTCACTGCCATCACCACCCTGGGCCACGAAGCCATCGATCACGCGGTAGAATCCCAGCCCGTCGTAAAAGCCCGATTCCACCAGCTGCTTGAACTGCCTGACGGTCTTGGGGGCGAAGAGCGGGTTCAGCTCGATCACCACCTGGCCTTCGTGCAGGTCCATGAATACAAGGCGATCCGGATCGACTTCGCGCCAGACGGGTTCACCCTTCGCAAGGGTGGTTGAGCTTGCAACTGCCAGCGCCAGGCCCAAAGCCAGGAAAACGACGGGACTGAGGAATTGCCGGCCGGTCATGTCGGATCAGGGCATCTGGATATTGCCGCCGCCACCCATGCCGCCACTTCCGGGCACGACGATCTGCGACGCTTGTTGGCGCTGCATTTCCTTCAGTTCTTCCATGGTTCTCTCGAAGGCTTGCTTGGCGCCTTCGCCAAACCCCGCGGCGGCCGCGCTCAGGGAGTCCGCCTCGATCTCGAAGGAGAGGGGCAGGGGGCCGGCGCTGGTCATCACCTGGGTGGACCCGACAAACTGCACGGCGCGGCTGCTGTCCGCCTCGCCTTCGGCGGTAACCGGGGTGATGCGGCGCAGGGTGCCGACCTTGTTGTCGGTAAAGGTCTCTTCCCGGTACAGGTTGGAGGCGTCCATGTTGATTTCAGTGCTGGTTTCGGGGTTGTTCATGGTTCAATTCCTTGTTGGTTCCAGCATATCTGGGGTCACTGCCCCGAATTCGCAATGACGTAATATTACCCCTCCCGGGCTGGATTTGTCCCGGGAACGGACCACGGCTGATGGTGGTCAGTCAGAACTTGCCTGTTGCCTCCTAAGCGCGGTGTCACAGGCTGATTTCATCAGGTAACAGGGGTTCCCGATACTTCCGCGGCAATTGATGCTCGCTTCTTCCTTGCCGTCCTTGTCCCGGGTGATGGCCAGGAGCTTCGCTGGAATGAATGCCTGCACGCGATAGATACACTGATCCCAGCTTGCATCCTCCGGCAGGCCCACCACCACCACTTCTTCCTTTGGGTAAAGGCAGGTAGCGTAGTCCAGAAATTTCGTTTCCCCAGGTTTGTATTCACAGGCCAGGGCCGCACCACTGGCGAACAAGGCTGCCAAAACAGCGAACCGTAGTCTCATTTTCATGGGAGCACCTCCAATGCTTGGACAACATTGAGCGGGGCGAGTGCCGCTGTTTGGGCCCGGTCCGGGCTCTTTTACTGCTGCCCTGCAGGGTTTTGGTCCAGGTTGACCATTTCCTGCATCTGCCGGCCCAGTTCAAGCAGGGCTTCATCCGCCTGTTGCAGGCTGCGGTAAGCCTCTGCTGCGTGGAACTCAGCCGCGGAAACGTTACCTTCAATCGCGGCCGTTTCGGCATGGGTAATCTCGGTGGATGCCGTGTCGAGGCGCAGGTGTATCCAGTACATGCGCTCGGTTTTTTGCTGGATTTCCTGCCTCAGTGCGGCCATGTCGACCCCTGGTTGGGCGGGAGCCGGTTTGCACGCGGCCAGCAGGAAAACCAGCATGACCAGGGTGCAGCTCATGATTGCCTTACTCATCGTTGTAGATTCCAATGTAAAGTTCTCCTTCCGTATCCACGCTGGCCCGGTGCATACCCGAGGTATTGAAGGTCAGTGATAAGTGACCCTGTGGGTCGACGGCTATGATTCCACCACGGCCGCCCATTTCGACCAGTTTCTGCATGACGACCTGGTCGGCAGCTTCCTGCAGGCTGGCTCCCGTGTACTCGATGCGGGCGCAGATATCGCGCGCGGCGGTGGCCCGGATAAAGTATTCCCCGTGCCCGGTAGCGCTGACAGCGCAGGAGTTGTTGTCAGCATACGTGCCCGCCCCAATCACAGGGACGTCGCCAATCCGGCCCCAGCGTTTGTTGGTCATACCGCCGGTAGAAGTCGCTGCCGCGAGGTTGCCCTGCGCGTCCAGGGCGACGGCGCCCACGGTCGACAGCCAGCTGTCCGGCTCACGTCGTGCCTGTGCTGTTTCCATGGCCTTGGCTTCCTGGAGTTGCTGCCAGCGGCGCTCGGTGCGGAAATATGCATCGTCTTCAAAAACGATACCCTGTTCACGGGCAAAAGCTTCTGCGCCCGGCCCGGCCAGCATCACGTGCGCGGACCCTGACATTACCTTGCGTGCCAGCAGTACCGGGTTGCGCACGTTGTGCACGCCTGCGACCGCCCCGGCATTCAGCGTTCGGCCATCCATGATGGAAGCATCCAGTTCGTTGACACCTTCAGAGTTGAATACGGCCCCGCGCCCCGCGTTGAAAAACGGAGCGTCCTCCAGGATGGTAACGGCCATGCTGACGGCATCCAGGCTGCTGCCGCCCGACGTGAGCACTTCGTGTCCGGCGCGCACCGCCTGTTCCAGCGTGGCGCGAATTTCTGCATCTATTTCGGGGGACGAATCTTCGCGGCTCATACTGCCGGCTCCGGCATGAATCGCGATGGCGACCGGCCCGGCCGGTGCGCCTGCATGGGCCTGGCCAGCCAGCACGGCAGCCAGGAAAAACAGGGTCATGGCGATTGTATGCATTTTCATTTATTTCACTCCGTGCATTTCAGCCAGTACAGCGCCGCAAAAATCTTCGGGTCCAATGGCATGCCGGCATCCTGCTTCTCTCGTAGCCAGGCATCGGCGTCGGCCAGCGCTACCACGTGGGTTTCGATGTCTTCGCTCTCATCGCCTCCGCCCGGTCCGACCCGGTGCAAGTCCCGGGCGAGTACGAATGAGATGATCTCATCCGTCATGCCGGATGAAGTGGGGCATTGCATCAACAATTCCAGCGATGCCGCTTCGAAGCCCGTTTCTTCGATCAGTTCACGGCCGGCTGCTTCAAGCACGGGTTCATCGGGGTCACCATGGTCACCCACCAAACCGGCCGGGAGTTCGATGACCCTTGCATTGACGGGCCTGCGAAATTGCTCGACCAGGACGATTTCTTCCCGGGGTGTCAAGGCGACAAGCACGACCACGGCGTGGGCATTGGGCCGTGTGACAAACTCCCAATTGTCCCGTTCTACCAGGCTCAGGTAGCGACCGTGGTAGTGCGTCACACATTTCTTCATGGGTTTTCCCTGTCCTGGCTCTGGTAAACTGTATCGATTGTATCGGGAATCCTAGCGATTGGAACCAATTTGGCCCGATCGGATCAAACGGAACCTCGACAAACAGGACCACACGGAATCCCAGGGAATCACATGTTCAAAATTTTGCGTAACGGCGCCATCACGGTATTGATGGTACTGATGCTTTCCGCGATCGCGGAGGCACAACAGACAACTACCGAAAAAACAGTAAAACCAACCGAAAAAACAGTCGCCGAACTGGAACAACTGGTCAGTGAGGCATACGCGGCAAAGAACTGGGTGCGCGTGTACTCGAACAGCATGAAGTTGCACAAACAACGCCCCTTCGTTCCCGGGTACATGGTCAATATCGTCCTGGCCTCGGCCGCCCTGGACCAGAAACGGACCGCCTACCACTACATGCTCAAAATGCAGCAGCAAGGTCTTTCATACGATTTTAACCAGTACGAGGAAACGACAGCGATCCGGGACACCGAGGCCTATGAGTACATCAATGACCTGATGGTCAAGGCAGGCGACCCTTCAGGCGAGGGCGCAAAGATCCTGAGCCTGAACCTCAAGCCCCTCGACCTCGGGGATATCGCCTGGGATGGCAGCCGCGATCAGTTCCTGGTCGGCACGCGGCTAGCGGGCAAGTTACTGGCCGTGGGGGACAATGGTCAAAGCGAGGTATTGCTGGAGGCCAACGATGAAAATGGCTTGTGGTCGATTGATGGCCTGGCGGTCGATACCAGCAGGAACCGTCTCTGGATCGCCAGTTCGGCGACCCCTGCTTTTGTCCGCTTTGTACCCACGGACGCGGGTCACGGCGCCCTGTTTGAATTTGAACTGGATTCACTGAAGCCGGTCGGGCGCTACAACCTGGCCGTTGACGGGCTCCGTCACGAACTGGGTGGTGTCGCCCTGACAGCGGCTGGCGATGTGTATGTCGTCGACCGGGCTACACCCATCATTTACCGGAAAGCAGCCGCCGGCAAAAGGCTCGAGGTGTTCGCCGGTGGACCGCAACTGGTTGCGCTCACCGATATCGCGGTGACGCCCGATAACAGTCGCGTTTTTGTCGCAGATGCCGTGCTGGGCATCCTCTTGATCGATCCCGGTGCACAGCGCTCAGCCATGCTTTCTGGCCCGGAAAACCTGAACCTCTTCGGGATTTACGGCATCCAGTTCAGCGGTGAAGAACTGGTCGTTACCCAGAGCGGACTCAGCCCGCAGCGCATCATGCGCCTGCAAATGAATGCCGAAGGAACAACCGTGGAGACGGTTTCACCCATGGCCAGCGGCATCGAAGGTTTCGATACACCCGGCGTCGGTACCATTCGCGGCGGCAGTCTCTACTATTTCGCCAACCACGGCTCCCCGGACGCCGATGCAGATCTGGTATTGATGGCCACGCCACTGGCCGCAGGAAATGAAGTCAAGGCGCCGGATCTCCGCCAGTTCGAGGAGGCCCTGAGGAAAAAGGCCGGCGAGCAGTGAGCCTGCCCCCCGTTTACCTGGTTGACGCCAGCGTCTATATTTTTCGATCCTGGTTCTCGATGCCCGATGACTTTGTCAACGATGCAGGAGAACCGACCAACGCGGTATACGGGTTTTCCGGCTTTCTTTGCAACCTGCTTGAGCAGACCGCCTCGCAACATGTCGCGGTCGCTTTCGACGTGTCACTAACGACCAGTTTCCGCAACGAGATCTACCCCGAGTACAAGGCCAACCGCGATCCGGCCCCGGAAGAACTCACGCGCCAGTTTGCATGGGCCCGTTCGGTGGCCGAGGCTATGGGCTTGCCGTGTTACGCCGACCCGCGGTACGAGGCAGACGACCTGATCGGAACCCTCGCTTATTACTGGCGTGATCGCGGCCACCCGGTGTACGTGGTTACCGCGGACAAGGACCTTGCCCAGTTGGTGGGTGAAAATGACTACTGGTGGGACTTTTCCCGCAACCGGAAGCTCAACGCCCGCCAATTGAAAGAGAAATTCGGTGTGCTGCCGGAACAGATGGCCGACTTCCTGGCGCTGACAGGGGACGCCGTTGACAATATCCCGGGTGTTCCAGGTGTCGGACCAAAAAGCGCGGCTGCATTGCTGGGACATTTTGGCGATCTCGACAGTGTTTACGAGCGAATCGACGAAGTTCCCTGGCTCAGTATCCGCGGCGCCAGGTCACTGCACCGGAAATTACTCGACAACCGGGAGGCGGCAGAGCTGGCGCGACGCCTGACGGCTATCGATACGTCGGTGGAATCGGTGCTCGCCGCCCCTGACTTGACCCGGGCGGAAACCGATACCGCCGAGCTCAATCAGCTGTTCGATCGATTGTCTTTCGGTGGAATGTTACGTCAGCGCTGCCTGCGGGCCTGACCCGCTTCAGCCTTGCCTGGCGCGCCGTACCCGCTGCCGCAACTGGCTGTTGCGCGGGAAATGCGCCAGCAGGAATTCCATCTGGTCGGCCAGAATCCGGCGCCCCTGAAGGTATACATACTCGGCGTGTGTTGGCGTAAATGGAATGGCCAGCAACTCCATGCCGGCCTGCTCGGGTGTCCTGCCTGCCTTGTGATTGTTACAACGCTTGCACGAGGTGACTACATTGCCCCAGGTGTCGATACCGCCCTGGCTCAGGGGGTTGACGTGGTCGCGTGACAGCTGGCCGTGCGGGAACTGAACGCCACAATACAGGCACAGGTACTGGTCGCGCCGGAACAGTGCCTGGTTGCTTAGCGGCGGCGTGTATGAATCGGCAAATAGGTGGGCATGGGGGTGGGTGCCATGGGTCGCGATAATGGCGTCGACGTCAATAAAGCTTCGAATGCCACTGATGGCGTTGTAGCCGCCATGGATGCGGTAAACCGTGGTGCCCAGTGAATAACTGACCTGGCCCAGCGTGATCAAGCGGACCGCGTCCTGGTAGTCAATCCATTCCAGCGGCATGCCGGCGATGTCGGTCCTCAGTACCTGTTGTTGTAAGTCAACGTCCATTCAGCTTGCCCTGCCCTGTACGGCCGGGAACACAAGATATTGTGTCTGTGCTCTTGTTACCTGCCTATATATCCGGTTTACGGAAAAATCGCAAGCCGAGGGAATCGGCTTCCTGATTTACTGCACGTGGCATTGACCGGTTTTTGGTGGTTTACTTCCCGTTTGGAACTGACCGGCACAGGTGCCGGTCCAACCCGGGGAGTCTAGGGCGACCCGCCTTTTTTTAGCAGGAGATACCGTGCGGCAGTTTATCGCTACAACCGTTTTTACCTTAGTGTTTACCAGCGCGATGCTGGCGCCTTTCAGCAGTGAAGCGGCGATACCGGCGTCCATCGACGGGCAGGACCTGCCGTCCCTGGCGCCGGTTCTCGAGCGCGTGATGCCCTCGGTGGTGAACGTTTACACGCAAACCCGTGTCGAGGTTCGCAGCCCGTTGATGAACGATCCGTTCTTCCGGCGCTTTTTCAACGTGCCAAACCGTTCCCGGGAACGGGTATCGCAGAGTCTCGGTTCAGGCGTCATTGTCGATGCCAGGAAAGGGTTTGTGCTCACCAACAACCACGTCATCAAGGGCGCCGACGACATCTCCGTGACCTTGTCGGACGGCCGCAGTTTCGACGCCGAGGTGATTGGCATGGACCCGGACACCGACCTGGCCCTGATCCGCATTCCGGCCGAAGACCTGCAGGCCCTGACCTTTGCCGACTCGCAGGAATTGCGGGTCGGTGACTTCGTGGTGGCCGTCGGCAACCCCTTCGGCCTGGGGCAAACGGTGACCTCGGGTATCGTCAGTGCACTGGGCCGCTCGGCCTTTCGCGGCCTGGAGTTCCAGAATTTCATCCAGACCGATGCCTCGATCAACCCCGGTAACTCTGGCGGCGCGCTGATCAATCTGCGCGGCGAACTGGTCGGTATCAACAGTGCCATTTTCACGCCCAGCGGGGGCAACGTCGGCATCGGTTTCGCGATTCCATCGGCCATGGCTTTTCACGTGATGGGGCAGTTGGCCGAGTTCGGTGAAGTGCGCCGCGGCACCCTGGGTATCGTGGTGCAGGACCTGACGGCGGAACTGGCAGGGGCTTTTGGCCTGGACAAGGGCGCCGGTGTGCTGGTGGCAGAAGTTGATGCAGATTCCACGGCTGAAAAAGCAGGATTGCAGGCGGGTGATGTGATTACGGCAATCGAGGATTACCAGGTCAGCAGCGCGCAGGATTTCCATAACTACGAAGGTCAATTCCCGGTAGATGAAAAAGTGCGCCTGGCATTCCTGCGTGATGGCAAGCAAAAGGATGTGAAGTTGAAGGTGCAGGCCCTGGACGTGCTGGATGGCAGTGATCTTGATCACAGGCTGCAAGGCGCGATTTTCGAGGATATCCCGCTCAAACAGCGTTCTGACCGCGTACGCGGCATCTTATTGACCGAGTTGAAATCCGACAGCAGGCTTGCGCAGCGCGGTATGCGCCCGGGAGATGTCATCATGGGCGCCAACCGCAACAGTGTTCGCGATCTGGATGAATTTCGCGAAGTCGTTGGATCGATCAACGGAACCCTCTATCTGGAAGTGAGGCGAGGCGGCCGAGATTACGTCGTTCGGGTCGACTGAAACTCGATTCTTCTCAGTAAACTAAACGAAACGGATGGTAAAAAAAGTGAGCTATCTTTCAGTTAAAGACATTTCAGCGGAACAAAACCCAATATCCTTAAAACCCTTGCGTATGGCGGAACTGGAAGGCTGGCTGCAACTGGCCCCGCAGGAGCATAAGAGATGGATTGAAGCATCCGGCTTCAATGCCCAACCCGGCCAGGTATGTCCGATTCCAGCGCCCGAAGGCGGCATCAAGGCCTGGTCATTCGGCATGCAGGCCGAGGGCTGGCTGACGCAGTTGGCAAGCATCGTATCAAAGCTTCCTGATGGTATTTACAAGCTGGATAGCGCCTGGAGCCGGGAACAAAGATTGCAGGCCAGCCTGGGCTGGGGCCTGGCGTCCTACCGTTTCGACCGGTACAAGGCGACAGAGGGTCCGCGCCCGGCGTTGTTGCTCGACGAGGACGTGGATGCCGAGGTCCGCAGCCTGTCGGCGGCGCAGAACCTGGTACGCGACCTGATCAATACGCCCACCGAACACATGGGTCCGCAGCAGCTCGCAGATGCCGTCGCCGCGGTGGCCGATGAATTCGATGCCGAATTCGTGAGTATCGAGGGTGATGACCTTCTGAGCAAAAACTTCCCGGCTGTACACGTGGTGGGCCGGGCTTCCACGCGCGCCCCACGCCTGCTGGAACTGACCTGGGGTGATAAGAATGCGCCCTTGCTGGCGCTGGTCGGCAAGGGCGTTTGCTTCGATACCGGCGGCCTGGATCTCAAGGCCGCTGCCGGAATGGCGCTGATGAAAAAGGACATGGGTGGTGCAGCGCACGTGCTGGCGCTGGCCCGCCTGGTCATGCAGCAGGAACTGCCGGTACGTCTGTTGATGCTGATTCCCGCTGTTGAGAATGCGGTAGCCGGCAATGCCTACCGGCCCGGTGACGTGATCTCCACCCGCAAGGGCCTGTCTGTTGAAATCGGCAATACCGATGCCGAGGGCCGGGTGATCCTGTCCGATGCACTCACTTATGCCTGCGAGAACCAGCCCGACCTGGTGATCGACATGGCCACCCTGACGGGCGCCGCCCGCGTCGCACTGGGTGCCGACCTGCCACCGGTATTCAGTAATTTCGAAGACGTGGCGCGCGACATTCAAACAGCAGGAGACGAAGTGGAAGACCCATTGTGGACCATGCCGCTCTACCAGCCGTACCGCAAACTGATCGAGAGCCCGATTGCCGATATCAACAACGCCGGCAAGGGATCGTTTGGCGGCTGCATCACCGCGGCCCTGTTTCTCGAATACTTCGTGGAAGAGGATATCCCCTGGGTGCATATCGATACTTTTGGCTGGAACCAGGCAGACCGCCCTGGCCGGCCACAGGGGGGCGAGGCGCTGGGGTTGCGGGCCGTATTCAGTTACCTGAGAAAGCGTTACAGCTGATCTTGGCGGAAGAATTAGGAGAGGATTTGTGAACCAGCAAATAGAAAACCGGGACATGGCTGTCGAATCGAGGCCCATTCCCCAGGAAGCCTTCGACTGGTACGACGAGTATGCACATGGCTTGATCGACCGGCGCACGTTCATGTCACGGTTGGCCGGGCTGGCCGGCCTGGGTTTCAGCATGGCGGTCCTGACCTCCGCCTTGTTGCCCAACTATGCCGAAGCCGAGCAGGTTTCATTCAACGACCCGGCCATCAAGGCGACCTACGCCCGTTTTTCCTCGCCCCGGGGTCACGGCGAATGCCAGGGTTACCTGGTTGTACCACGGGAACTCGCGGGCCAGGCGCCGGTGGTCCTGGTCGTGCACGAAAACCGCGGGTTGAACCCCTACGTCAAGGACGTCGCCCGGCGCTTGGCCTTGCAGGGTTTTGTCGCGTTTGCTCCGGACGTCCTGTACCCGATCGGCGGTTATCCTGGCAACGATGACGAAGGCCGCGCCATGCAGAGAGGCATGGATCGGGCCATGATGGAAGAGGATTTTATCGCGGCGGCCCGCTTTCTCAAGAGCCACGAACTGAGCAACGGCAAGCTGGGCGCCGTGGGTTTCTGCTTTGGCGGCTATATCGTGAACATGCTGGCTGCCACCATCCCGGACGAACTGGATGCCGGTGTGCCTTTTTATGGCACCCCCGCGGCTGCAGAGCTGCAGGGCAATGTCAAATCACCCTTGATGCTCCAGTTTGGCGGTCTTGATGAACGTGTCAATGCCAGCTGGCCGGAATACGAAAAAGTGCTCAAGTCCAATGGCGTCGACTACGTCGCCCACGTGTACGAGGGAGTGAACCACGGTTTCCACAACGACTCCACCGGGCGCTACGCCCCGGAAGAGGCGGAACTGGCCTGGTCCCGGACCATCGGGTTTTTCAACAAATACCTGCGGTAGCAGCCGGGTTTACAACTGGTCTTCAGGTGCTATTTTCATAAACCAGGCCTGGAAGCGGCGCCACGCAGAGGTTTGGGGTTCCCTGGTTTCCACCACCTCCCTGCCGTCGATGGTGGCATGCCAGCTGAGTTTGCGGTTTTCATCCATCTTCACCCGGTAAGCCATACTACCGACGCCTGCCAGTGTGCTGTCGGTCAATTTCCCCGCCAGGTCGGGTGACTCGATCAGAACGCCCATCTCGGTGTTGATGTCGATCGAGCGCGGGTCCAGGTTGAGCGATCCGACAAAGATCATTTGCCGGTCGATCAGGATGCCCTTGGTGTGCAGGGTCAGCTGCTCCAGTTGCGTGCTGCCGTCGGGAGCCGTGATTTTGGCCGCATCGGCCCGGGCTTCCCACAACTCGACACCAGCTTCCAGCACATCCCTGCGGTGTGACGCGTAGGCAGAGTGAACCGGCGTATGGTTGTTGGTGGCCAGCGAGTTGGTTATCAGAACGATGCGCACACCCCTCGCGGTCAATGCCCTGATCAAGTCCAGACCCCTTTCGCGGGGGATGAAATAGGGGGTGTAGATGATGATCTCAGATTGGGCTGCGTTCAGCAGCCTCCATATTTCCCGGGTCACCCGCTGTTGTTCGATCGAGATTTTATTCAGCAACTTGTCGGGATCATCGACAATCATCCGGGCGCCCGCCAGGTAAGGATCGAGTTCGCCCGCCAGGAGCTGTTGCATGACCTCGGTGTTGGTGACATCCGCGTAAATGGAATACCCGGACTGCCGTATCTTCTGCACGGCTTCCTGGTGCCGCTGCTCCTGCTCGCCCCGTACCTTATCGGTCAGCATCGCCTCGAAAGGTACGGCCAGTTTGTGATTCCAATAGGTATCGAAGGAAGCCGAGATTTCCTGCACGATGGGGCCACTGGCCAGCATATCGAAATCGATGAATTCCCCGCTTGTTTCGAGCTGGAAGTATTCGGCCGCGATGTTTCGCCCCCCCACGATCGATACCTGGTTGTCCACGGTGAATGACTTATTGTGCATGCGCCGGTTGGCCAGCTTGAAGTTCCCGGCGTAATTCAAAGCCTCAATGCCCTTGCGCGAGACCGGGTTGAAGATTCGCAGTTCGATATTGGGGTGCTCATCCAGCAGGCTCAGGCCGACGTCATCTACCGTCGTAAAAATATCATCGAGCAGAAACCGCACCCGCACGCCGCGGTCCGCAGCCTCGATCAGCTTGGCTGAAAAGACCAGCCCCGCGTCATCCGGCTTCATCAGGAAGTACTGGACATCGATGCTGGCCGCTGCAGCCTCGATCAGCTTGAGACGTGCACCAAACGCATCTTTGCCCCTGGTGAGCGGGTAGAAGCCATTGCTTATAGGAGACTGTTTTCGCCAGTCGGCGCTGGCCTTGGCCAGCGCCGTGCCACCCGTATCGGTGAGTGCCGCGGACGGCGTCCGGGGGTAGTCGATCGGTGCGCTGGCACAGGCCCCCAGCAAGGCCACGAGCGACAGGCAGAGAACTGCCCGGCCTATCGTTTTCAACGGTATCAACATATTCCTCAATTTTCTTGGTGTCCTCGGGTCTTCGGTTTGCAGCCAGGCTGCGGCCCGGGCTTGCTAGAATACTATCCTAAATGCTGGCCGGGGTGCCCGGTCAGGTCGAAACAGGGGGTTATGGGGATGCCAGCCCCTGGCTGATGATGAAATGAAGTTGCTGTTCGCCGCTATTGTGTTCTTCTCGCTTCCTGTTGCTGCGATTGCAGATTCGTTCGAACAGGCTTTGGCCACGGCAGCGCTTGAGAGAACGACGCATTCGGTACGCTACGATGGCTCCTACATGACTATCGCCTACCCGGGAGGTGACGTCCCCGCCGATGTCGGCGTGTGTACGGATGTGGTCATACGCGCATACAGGGCCACCGGGACAGACCTGCAACAATTGGTTCACGAGGATATGTCAGAGAACTTTGAGCGCTATCCTTCAAAACGGATCTGGGGCCTGCAAGAACCGGATTCCAACATCGACCACCGAAGGGTCCCCAATCTGCAGGTGTTCTTTAAACGTCATGGCACAGACTTGCCGGTATCCGACCGGGCTGATGCGTTTCTACCCGGGGACATCGTGACATGGACCTTGCCCGGGAACCTGCCCCATATCGGGATCGTCAGCGACAGGGTGGACCCCGCCAGCGGGCGGCGGATGGTTGTTCACAACATTGGCGCGGGACCTGTGCTTGAAGACATGCTGTTCAAATACCCGGTAACGGGTCACTATCGGTATATTCCGGATTGATCAACAAGGCAGCGCCTGATGAGCAGCCAAAACTTGTACATGGAAACAATGAATTGAACCTGCATATCCAGAAAGCGACGGCAGAAGACGCCGGCATCATCCTCGGCTTTATCAGCGAACTGGCCCTATACGAAAAAGAGCCGGACGCGGTCGTGGCAACCGAGGAGGACATCGCGGCCAGGCTATTCAACCCGGAAACGACCACCGCGGCCCTGATTGCTTACTGTGAAGGCCAGCCCGTGGGGTTTGCGGTCTATTTCCTGAACTTTTCCACTTGGCTGGGACGCGACGGCCTGTTTCTTGAAGATCTGTACGTGTCACCCCTCTATCGCGGCAAGGGTTTTGGCAAGGCCCTGCTGAAATACCTGGCGCGCATCGCGGTGGATAAAAACTGCGGCCGCTTCGAATGGAATGTGCTGGACTGGAACCAGCCAGCCATCCGCTTCTACGAGTCCCTCGGCGCACGCGCCCAGAGCGAATGGATCGGCTACCGCCTGGAGGGGCAGGCTTTGCTTGAGCTGGCGAAGGAGTAGGATAGCCTCCAGGGGGAAGGAGATTTCATGATTCTGCTTATCGTTTTATTCGCTATCCTGATCTTTATGGCCGGTGTCGTCCTGATGATCAGACCCTCCCTTGTCTTCGATTTTCTCGGGTCGAACAGTGACAAGGGCTGGGTTTATGCCTCCGCCATCGTTGTCAGGGCCCTGCTGGGCTGGATATTGATCCAGCAGTCGGTTAACTCAAAATTCCCGCAAATCGTCGAGATTTTTGGCTGGCTGATGCTCTTTGCGGCCCTGTTCCTGTTGTTACTCGGACGGACGCGCTTCACCCGCCTGATACGCTGGCTCACGGGGAAACTCAGTCACCTCAGCCGCGTGGCTGGCGTGTTTGCGATGATTTTTGGTGCATTGCTGGTCTACGTCTTTCTGTAGACTGCCCCGGGCTTAGTGTTTCGGCGGCGCCGCCGCGGAGTCACGGATGATCAGTTCGTGGGGCACGATTTCGGGTTCAGCGTCCTTGCTGCGGCCGTTCTCGATTTCGTACAACAGCCGCTGCATCACGCGTTCACCGATGTGCCGGGCAGGTTGCGCCACCGTGGTCAGGGGCGGATCGGTGATCTTTGCGTAGCGGTTGTCATCGAATCCGACCACGGAAATGTCTTCCGGCACCCGGAGCCCGGCTGATTTCAGCGCGTGCAGGCAACCCATGGCCATTTCGTCGTTGGCGCAAAAAATGGCGGTGGGACGTTTTGGGTGGGCCAGGAGCTTCCCGGTGGCTGCGATGGCGCCTTCGATGGTGAGTCTGCCTTCGACCACCCAGCCGCTATCGATGACCTGGTTCGCACGGGTCATGGCTTCCCTGTAGCCGTTTTCCCTGTCCCGGGTCAGCAGTGTCTTGTGTTCACCGAAAATGAAAGCAATGCGTTCATGGCCGAGCCCCTGCAGGTAGCTGGTGGCTTCCCTGGCTGCGGCAAAGTTGTCGATGTGAACGCCAGGGCAGGAGGCCAGTTCATCGGTGATGGTTTCACAACCGATCACCATCGGCAGGGCCCGGTGGCTGGTGGCGGACAGAACCCGCGTTCCAAACGGCGACAGGCTGGCTAACAGAACAATCCCGTCAGCCTGGCGTGAAACCACCATGGAACCGATCTCGTCGGCCGTCATGGTGTTGAACTGTGTTTCGCTGATCAGCAGCGAATATCCCTTGTCGCTTGCCACGTCACGAATACCGCGCATCACAGCGGTAAAAAACGGATCCCCTACCGAGGGAAGCACCACCATGATGACATGGGTTTTTCCGCGGCGAAAACTTTGCGCCAAGGTATTGGGCGAGTAGCCGGTTTCATTGATCGCTGTTTGCACCCGTTCGCGGGTTCCCGGCCGCACGCGATGCGGCTCATTGACGCAACGCGAGACCGTGGCAATGGACACACCTGCGAGTTTGGCGACGTCTTTGATGGAGGCCCGGCTCATGTTCAACTCCAGGAGAATAGTGTAAGATTGTAAACGTTTACAAACTGTTACGCCAATACGCCGATGACTACCATAAAAAATTCAGAAATACAGACATCCCAATTGCAGGCCGAGAACGGTTTGAACGTCAGCCTGCTCAACTACGGGGCGACCTTGCAGTCATTGCGGGTGCCGACCGCCAATGGGCCGGTGGAAGTTCTTCTGACTTATCCGGACATCGAAGACTACCTCGGTGATACTTTCTGCCTGGGCAGTACCGTGGGGCGTTATGCCGGCCGCATCGATTCCGGCCGTTTCGAGTTGAATGGGAAAACCTATCAACTCGATTGCAATGACAAGAAACACGGGCATTGCCTGCATGGCGGTTTGGGTGGTTTCCACACGCATTTCTGGAGCGTTGACGAAGACCCGAACTCCAATGCGGTGTTGTACCGTACCGAATCGCCCGACGGCGACCAGGGTTTTCCGGGCAGGATGAAGGTGACGGTCCGCTACAGCCTGGTGAGCCGGATGTGCCTGCAGATCGACTATTTTGCCGAGGCGGAAAGTGAAACGGTGATCAACCTGACCAACCACGCGTATTTCAACCTGAACGGAGACAATTCGAGCATCGCCAACCACGAGGTCTGGATCAACTCGGAACTGTACCTGCCGATGGGCCCCGACATGTTGCCGACAGGAAACATCAGCAACGTAAAAGGCACCGTGTTTGATTTCCGGACCAAGGTGGCCCTGGCTGAGCGGCTGGGAAAACCTGCGCCCCAGTTAGAACTGGCAGGTGGTTTCGATCATTTCTTTTTGCTGAACAAGGCGATGAAATACCCGGCGATTGCCGCCTCGGTCGCGTCCCCTGAAACCGGAATACGGATGAAACTCTACAGTTCCCGACCGGGCGTCCAGTTCTACACGGGTAATTCCCTGGCCAGCCCGTTCGTAAAGCAATCCGGGCTCTGCCTGGAATTCCAGAACGCACCCAACGCGCCCAATGTGGAAGGCTTCCCTTCGTCCCTGCTCAAGCCCGGGCACCTCTGGCACCGCCAGCTGGTGATGGAATTCGAAAGTTGAGCGTACCCGGTAGCCGTGTATAATGTAAACGTTTACAAAATGCGGCAAGCCGGCTAGTTCAATGAAAACTGTTGTTGGGATCGACCTGGGCACCCAGTCCCTGAAAGTCATATTTTATGACTTCGACGCGCGTGAAGTCGTGGTGTCCGGGAGTGCCCGGCTCGACCTCTACCAGGACGATAACGGCGCTGCTGAACAGCAAGCACACTGGTGGCTGAGCGCTTTGCATGATGTTATGGACCGGGTGGGCCACGAAGTGCGGCAGTCGGCCGTGGCTGTTGGCGTATCGGGCCAGCAGCATGGTTTTGTCCCGGTTTCAGAGAGCGGCCGGGTGCTGGCGCCGGTCAAGCTGTGGTGCGATACGTCCACGGTTGCCGAGTGTGATGAAATCATGGCGGCCTACGGCGGGCCGCAGAAGTGCCTGGACGAAGTCGGGAACCTGATCGTTCCCGGTTACACGGCCTCCAAGATCCGCTGGTTCGCGAAACATGGCGGGGCCCTCTATGACCAGCTTGACTGCATCCTGCTGCCACACGATTACCTGAACTATTACCTGACCGGTGAACGCTGCATGGAAGCCGGTGACGCTTCGGGCACCGGGCTGCTGAACATCAGAACGCGCACATGGTCGCGCGGCATGCTTGGCGCGGTGGATCCCGATCGTGACCTGTCGCAGTGCCTTCCTCGTTTAAGCACCGCAATGGGGATTATCGGCCATGTCAGCGCTGAGGCGGCTCAAAAAACCGGTCTGCCGGAAGGCATACCGGTATCCACCGGCGGCGGAGACAACATGATGGGGGCGATCGGCACTGGCAACGTCAGTGCGGGCAAGGTCACCATGAGCCTGGGAACATCCGGCACTGTTTATGCCTGTTCAGATCAGCCGGTTATCGACCCACGGGGTGAAATTGCAGCCTTCTGCTCGTCTACCGGCGGCTGGCTTCCCTTGATGTGCACGATGAACTGCACGGTGACTACCGAGTTGATGCGCGGCGTGCTGGATGCCGACATGACCTCTTTCGAAGCGGCCATAAGCCAGTCTCCCCGTGGCGCGGATGGCGTGATCACGCTGCCCTTTTTCAACGGAGAACGCACTCCCAACCTGCCTAACGCCAAGGCCTGTATCGTCGGCCTGGACGGCCAGAATACAAAGCGCGAGAACCTGCTGCGCTCGGCAATGGAAGGCGCCACCTTCGCCCTGCGCTTCGGTGTCGACCGCTTGTGCGAACTGGGCATCGAGGCTGATGAGATCCTCCTGACCGGTGGTGGCGCAGGCAGCGCCACCTGGCGCCAGGTCGTGGCGGACGTCTGCAACGCGCCGGTCACGGTGCTCGCGCAGGACCAAGGCGCCGGATTCGGTGCCGCCTTACAGGCGCTGGCAGTGCTGGAAAACGAAACCGACATGCAAGGCCTGGCCGACCGGCACCTGGCCAGGAACGAGGCGCTGTGCTGTGAACCCGGCAAATCCGCCGTGAACTATTACAACGAGGCGTATGCGAAGTACCAGGAAGCGGTCGAGACCATTACGCCGCTGTATGCCTGAACGATTTCCATGAACCTGACAAGCATCAACACACCGTAAGCGAGGCAAGGAACATGAGCAGAACACTTTTTACCGGTGACAAGGAATATTTCCCCGGCATTGGACAAATCCAGTACGAGGGCCCGGGTTCCGATAACCCGCTTGCCTACAAGGCCTATGACGCCAACCGGGTTATCGCCGGCAGGACCATGGAAGACCACCTTCGTTTCGCCGTGTGTTACTGGCACACGTTTTGCGCCGATGGCGGCGACCCGTTTGGCCCCGGCACCCGCGTGCACCCCTGGGGTGGCAGCAGCGACAAGATGGTCAATGCGCGCAGCAAGATCGACGCGGCGTTTGAATTTTTTACCAAGATGGACGTGCCGTTCTATTGCTTCCATGACCGCGATATCGCACCCGAGGGTGACAGCGTGGCCCAGTCCGAAGCGAACCTGCAGGAACTGGTCGGGATGGCGAAAGAACGCCAGGACGCGACCGGCATGCAGTTGCTGTGGGGCACGGCCAATGTCTTCTCGCACCCGCGCTACATGAACGGCGCTTCTACCAACCCGGACTTCGCCGTCGTGGCTCATGCCGGCGCCCAGGTGAAGGCGGCCCTGGACGCCACGGTTGCGCTGGGTGGCCAGAACTACGTGTTCTGGGGTGGCCGCGAAGGTTATTCTTGCCTGTTCAATACCAATACGAAAAAAGAACTGGCCCACATGGGCCGCTTCCTGACCATGGCCCGGGATTACGGCCGCAGCATCGGTTTCAAGGGCACCTTCCTGATCGAGCCCAAGCCGATGGAACCGATGTACCACCAGTACGACGTGGACTCGCAGACGGTTATCGGATTCCTGCGTGAACACGGCCTGCAGGATGATTTCAAACTGAACATCGAAGCCAACCACGCCACGCTGGCCGGTCACAGCGCGGCCCATGACCTGCAGATGGCCGTTGACGCCGGAATGCTGGGCTCTATCGATGCGAACCGTGGTAACCCGCAGAACGGCTGGGATACGGACCAGTTCCCGACCGACATGTACGACTGTGTACAGAGCATGCTGGTCGTGCTGGCGGCCGGAGGCCTGGGTTCAGGCGGTTTCAACTTCGACGCCAAGGTGCGGCGCGAATCCACCCGGCTCGAAGACCTGTTTATCGGCCACATTGGCGGCATCGATGCCTACGCCCGCGCCCTGGTCATTGCCGACCGCATCATCAGCGACGGCAAGCTGGATGCGTTCAAGGCCACCCGTTACGCCAGTTTTGACAGCGGTGAAGGCCAACGCTTCGAAGCGGGACAACTGGCCCTGGCGGACCTGCGTAACCTGGCCGCAGAAGCCGGTGAGCCGGAAAATGTCAGCGGTCAACAGGAGTGGGTCGAAAACCTGTTCAACGACTACATGTTCAGTTGATGAAAATCGCCGTTAAGCGGCTATTCATTCTTGCATTGACTGTACTGGCAGCCTGGATGTCCCCTGGCTGCCTTGCCAAGGATGCGCCTGGCAAGCAACGCCTGTTCATCATAGGGCAAGACCTGATGTCGGTGCGTGGGTACTACCAGAGCGGATGCTGCCCCGTACCTGATGCTAAAACCGCCTACCTGGATTTCTACAACCTGCTTTCCGAAGAAGCCGGATATGGTGGCCTGGGTATGGACCTGGAAGGAAAGCCGGTCGAGAAAGACTGGGACTGGGGCGCCGGTCCAGCCAATGCCTGGAAAAGTGCCACGGAATTCGAAGGGGGTTTTGCGATAGGCCTTTCCCTTACCGAAAACGAACACCCCGGTGGCCTTGACCGTATTGTTTCCGGCGAACTCGATGACAATGCCCGCCATTTGGCGCGTTTTATTCGCCTGGTTGACCGGCCTGTCTACCTTCGTATTGCTTATGAATTTGACGGTGGCTGGAATCATGGCTATGAGAACAGCAAACGCTACATTGAAGTGTACCGGCGTATCGTCGACATCCTGCGTGCAGAAGGTGTAAGCAACGTTGAGTATGTCTGGCAGGCCGCGGCGTTTCCCCTGGATGTGCTGGCCGATGGTGCTTACACCGACTACCGCGAGTGGTACCCGGGTGATGACTACGTTGACTGGATGGGCGTTTCATTGTTTATTGGGCTGGACGAAGTACCTTCTGTAGAAACGGCATTTGTTCCGCCCACCGCCCGTGTGCTGATCGGGCGGATGCTCGAATTGGCAAGGGAAAAGGGCAAGCCGGTGATGATCGCCGAGGCGGCCCCCCAGGGGTTCGACCTGGCCAACGGAAGCAATTCACACATCACGCCGATGCTGGACGGCAAACCCGGTGAGGGAAGGGTTGATCGTAGCCCCGAGGAAATCTGGGATGCCTGGTTCGCCCCGGTGTTCGAACTGATGGATAAAAACAGTGACGTTATCTATGCGCTGGCCTACATCAACTGCCATTGGGATGCCCAGGCCATGTGGGGCCCGCCCTACAACAGCGGTTACTGGGGTGATACCCGGCTCGAGGTGAATTCCTACCTGGCTGACCGGTTCAGCATAGCCATCGAACGCTGGCGCGCAATGGAATAGCTGATACGGATGCATGAAAAGCACTTTTCTGAGCTCTGTTTCGCCTCAGTGGTTTCACTCGGGGCCCCGAGTTACCCGTTTTATGGTTCAATTTGTTTTCCCGGGAGAATTACACCGTCTGGGCAGCGCGGCCATATTCCTCATATACGGTGGTCCCGGTCAGGTCGCTTTTGTATTGCCGGGCTGGCTATTGCCTGGAACCAAGGGCAAATCGCTGGAAGAACTCGAGTTGGTGTTGGGGGAAAAACGTAAATGCAGCGAAAGCAGTTGGCTCCATTTATTACCTGGCTGGTAGTGTTCTACGGCGCCTGGCTGGCACTGGTTATTTTTGGCGGTTACCTCAGCACGGTCCTGGAACACTGGCCGATGGCGGCGGCGATGGCAATGGGTTCCTATGTGGCCGGTTCCACACCGATGGGCGGAGGCACGGTCGGATTTCCGGTGTTGGTGTTGTTTATGGACCTGCCTGCCACGCTGGGTAGGGATTTCAGTTTTGCCATCCAGGCGGTCGGCATGACCAGCGCCAGTATCTACATCCTGTGCAGCAGGCAGGAACTTGAATGGCCAATGTTGCGTGCGGCGTTGCCGGGTGCGCTAATCGGCACACCGCTGGGTATCCTGTTCGTTGCACCGCTTGCTTCTGACCTCTTTATCAAGCTTCTTTTTGCGTCCATGTGGTGCAGCTTTGGCCTGTTACACCTGCGCCGGATCAGGGAGATCACCAGTTACGAGGGCATGACGCCTCACGACATTGGCTTCGACCATCGGGTCGGATTCATTGTCGGTTTTTTTGGCGGCCTGACCATTGCGAGCATCACGGGTGTCGGTATCGACATGTTTCTCTACATGTTCCTGGTGCTCTGGTGCCACGCAGACCTGAAGATCGCCATTCCCACTTCCGTGGTCCTGATGGCCTTCACGTCGCTGGTAGGCGTCGCCTTCAAACTGTTGTTTGGCGGGTTTGAGCCTGGCACCTTCGAGAACTGGCTGGCTGCAGCGCCGGTTGTGGCGATCGGTGCGCCGTTCGGGGCCCTGGTCGTCAGCAAGATCGGACGCCGCCTCACGCTTGTCGTGGTTTCCGTGCTCTGTGTGCTGCAGTTTATCTGGACCCTGGTGCACGAACGAGCCTTGCTGACCGTATGGAGTTTTTCAGCGGCGCTTCTGGGCGTGGTGATATTCCTGTTGCTGTTCCAGGATATGTACCAGCACGGTTACCGACTGGCACGGCGTAAGCGGGCGCAAATGCCTTCCACCAAGGGGGGCGAAACATGAGTGAAATCATGCCGTGGAGCCATAAACCCGGCTTCCGGGAGCATACGGAAATCGTAAGAGCGTTGACCCCCGTTTAGTAGGGCGTTCGCCGGTACAATCCGGCGGCCTGGTGTCAGGAAGCTGCGCTTCCGTACCAGGGTGCCGAGTCAGCTGCTTCCTGCTGTGGCATGCTGGCCACAATCGGGTCGTTGGAGCTGAATTCCCGATTACTCGCGTCGTTCTGAACCCAATAGAGCTTTGCCTGCCGGTCACTCTGGATCGTCAGGTGCCCTTTGCACACATACCAGAGCAGGTAGATAGCGAGAAAACCGGCTGTCCAGCTGAGTGCGCCTCCAATTGTGCTATCCACGACAAATCGGCCCAGCAGGAAAAGTGATGCCACTAACAGGCCGCGCAACAGCCACGACATTGCGTGCTGAAAATGCAGCTTGAGTGTTTTCCTGTTCAGATTGCGTGTGGCTTGGGAGAGATCGGTATTGCGGTCGAGAAGCCGGGCATCCGCGCCCAGCAGACTGATCACGTGAAACTGTTCCATGTTTTTCATCCTCAACGTCCTTGTCAGGATATTCATGATTATATACACATAATTTGAATTCTGCGAATTTGCCGCATTCAGCTAATTTCCTGCAAGTTTCCGTGCTCCTGCTTCATTCCTCCTGTCACCGACAGAAAAGTCCGAAAATGGGTGCCGGATACTCCAGACTCCCGTGACTCAATTTCTGCTGTCCTGGCATACTGGCGGAAATGTAATCGTTTACATAAGCGTGTAAGCGCTTTCATTTTATTTTCGAAAGAGTTAGTATGCAGATGTTGAGAGAAGCGACAGTACGTGTTTAGGTGGAAATCAAAAGAGACATAGAGGGCACAAACATTGAATAAACAAGCACTTAGAATGAATCCGCTGCCGAGCAGCATCGCTTTGGCACTCGGTGTGGTGGGCATCGCGCCCGCAATGGCGCAGTCTTCGGGCTCGGAAGAGGCCAGCATGATGGAAGAGGTCACGGTGACCGGTGTACGTCGAAGCCTGATTGATTCGGCCGCCATCAAGCGTGATGCCGATGGTGTTGTCGACGCGCTTTCCGCAGAGGATATCGGTAAGTTCCCGGATACGAACCTGGCTGAAGCCATGCAGCGTATCACCGGTGTCTCCATTGACCGTGGTGGTCCCGGCGGCGCTTCGGGTGAAGGCCAGAGAATTACCGTTCGCGGTATTGGCCCGGATTACAACCTGGTGTTGCTCAATGGACGCCAAATGCCGGCATCCTCCATCCTGGATACCGCGGCATCCACGTCGCGGGCCTTCGATTTCTCTAACCTGGCGGCCGAAGCTGTTTCCGGCGTCGACGTTTACAAGACCAGCATGTCGAATATCCCCACTGGTGGTATCGGCGCGACCGTCAATATCCGCACGGCGCGTCCGCTGGATGTCGGCGACCGCACGATCAGTGTCGGCGCCAAGGGTGTTTACGATCAATCCGCGCAGGATCCAAAGTGGACACCGGAGATTTCAGGCATCTACAGCGATGTATTCGCCGACGGCACTTTCGGTATCACGCTGACCGGCATCTACCAGGATCGCGAACTGGGTTACAACCAGGCAGCTGCTACCAGTGGCTGGCGGTCATTCAGGGGCGACGAGGTCAACTGGGGAACGATCCCTCTGCCGGGTGCTCCGGGTTCCGAAAACATCACCAACCGCCCGGGTCCTGATGACATTTACTCGGTTCCGCAGAATATCTTTTACGGTCTGAACTCGGTCTCAAGGGAGAGGATCAACGGCCAGCTCACCCTGCAATGGCGTCCGGTCGACTCGCTGACCATGACCCTGGATTACACCTATTCCGAGATGGAAGTACAGACTGAGCGTAGCGAATTGTCTGCATGGTTCAACTTCGGCGCCTCTGAAAGTGCCTGGGAAGATGGCCCGGCTGCTGCACCCCTCCTGTATCGTGAGTTCTACGACGGCTACCCGACCGACGTCGGCGCCGGTGGCGCCAAGTTCGGCACCAAGAACGAGAACAACTCGATCGGCTTCAACGTTGAGTGGATCGCAAGAGACGGCCTCGGTTTCGCACTGGACGTGCACAGTTCGGAGGCTGAATCCGGTGCAGCCAGCCCGTATGGCTCGAACTCCGTGCTGGGTGGTGTTGGGTACTACCGTGGCACCACGGCCGCCGATTATTCATCAGACTTCCCGGTATTGATCATGGAAACCCCCAATGGTCAGCTGGACCCGTCGGCGATGCTGACCGGTGGCGCCAGTTTCCGCAACAGCTATATGAAGTCTGAAGTCGAGCAGCTCGACCTGAGCGGCTACTGGGACATGAACGACACCATGACCCTGGACTTCGGTGTGACCGGGACCGAGGTGAACAATCGTTCTGCCTTCTCCAATGTGCAGTACGACAACTGGGGCGGCATCGGTTCCGCCGACGATTACCCGGATGAGTTGTGGCAGATCCGTGATGTGCGCAGCGCCTTCAGTAACATCTCCGGCAGCAACAACCCCGATCTGTTCAACCAGATGTTTGTCTGGAACTGGGACCAGATGATTCCGATCGCGGAAGCTTCACGTGGCCAGACGCTTGCCGCTTCACCTGACTTCACGACAGACCGGCGCACCAAGGAAGAAACCACCAGTGCCTACCTGCAATACCGTTGGAATTTCGACATCGGTAACATGAACGCGAACCTGCGTGCCGGACTGCGCTACGAGGAGACAGAAGTCACCTCGGAGGCACTGGTGCCGATCGCTGAACAGATCCTGTGGGCCGGTGATAACGAGTACAACATCGTATTCGGTGATCCGGACTTCACGCAGCTGGATGGTAAATACGATTACATACTGCCTAACCTCGATTTCAGCCTCGAAGTCATGGACGGCGTGATTGTGCGCGGCAGTTACAGCGAAACGATCGGCCGTCCGGGCTGGGGCGATATCCAGGGCGGGCAGACGCTCAACAGCCTGGTCCGCGTGGACGGTGGCTCCGGCCAGCAGGGCGACCCCGGCCTGTTACCACTGGAATCCAAGAACTACGACCTGTCGTTCGAGTGGTACTACGGTAACGGCAGCTACGCTTCCGTCGGTTACTTCTTCAAGGACGTTTCGAATTACGTCGGCATCACCCAGATTACGGATACCCCGTTCAGTCTGCCCCATCCGGGCCAGGGTGACTGGGTTGCGGAAGCCATGGCTGCAGGTAACAGCTCTGCCCAGGACATTCGCCAGTACATCTTCAGCACCTATGGTGATGATCCGGCGGTCAATATCACCGGCACGGACTCGAACGGCAGGTTCACAGGAACCATCGCAGGTCGACAGGGCGCTGATCCGGCATCGACATTCGATATCCAGGTCCCCTCAAACCAGCAGGATGCCGAGATCGATGGTTGGGAACTCGCTGTGCAGCATATTTTCGGAGACAGCGGCTTTGGCATAATCGCCAACTACACCATCGTCGATTCAGACATCCAGTACGACAACTTCAGCATCGGTGACCAGTTCGCGATCGAAGGGCTGAGTGACTCGTACAACCTGGTGGGCTTCTACGACAAGAACGGCTGGATTGCACGCCTCGCGTACAACTGGCGTGATGCGTTTCTGTCCGGTCGTTTCGACGGCGGCGGCAATCCCAACCCGCTGTACACCGACGAGTACGGGCAGTTGGACGGCATCGTCAGTTACACCATGGAAAACGGCGTCACGCTGTTTGTCGAAGGCTTCAACCTGACCGACGAGTACTCCCGCGTATTCGGCCGGTCGGAGTTGCAGACCCACTTCGTCACGCAGCTTGGTCGTCGCTACGGTGTCGGAGCGCGCTGGAACTTCTGAGCGTTCTGACATGACATCGAAAAAGCCGCTGGAGACAGCGGCTTTTTCGTTTCCGGCGATCCTTACGAATAACTCAAAATTCAGCGTATCATTCAAACCATGCGGGAACCGTCTCTACAGGTCAATTCGGGTGCCTCACTGAGCGTCAGGCGCGTGGGCCAGGAGCAAACGCCAGTGATCATAATCGACGGCTTTGCCCAGGACACCAGCGAGGTCATCGATTTCGCGTGCACCGGCGCCGCCTACGGCGACGATGCGACATCGGCCTACCCGGGAATTCGTGCCAAGCTGCCACGCTCCTACGTCGTGCCGTTGTTGAACAGTATTTTCCGTCTGCTCTACCAGGTTTACGCGGTGCCCGCCAACCTCAAGCTGAAGCCCGTCAACACGGTTTATTCGCTTATCGCAACACCTGAGGACGAGCTGTCTGCGGCCCAATGCGTGCCCCACTTCGACAGCAATACAGGCTGGTACCTGGCGGTTCTGCATTACCTGAACCCCGGTGAGTTTTGCTCCACGGGCCTGTTTCGGCACCGGCCAACCGGGTTCGAGAGAATTACTACAGAGCGACTGGGTGAATTCCTGGCCTCCAGCCGGGCCTATACCGAGAAACACGGAGAGCCCCCGCAGCGCTATATAAACGGTTCAGCGGGGCAGTTCGAACTGTACGAGGAAATCGCCTACAAGCCGAACCGCCTGGTGGTTTATCCCGGCAACCTGCTGCACTCGGGGCTGGTCGATCCCGCGGTGGATATCAACCCCGATCCCCGCAGCGGACGCCTGACCGCGAATATTTTCGTCGATTTCAGAGCATGAGCAAACCGGTCAGAAATATCGTTGTCGTGGGCGGGGGCTCAGCCGGCTGGTTGACCGCTGGCGTGCTGGCGGCAGAACATGATGCCGGGGCCGGCGGCGCGCGCATCACCCTGATCGAGTCTCCGGATGTCAATCCGGTCGGCGTGGGTGAAGGCACCTGGCCGTCCATGCGTGACACCCTGCGCAAGATGGGCGTTTCCGAAACGGAATTTATCCGCCAGTGCAACGTTTCTTTCAAGCAAGCTTCGAAATTCGTGCACTGGGTGACCGGCGAGCCCGGTGACTACTACTACCATCCGTTTTCCGTTCCAGCGGGTTTCGGGCGGGTGGACGCGGCGCCGTTGTGGCGCCTTGCATACCCGCACCGTCGCTATGCCGATGTCGTCAGTTTCCAGCCGCAGCTATGCGAACAGGGCAAGGCGCCCAAGCAGGCAGCGACGCCCGAGTTCGCGGCCGTTGCCAACTACGCCTATCATCTCGATGCCGGAAAGTTCGGCCAATTCCTGCAGGCACATTGCACGAAGCAACTCGGCGTCCACCACGTGCTGGAACATGTGCGGGGAATTCGTGCCGCGGATAACGGTGATATCGCGGCTCTGCAGCTCGCGAACGACGATGAGTTGCAGGGCGACCTGTTTATCGACTGCACCGGCTTTTCGTCCATGCTGCTCGGCGGCCATTTCGGAATACCGTTCGTCAGCAGGTCGGGTGAACTGTTTTGCGACACGGCACAGGCAGTCCAGGTGCCCTATGCAAACGCAAATGCGGACATTGCCTCGCATACCATCTCTACCGCCCAGAGTGCGGGCTGGATTTGGGACATCGGCTTACCCACGCGGCGCGGGACCGGGCACGTCTATTCCAGCGCGCACACAAGCGACGAAGAGGCGGTCAGGGCGCTTGAGTCCTACGTTCGCCAAACGGGTGGGGATTGGGACGGAATCTCCGGGACCGTGCGAAAGTTCTCCATCAATCCCGGGCACCGGGAAGTCTTCTGGCACCGTAACTGTGTCGCGGTTGGAATTGCCGCAGGCTTCATCGAGCCGCTGGAAGCCTCGGCGCTGGCGCTGATCGAAATGTCGGCCGCAATGATTGCGGACGACCTGCCGGCAACGCGCGAACTGATGGATTCGGCTGCACGGCGCTTCAATGAAAGGGCCCTTTACCGCTGGGGGCGCATCATCGATTTTCTCAAGCTGCATTACCTGTTGAGCCAACGCAGCGATTCCGAGTTCTGGATCGACAACCGGAGCAGCGAGACCGTTTCGCCACGTTTGCAGGAATTGTTGGAGATTTGGAAGTACCGCTCACCTTCGCGCCGGGATTTTCACGAGATCGAGGAAATTTTTCCAGCCGCGAGCTACCAGTTCGTACTACATGGCATGGGCTTCGAGCAGCTTGCTGAACCCCCGGCCAGGCGTTCGACCCGGCCGCAGGATGCCGAGCCGTTTGTCAGGGAAAATAATGCCCTGGCGGCAAAATACCTGGCCGGGCTGCCTTCTAACCGGGCCTTGATCGAGCACGTTAACAAGCATGGGTTGAAACGAATTTAGCCCCATATATCATCCACCGAAAGCAGAAAATGGGAACAGGCATGGCCAGATATCAAATCCTCAACAACATCGATCACAGGGACCTGCGGGTACGGCAGGAGCGATCGGCTGAACTGGGTGACAAGCAGTGGTTCACCGCCACCTTCCCGGAAGAGTTTCGCAACCTGCAACGCCACTACCCGATCGTTTTTTCCAAGAACCCGGACAGCGGCATCTTTCAGTCCGTCGCCCTGCTGGGATTCAGGGAAGATGAGAACCTGTTCCTGGGTGAAGACGGATGGGACGCAGGATACATACCGCTGAACATCTTGCGCTCGCCTTTCCTGATCGCTTACCAGGAACAGAAAGAAGACGGCGTCACCGGCAAGGAGATGGTCGTTTCGATCGACACCGAAAGCCCGCGCGTCAGCGGGGACGATGGTGAGCCTTTGTTCCTCGAACACGGTGGAAATACCGAGTTTCTCGAGCAGGTTAATTCGATTCTGCAGACCCTGGCCCGGGGATTCGACCGCAACCAGGCTTTTCATGACATGCTGATCGGCATGGACCTGCTCGAGTCGTTCGTGCTGGACGTCGAGCTGAATGATGGCTCCGAACACCGCATGTCGGGCTTCTACACGATCAACGAACCTTCACTGAGAGGCCTGACTGGCGATGACCTGGTTGTGCTGAACAACAACGGTTTCCTCGAACCGATCTACATGGCCATTGCCTCCATGTCCAACCTGCCCGACCTGGTCGAGCGCAAAAACCGCCTGGTGATGATGGGGGCCGATGCTGAACATTGAGCGCCAGGTTCGCGAGGTCAGCGGAATTTCGCCGGGCCGGGTCCCGGACGAAATCCTGAAATCGGATCAGCCGGTGCTGCTGCGCGGCCTGGCCGATAACTGGCCACTGGTTGCCGCGGCACGGCAGTCCGCAGAGGCTGCGATCGACTACATCCTCGGGTTCTACCGGAATGCGACGGTGGGCGTGTTCCTGGCGCCGCCGGGCTCAGGCGGCCGGGTGTTCTACAACGAGGACATGAGCGGCTTTAATTACCGGCCGGCCAAGACCAAGCTCACCCAGGTTCTCGAAGGCATCCGCCAGTTCCTGGAAGATGATGATCCGCCGGCCTTCTACATGGGCTCGACGACCGTGGATACCTGCCTTACGGGGTTCCGCGAAAACAACGACATCGGGCTTGGCGATGCCAATCCCCTGGCCAGTATCTGGCTGGGAAACCGGACGCGCGTTGCGGCCCATTTTGATGTGCCGGACAATGTCGCCGTGTGTGCGGCGGGACACCGCCGCTTTACGGTGTTTCCACCCGATCAGCTGAAAAACCTGTATCCAGGGCCGCTCGATTTCAATCCGGGTGGCCAGTCGATCAGCCTGGTTGATTTCGAGCAGCCGGACTTCGAGCGCTTTCCGCTGTTCGAGAAAGCGCTGGCCAGCGCGGCGGTCGCCGACCTGGAGCCGGGCGATGCGCTGTTTCTGCCGAGCATGTGGTGGCACCACGTGGAGGGGCTGGACGCATTCAACGTTCTGATCAACTACTGGTGGCGGCAGTCGCCGGCCTTCATGGGTTCTCCGGCGCACGTTCTGGATCATGCATTCCTGAGTTTGCGTGACCTTCCCAGGTGCCAGCGGGATGCATGGCAAGAACTATTCCGGCATTACATTTTTGAGTTCGATGACGACAGCGTTGAGCACATCCCCGAGAAGAGCAGGGGTGTGTTGTCGCCGATCGATGACACAATGGCCCGTAAGCTCCGGGCCCAGCTGCTGAACAAGCTTAATCGTTGAAACCTGGGCAGTGAACCGCGTCAGTTAGAGGAACGGATTTGAACAAGCCAATCAAGAAAGTTGTCATCGCCGGTGGAGGCACCGCGGGCTGGATGGCCGCAGCCACCATCGGCAAGATCCTGGGCAAGGTGCTCGATATCACGCTGGTCGAATCGGACCAGATCAGCACCATCGGTGTCGGTGAGGCAACCATTCCGCCATTGATTACCTTCCACCGACTGCTGGATATCAAGGAACAGGAATTCATGGCCGCCACGCAGGCGACGTTCAAGCTGGGCATCTCGTTCGAGAACTGGCATGACGTGGGCAAGGACTATATTCACTCCTTCGGCGTGACCGGCAAAGACCACTGGACCGCCGGTTTCCAGCATTTCTGGCTGAAGGACCGGGCGCGGGGCTCGAAGGTGCCGTACGGCGACTACTGCCTGGAGCTGAGAGCTTCCGAGGAAAGCAGGTTCGCCCACCTGCCAAAGCAGGGCTTGAACTACGCGTTTCACCTCGATGCGACCGTCTATGCGCAGTATCTGCGGAAGTTCTCTGAGAGCTTTGGCGTGAAACGCGTTGAAGGCAAGATCTGCGAGGTCGGCAAGAACGGCCAGACAGGGCATATCGAGTCGCTGACGCTTGAAGGCGGACGTGTTATCGAGGGAGATCTGTTCATCGATTGCACCGGCTTCCGCGGACTCCTGATCGAGCAATCCCTTCACACTGGCTACGAAGACTGGTCGCACTGGCTGATCTGCGACAGCGCCGTGGCGGTGCAGACCGCGGCCGACTCCGACCCGATACCCTATACTCGTTCTATCGCGTACCAATCCGGTTGGCAGTGGCGTATTCCCCTGCAGCAGCGTGTGGGCAATGGCCTGGTATATTGCAGCCGTTACATCGACGATGAAGACGCGCGCGAACTGCTGTTCAATAACATCTCCGGCACCCAGCTTACCAAGCCGCTGCAAATCCGCTTCAGTCCCGGGGCGCGACGCAGGACCTGGCATAAAAACGTGATTGCCCTGGGCCTGGCGAGTGGATTCATTGAGCCGCTGGAGTCGACCAGCATCCACCTGATCTCGCGCAACCTGATTCGCCTGATGCAGAACTTCCCGCACAGCGGCATCAACCAGAGGGAAATCGACGAGTTCAACCGCCAGGCGCGTACCGAGATCGAGCAGATACGTGATTTCATCATCCTGCACTACAAGGTGACCGACCGGCAGGACAGCCCATTCTGGCGCCACTGCCAATCCATGTCTGTTCCCGCTTCCCTGGAGCACCGCATTGAGCTGTTCCGGAAAACCGGCAAGGTGCACAAGGAGCCCGGCGAGCTGTTCGCGGAAAACTCGTGGATCCAGGTCATGCTCGGGCAGGGCATCGTGCCCGAGCAGTATCATCCGACCGCCGATGTGATGAGCGACAAGGAACTGACCGGGTTCATGCAGGGCATCAAGGGTAATGTCGACCGCACCCTGGCGCGACTGCCGAAGCACGCCGATTACATAAAGCAGTACTGCCCGGCCCGTGATAAACCGTCTGCAAAGACCTGACCTGGCTTTAATCCGGTGTTTTTTTGAAATTTTGTTAGTCTATAGATAGAATGTAAACGCTTACATTTTACCGGCGATGACCATAATATACGATGAAAATTGTTCTACCCGCCGGTTCTCCCATGCGCTCGTCTGAATTCCTGTTCGGCGTCGCTACTTCATCCTTCCAGATCGAGGGCGGCGCAGATCAACGGATGCCCAGCATCTGGGACACGTTCTGCGAAAAACCAGGCGCCATTCTGGACGGTTCAAATGCCAGGGTTGCCTGTGATCACCTTGCCCGGTGGGAAGAAGATGTTGGGCTGATGGTCAGCATGGGTCTTGATGCCTACCGCTTTTCCATTTCCTGGCCGCGCGTTCTCAAGCAGGATGGCTCCCTGAATCATGAAGGCATCGGTTTTTACCAACGGCTGATCGATAGTCTTAATCGGAACGATATCAAGTCATTCGTAACCCTTTACCACTGGGACCTTCCGCAACATCTCGAAGACCGCGGTGGTTGGCTGAACCGGGATACCGCGTACCGCTTCCAGGACTACGCCGACCAGGTGAGCAGGGCGCTCGGCAACGGAGTCTATTCCTACGCAACACTGAACGAACCCTATTGCAGTTCCTACCTCAGCTACGAGTTGGGCATCCACGCACCGGGTTTGAAAGACCCGGCAAAGGCGAAACAGGCTGCACACCACTTGCTGCTGGCACACGGGCTTGCCATGCCGGTGTTGAAGGAAAACTGTCCGGATAGCCTCAGTGGTATCGTATTGAACTTGTCCCCCAGTTACCCGGAAACCGAATCCGAAATCGACCGCCTGGCCGCCAGGCTGGCGGACCAGTATTTCAATGGCTGGTTCATAAAACCGATTCTCGACGGGGCTTATCCGAAGTTGATGGACATGCTGCCAGAAGCGTTACGGCCGGATGTCAGGGAAGGCGACCTGGAGACCATTTCCCATCCCCTGGACTATCTCGGCTTGAATTACTATACCCGCGGCGTATTCCGGGCCGGAGAGAATACGCCGTTTGCCCAGTTGACACCGGAGGGTGTTGCCAGCACAGAAATGGGCTGGGAAATATTTCCGCAGGGACTGACTGAGCTTTTACTGACGCTTGATGAGGACTACGACTTGCCTCCTGTTTTTATTACTGAAAGTGGTATCGCACTCAAAGATGAGATGGTGGATGGCATCGTGTCCGACCCGGATCGAACGGCGTATATCCAGCAGCACCTGGACGCCCTGGACCGGGCTGCGCAAAGTGGCGTGGACGTACGCGGCTATTTCACCTGGAGCCTGATGGATAACTTCGAGTGGGCGGAAGGTTACAGCAAGCGATTTGGCCTCGCATATGTCGATTACGCAACGCAGAAACGAACCCTGAAAGAAAGTGGCCACGCATACCGGGAACTGCTGTTGAATCGGAAAATAAAGGCGTCTTAAACGAAATGTCGACGATTTACGAAGTTTCAGAACTGGCGGGTGTGTCTCTTGCAACGGTATCCCGCGTCATAAACAACAGCAGCAAGGTCAGTCCGGCTACTCGCAAAAAAGTCGGAGAAGCGATGAAGGCGCTTGGCTACCGTCCGAATTCGGCAGCTCAAACGCTCGCATCCAACCGGTCCAATTGCGTCGGGGTGGTGGTGCCGGTCTTCTATGGGCCATTTTACGGTGAAATGTTCAGCGGCATCGAAGCAGAACTGCGAACCGCTCACAAGCATGTGATTATCACCTCCGGCGAGAGTGATGATTCCCGTGAGAAAGGTGGCATCGAGTTTCTGCTTTCCCGAAATTGCGATGCCTTGATCCTGCGCCTTGATGCGGTCAAGGACGATTACCTGGTCGAGATGAGCAAAAAGTTCGCCACACCGTTTGTATTGCTGGACCGCCACATTCCTGAAATTGCGGAGCGCTGTATTTACCTCGACAACGAACTGGGCGGTTACCTGGCCACGAAATCTGTACTGGTGCTTGGGCACCGTAAAGTCGCCTACATTTCCGGGCCATTATGGAAAAACGACGCTGACGCGCGTCTGCAGGGACATATCAGGGCGCTCAAGGAGTTTGGCCTGGAATTTGATCCGACACTTATGTACGAGGGCAATTTCCAGGAAACGGG
>JAZBOH010000248.1:0-2585 GCA_036351055.1 Lysobacterales bacterium
GCCCGCCGTCCATCGGCCCGAATGCAACGTTGATTTTTGAAGTGGAACTGCTGGGTATCCAGTAGGGCAGAGACATGCGCATCTCCATCGTGGGCAGCGGCTACGTTGGCCTGGTCAGTGGCGCCGGGCTGGCGGACGTCGGTCACCATGTCATCTGCATGGATATCGACCAGGAGCGTGTCGCCGGCCTGCGCCGGGGTGTCGTGCCGATATTCGAGCCGGGGCTCGAGAGGATGATTGCGAACAACTCCAGCCAGGCCCGGTTGGAGTTCACCACCGACATCGAACTGGCCGTCGAACACGCCGAAGTGCTGTTTATCGCGGTGGGGACGCCGCCGGACGAGGACGGTTCGGCGGACCTCAGCCACGTACTGGCGGTGGCCGACGCCATCGGTGATTGCCTCGACAGATCCTTGCTGGTGGTGGTGAAGTCCACGGTTCCGGTGGGTACCTGTGAACGGGTCAGGGACACGATCGCCGCCAGGCTGAGGCAACGCGGTGTCGACATCGAGTTCTCCGTGGCTTCCAACCCTGAGTTCCTGAAAGAGGGTGCCGCCATTGCCGACTTCATGAAACCGGACCGGATCGTGATTGGCGTGGACAACCAGGCGGCGGAAGCCCTGTTGCGCGAACTCTATGCACCGTTCAACCGCAACCACGAAAAACTGCTGTTCATGGATGTGCGCTCTTCCGAGCTGACCAAGTACGCCGCCAACGCCATGTTGGCGACCAAGATCAGCCTGATGAACGAATTGTCCAACGTCGCAGCACGTGTTGGCGCGGATATCGAAAACGTGCGCAATGGTATTGGTTCGGATCCCCGCATCGGCTACTCCTTCATTTACCCGGGCGCCGGGTACGGTGGTTCCTGTTTTCCGAAGGACGTGCGCGCGCTGGAACACACGGCCAGTTCCGTCGGTTACAAGGCCGAGATGTTGCAGGCGGTGGAAGCCGTGAATGGAAGGCAGAAGCACATTCCCTTTACCCTGCTGTCAGGACATTTCGATGGCGACATGGAAGGTCTGACGGTGGCCTTGTGGGGTCTCTCCTTCAAGCCGAACACCGATGACATGCGCGAAGCGCCGAGTATTTACCTGGTCGAGTCCGTCCTCGCTGCGGGCGGTACTGTCCGTGCCCACGACCCGGAAGCAGCGGAAGAAGCCCGCCGGTATTTTGCGGGCAGGGACGGCTTCAGTACCGTGGACGACCCTTACGAGGCGGCCGCGGGCGCCGATGCACTGGTTCTGCTGACCGAGTGGAAGCAATACTGGGCCCCGGACTTCGACCGCCTGGCGCGTGAGATGAAACAGCCCGTGGTGGTCGATGGACGCAATATCTGGTCACCGGAAGTCGTCAGGCGCCGCGGGATCAGTTACTACTCCATCGGACGGCCCTGACCCCCCATGGCAGATTCACTACAGGACCAGTTGCGGGCCCTGGGGCTGGCCAAGGAACGCGCGAAAGGCGGCAATAAAAAAGCACCGCGCAAGCACGGTAAGAGCCGCGGCCAGGGGCACTCAGCCACTGCTCGTCCATCCGGACGAAATCCAGCGGAAAGAGATGGCAGCGCCGAAATGCCCCTGGGCAAGGCCTGGGCCATCCGCGAACGGGAAGAGAAAAAGACCATCGAGCAAAAACGTGCGCGCAAGCAGGAAGAGGACCGCAAGCGCCGCGAAATCAACAAGGCCATCAAGGAAATCATCAAGGGCAAGCGCCTGAACAAGGATGACGCCGAGGTGGCGCGCAACTTCATGTACCGCAGCCGCATCCGCAAGGTCTACGTGACAGCAGAGCAGAATCGGGCGCTGGCTGAAGGAGACCTGGGCCTTGTCTACCTGTCAGGCGGCTACCACCTTCTCGACAAAGAACTCACCGAAGCAGTCCGGAAAATCGCGGCCGATCATGTTGTTGAGCTAGATAGCGGTAGCAGCGAAGAAGAAGAGGACTTTCCTGTCCCGGACGACCTGGTTTGGTAGCTGAAGTGCTTTAAACCTGGTTGCGATTCCGTCGCTCGCCGCCTGGGAAACCATCCCCTGTTTGGGCTCATGGCCAGCGGTCGCTTCGCGACTGCCCTCCTATTCGGGCTTCGCACGGGGCCGCTCACAGGGCACATCCCTGATGCCCTCTGAGCTCGATTGGCCATCCGGGCCAATCGTCCCCTACTCAACCCGAATACTCGGCACGCGCAACGGCTTCGCTCATGCACTTCTTGCCCTGCGGGCAAACCGTACAATCGCTCTCGCCTGCGCTTATATATTCGCCCAAACAGGGGATGGTTCCCCAGTCGGCACCCACCCAAGTTCTTCTTGCGAAAAATAGTGAGCTCGAAGCCTGTTCCTGAGTCGAGGTCGTGGGGTCGTATACCCCTTTACAGGGGCATATGACGACAGGATGTCGTCAGAGAAGCATCACAGGGAAGTGCCCGCAAGGGAGCGACCCCTGAAAAGGGGTATACGGCACCGCGACCGGGTAAAAGAGAAGGGACCCCCTCGTTCAGTCAGACAGGTTTGCAGGCAGCAGCTTTCGCACCTCGTTCATGTCGCAGTTTTTCCGCCTGGCGTAGTCGTCCAACTGGTCCGGCATGA
>JAZBOH010000249.1:0-38438 GCA_036351055.1 Lysobacterales bacterium
GCCCCGCCCTGAACTCCCGGGCCTGTTCCTCGGCCTGCCGGGCTTCCAGCGCCTCGCGCTGCAGGCGTTGCTGGTCTTCAATTTGCTGCTGCCGCCGATTCTCCATCTGCTTGAGGCGTTCCTGCTCCAGCTTGCGCTGGCGTTCCGCCTCTTCGCGTTGCTTGCGGATCTCGTCCAGCTCCCGCTGCTGCTTGAGGCGTTCGTCTTCCAGCTTGCGTTCCCGGGCCTGGCGCAGCTGCATCAGGCGGTCCTCGGCATCACGCTTGCGCTGGGCTTCCAGTTCGCGCTGCCGCCGTGCCGCTTCCGCCGCATCCTCAGCCTCGCGCTGCTTCTGGCGCTCGAGTTCAGCGGCGCGCTGCTGGCGGCGCTCCTGCATTTCCTGGGCCTGACGGGCCGCATCCCGCTGTTTCCTGATCTCGCTGGTGTCCACGATCACCGCCTCGATGGCGATCGCGACCGGCCGTTCCTTTTTAAAGGGCTGCCAGTCCATCGTGCCGACGACGATCAACGCGATCATCAACACGTGCACCGCGAGCGCCGCGGTCACCGCACGGAACATCGCATTGAATTCCTGCCAGGAAAACACGGCTTACTCCGTTTCCTCCTCCACGCCGTAGCCCAGCTCGGCGGGGTCGCTCATCAGGCCTACTTTTCCGACACCGGCCGCCTGCAAAAGCGCCAGCGCGCCGTAGACCTGTCCGTAACTGGCCCCTTCGTCACCACCGACCAGCACCTGGATCTCGGGGTTGCGGCGCACAATGGCGGTCACGGTGGTTCGCAATGATTCGGGATCGATCAAGCCGCTGCTGGTGCCATCGAGATCACCACCCGCGTTCAGGTACAGATCGCCGTTGGCGAGTACCGTCACCACCAGGGGCTCCTCGTTCTCTTCCATGTCCATGGGCTCGGCGTCTGCCTTGGGCAACTCCACCTCGACGCCCAGGTTCAGCATCGGCGCGGTGATCATGAAGATCACCAGCAACACCAGCATCACGTCGATATAGGGCACGACGTTGATATCGGCCATCGGCCGGCGGCGCCCTCTTCTCGCTTTAATGGAATCCATCAGGCCTTACTCCTCGGCGAGAAGGTGGGCCTGGCGTTGCAGGATGCTGGAAAATTCTTCCTTGAAGTTGTCGTAACGTACTTCCAGCCGCTCCACCTGGTTGGAGAAACGGTTGTAACCGATCACGGCCGGGATGGCGGCGAACAGGCCCATGGCCGTGGCGATCAGCGCCTCGGAAATACCCGGCGCCACCATCGCGATGGTGGCCTGGTTGACGTTGGCCAGCTGGTGGAAGGAGGTCATGATGCCCCAGACCGTGCCAAACAGGCCGATGTAAGGGCTGGTCGAACCCACCGTGGCGAGGAAATTCAAGCGCAGTTCCAGTTCCTCGGTCTCACGGGTCAGCGCGATGCGCATGGAACGCTGGGCGCCCTCGACCATGGCGTTCGGGCCCATCCGGCCCTGTTGGCGCATGCGCAGAAACTCCGAGAACCCGGCTTCAAAAATACGCTCCATGCCGTCGGTTTTTCGGTGTGCGGCGGTGATGCTCTCGTAAAGCGCCGTCAGGTCGGTGCCGGACCAGAATTTTTCCTCGAAATCATCCGCTTCCTTTTCAGCCTTGTTCAGCACCTGCCGCTTGCGAAAGATGATGATCCATGACGCGATGGACGCCAGCAGAAGTATCAGCATGACACCCTTTACCAGCCAGCTGGCCTGCATCACAAGGTCGAGGATTTGTAATTCGTTTTGCATTATCAGAATTCCTGTGGTTCCAGTTTTTCCCTGATCCAGGCCGGCATGCGCGCCGGCTTCAAACTATCCGCGTGCAGCATCACCGCGGTCACTTCCGCAGTGGCGACAAGAGTACCGTCATTTTTACGGGTGATTTCCTGGTGGAAACCCTGCCGTACGCCCTTCATCCATTTAAAGTCGGCGGTAACCAGGAGTTCATCATCCAGCTTCGCCGCTTTTCTGAACCTGATGTCCATCTCGGTCACGACCCAGATATGGCCATGCTGTTCTTTCAGATCCGTTTGGTCTATGCCCCTGGCGCGCAGTAACTCAGTCCGGGCGCGCTCGAAAAAGTTCAAGTACCGGGCGTGGTAGACGACACCGCCGCCGTCCGTATCCTCCCAGTAAACCCGCACCGGCCAGGTGAAAACCCGGTTATTTGTTTCGTCCTTCATTTAGTAACGCCCAAAACCCCTAAACGGGTTACTCGTTTTCAAAAAGATCCGCGACGCCGTCACCCGTCACCTTCAATCCAAAGTGACGGTAGGCCTTTGCGGTCACCAGGCGCCCCTGGGCGGTGCGCGTGATATAGCCCTGCTGGATCAGGTAGGGTTCCAGCACGTCTTCCACGGTTCCCACTTCTTCGGACAGCGAGGCAGCAATACTTCTAACGCCAACCGGTCCGCCGTCAAAATTCTCGATGATCATTTTCAACAGGCGACGATCCATCGTGTCGAAGCCCCGGTCATCCACGCGCAGCATTTTCATCGCGGCGTCCGCGATGGGCTGGTCGATATAACCTTCACCCTTCACATCGGCATAATCACGCACCCGGCGCAACAGCCGGTTGGCGATGCGCGGCGTGCCACGCGAGCGCCTCGCGATTTCCATCGCCCCATCATTATCGATACCAATCTGCAGAATCCCTGCCGAACGGGTGACGATTTGGGACAATTCTTCCGGGCTGTAGAATTCGAGCCGCTCGACGATGCCAAAACGGTCGCGCAGGGGCGAAGTCAGCAGGCCGGCGCGTGTGGTGGCGCCGATCAGTGTGAATCGCGGCAGTTCCAGCTTGATCGAGCGCGCGGCCGGTCCTTCGCCGATCATGATGTCGATCTGGAAATCTTCCAACGCCGGGTAAAGTACTTCCTCGACCACCGGCGACAGGCGGTGGATTTCATCCACGAACAATACGTCACCGGTCTGCAGGTTGGTCAGCAAGGCGGCGAGGTCGCCGGCACGCTCCAGCACCGGACCAGACGTCTGGCGTAATTTCACGCCGAGTTCGTTGGCGATCACGTGTGCAAGGGTCGTTTTGCCCAGGCCGGGCGGACCGAAAATCAGTGCATGGTCCAGCGCTTCCCCGCGACGCCTGGCCGCCTCCAGGAAGATACCGAGTTTTTCGCGCATCGCCGGCTGGCCGATGTACTCGTCCATGGTCTTGGGACGCAACGTGATTTCAGATTCGAAATCGTCAACACCATCGGCAGCGGAAACGATCCGGTCGTCTGCTTCGTGCATTTACTTTTTCACCGTGGATTGCAGGGCGAGGCGGATAATCTCCTCGGTTTCCATGTCCGGCTGCACAACCGCACGGGCCATGCGGATGGCTTCCTGGGGCTTGTAACCCAGTGCGATCAGCGCATTCTTCGCTTCGCTGACGGCATCATTGGCCACCGGCCCACCACCAGGCAAGCCGCCCGGGGCCAGGGGCAGCTTGTCCAGCTTGTCGCGCAACTCCATGATGATGCGCTCCGCGGTCTTTTTACCGATGCCCGGCAAACGGGTCAGTGAGGCGGTATCGCGGTCGGCCACGAACTGCGCCAGTTCAGCACCGCTGGCCCCGGACAGTATGGTCAAGGCAAGCTTGGCGCCGATACCGCTGATTTTGAGCAGCTGGCGAAACAGGGTTCGCTCGGCTTCGCTGGCGAAACCATAGAGCGTGTGGCTCGTGTCCGTTATCGACAGGTGGGTCAGGATAACCACGGGTTTGCCGTTTCCCGGCAGGTCGTAAAATACCGAGAGCGGCGCTTCGACCTCGTAACCGACGCCGTTGACGTCGATCACCAGTAATGGGGGATTCTTCGAGACCAGGATTCCTGAAAGCTGCGCTATCATCGTTGTAGAGCCTGCATCCGGTTCACGCTCTGTTGCGTATGCTGGTGACATAATGCCACAGCCAGTGCATCAGCGGCGTCTTCCTGCGGCGTTTCCTGTAACCGCAGCAGGACACAGACCATGTGCTGTACCTGCACCTTGTCCGCGCCACCCTTGCCGACAATGGCCTGCTTGACCGAACGCGGCGAATACTCTGCCACGGCCAATTCTTCGCAGATCGCGGCGCAAATCGCTGCTCCCCGCGCCTGGCCCAGTTTCAGTGCCGAAGAGGCGTTCTTGCTGACGAAGACGTTTTCAACGGCGACCTCGGTCGGCCGGTACTCGACCACCAGGTCACGGATGCCGCGAAAAATAATCCCAAGGCGCTCGGGGAACTCACCGGCGCCGGTCTTGATGACGCCAAAATGCACGGCCGTGGCGCGGTCGCCGCGAACGTCGATGATACCGTAACCGGTAAATCGCGATCCCGGATCAATCCCCAGTATTCTCATTTAGAGAGTCTCGCTTCCCTGCTCCGGCCTGCGGCCGAAGGCGGCTGCACGCGCGACGGCATTCCAGCGGCTCTTCTTTGCCTGCGGCAAAACCGTTCCGCCTTCATTGCCTGCGCTCGACACGATATAGGAGTTTGCTTCTGGCTGACGCCAACCGCAAACATGGAGAGTCTCGCTTCCCTGCTTACTCCTCATAGGCGGAGTCCGGAATGTCCGCATTTGAGTAAACTGCCTGGGTGTCGTCGAGGTCTTCGAGGATATCCAGGAACTTGAGTACCTTGGCCCCGGTTTCGTCATCGAGTTCCACCTCGACGCTCGCGCGCATGGTCACTTCCGATTCGGCGGGGATCAGGCCGCCCTCCTCCATGGCCAGCAGCACATCGGTATAGGCTTCCGGCGAGGTCAGCACTTCGATGGAACCGTCTTCTTCGGTCACCACGTCATCCGCGCCCGCTTCCAGCGCAATTTCCATCACGTCGTCTTCCGAGGTGCCCGGCTCGAAATTCAATACGCCGATCTTGGAGAACAGGTAGGAAACCGAACCGTCCGTGCCCAGGTTGCCACCGTGCTTGGAAAAGGCGTGACGCACCTCGGCGACCGTGCGGTTGCGGTTGTCGGTCAGGGTGTCGATCATTACCGCGACACCCGCCTGGGCGTAACCCTCGTAGCGGATTTCCTCGTAGGTCACACCCTCGAGTTCACCGGCCGCCTTCTTGATCGTGCGCTCAATGGTGTCCTTGGGCATATTGGCCGCATTGGCCTTCTGAATCGCCAGGCGCAAGCGCGGGTTGGCGTCCGGATCGCTGCCGCCTTCGCGCGCGGCGACGGTCAGCTCACGGTTGACGCGTGTGAAGATTTTTCCACGCTTGGCGTCCACCGCCTTTTTGCGATGCTGGATGTTGGCCCATTTACTGTGTCCGGCCATAAAAACTCCCCTGGAGAACTAAACAGATTATTTTATCACGCGTTCGGGCGGCCGAAAGCGCCCGTTTCAAGGAATCGGGCGGTCATTTCCGCCACTGCGGGCGAATAAAGCATGCCGGTGTGCGTAACCGGCAGAATACAATGGTCGGTCAATCCGTCAGCCACGGTCTCTGCGATGGCCACCGTGCCGTCACCCGGCCCTTCTGTCCCGCCCACGATCCAGCCCAGGCCAATGGATTTCGAGCCGGCAATCATACCGGCTTCACGGCCGCCCGGAATGGCCGGGTACCCCTGTTCCAGCGCCGAGCGGATTTTTCCGAGCAATACGGTGGCGCCTGGAATTTTTTCCGCCTTTCGCGCCACGGTGCTGCCGTGCAGCGGACTGCCAAGAAAAACCAGCCGGCCCGGGGCGATATCATCAAATTCAGACAACATTTTGAGAACCACCAGGCCACCCAGACTGTGGCCGACAAGATGTTGCCTGCCTGCACCGCCCTGACGGGCGAAACGGTGCAAACGGCTTGCATGGTCAGCCAGCTCACCACGTGTGGTGCGGTAGTTGACCCGGCGAACCGGAAGGCCCGAAGCCTTTTCCAGCCTTCGCGCCAACCGGAACATGGCCCAGGAACCGAACCACAGGCCATGGACCAGGATAATCTCGCCATCGTCTTTACGGTCCATCACGGACCCACCGGCAGGCGTCGCGAGCGCAGAATGGTTTCCACCGAAACCATGGCCAGCGCAAACCAGATACAGGCAAAGGCCACGGCATGCCCCTGGGTAAACGGCTCTTTATAAAGGAACACGGACAGGAGGAAAGTCATCGAGGGCGCGATGTACTGGAAGAAACCGACGGTGGAAAGTTTCAGGTTGCGCGCCGCCACGTTGAACCAAACCAGTGGCAAAATGGTGACCAGCCCGGCCAGGATCAGCAGGAAATCGATCTGCAGGTCGCCTGCGCCAAAGGAAAGCGTGCCGCGCTTCAACGACCAGGCGATGTAGCCCAGCGCGGGGAGACCCAGTAGCAGGGTTTCCCACAGCAGCCCGACCATTGGCCCGACACCGAGAATCTTGCGGACCAGGCCATACAGGCCAAATGAAAACGCCAGGCTCAGCGAAATCCACGGCGGCGTGCCGAGGAACCAGCCCAGGTAGACGGTGCCAAAAGCGGCGATCAGGACGCCCAGGGTCTGAATCCGGGTCAGGCGCTCTTTCAGGAACAGGAAACCCAGCAGGAAATTGACCAGCGGGCCAATAAAATAACCCAGGCTGGTCTCCAGCACCTGGTCATTGGCCACGGCCCACACGAAAACCAGCCAATTGGCTGCAACCAGGATACTGCTCAACAACAGCGCCAGGATGGTCTTTGGCGGCAGCCGCATGCGCTGCCAGAAGTTGTGCCGGTCCCGCAACAGCAGGAAACCGGCCAGGAGGGGGATCGACCACAGGATGCGGTGGGCGATGATCTCCAGCGGCGCGACCGCCTGGATCAGCTTGAAATAGATCGGCGCCAGGCCCCAGAAAATATAGGCGGCCAAAGCGGCCGTAACACCAGCGCGTTCAGTGTCGTGTTGCTGGGAACCTGGCTGGCCAGTCAATCGTCAATCTTCAGGTTCTTGATATGCAGTTCGGCGACCTGTTCGTCGGGAATCGCGGACGGGGCCGAAGTCAGCAGGCATTGGGCCGTGGTCGTTTTCGGGAATGCAATCACGTCGCGGATCGAATCCTCGCCGGACATCAGCGCGGCGATCCGGTCCAGGCCGAACGCGATGCCGCCGTGTGGCGGACAACCGTACTTCAACGCCTCCAGCAGGAAACCGAACTTGATCTCGGCTTCCTCGTCGGAAATGCCCAGTAACTTGAATACCGCCGCCTGCATGGCCGGCCGGTGGATACGTACCGAGCCGCCACCGATCTCGGCGCCGTTCAGGACCATGTCGTAGCCCTTGGAAAGCGACCGGCCGGGATCGGCCAGCAGGGCCTCGTGGTCCGCGTCTGCTGGCGCCGTGAACGGGTGGTGCATGGCCATATAACGGCCAGAATCCTCGTCCCACTCGAACATGGGGAACTCATTGACCCACAGGGGCGCCCAGCCGTCCCCTGCCAGGCCGCGGTCGTGACCAATTTTTACCAGCAACTGACCCATGAAGTTGCTGACGGTCAGCCAATCACCGGCGCCAAAAAGCAGGATATCGCCGCTCTGCAGGCCGGTGGCGCTGGCGATTCCTTGCCAGGCTTTGTCATCGAGGAACTTCGCGACCGGTGACTGCAGGCCTTCGATACCGGCCGCCGCGTCGTTGACCTTGATCCAGGCCAGGCCACGTGCGCCGTAGCGGCCCGCGTAATCGGCATAGCCGTCGATCTGCTTGCGCGAGAGGTCGGCGCCACCGGGTACGCGCAACACGGCAACACGGGACCCGTCGTCGTTGGCAGGCCCGGCAAAAACCTTGAACTCCAGGTGCGCGACGTGCGGGTCGACGGAGACCAGCTCCATCGGGATACGCAAATCCGGCTTGTCGGAACCGTAGCGGTCCATGGCGTCGTGCCAACTCAGGCGCGGAAATGACTCAGGCAGTTCGACGTCCAGCGTGTCGCGGAACACGTCACGAATCATGGTCTCGGCCAGGTCCTGGATGTCCTGCTCTTCCACGAAAGACATCTCGATATCGAGCTGGGTGAATTCAGGCTGGCGGTCGGCGCGCAGGTCTTCGTCGCGGAAACAGCGGGCAATCTGGTAATAGCGGTCCATGCCGGCCATCATCAGCAACTGCTTGAACAGCTGTGGCGACTGCGGCAGGGCAAAGTAGTGCCCGGCGTGCACCCGGCTCGGCACCAGGTAGTCGCGCGCGCCTTCCGGCGTCGCCTTGGTCAGGATCGGGGTTTCAAACTCGGTAAAGCCATGGGCGTCCAGGCTGTCACGAATCGCCCGGTACATGCGCGCACGGGTGCGCATGTTTTCCTGCATGCGCGGACGGCGCAGGTCGAGGTAACGGTACTTGAGGCGTATTTCTTCGCCGTCTTCGTCGGTCATCATCAGGGGAATCGGGGCGGAGGCATTCAGCAGCTCGACCTTGTCGGCGACCACCTCGATCTTGCCGGTGGCCATTTTTTCATTCCACTGGCTTTCCGGCCGCATGCACACCGTGCCGCTGATCTTCACGCAGTACTCGTTGCGCAGTGATTCAGCGTCGGCAAAAGCCGGGCTGTCCGGCTCGACCACGACCTGCACGATACCCGCGCGGTCACGCAGGCCGATAAAAATCAGGCCGCCGAGGTCACGGCGGGCGTCGACCCAGCCGCACAATTGCACGGACTGGTCGGTCAGTTGTTCACTTACTTCGCCACAGAGATGTGTGCGCATTTCGAAACTCCGGGATTGGGCTTTTACAACGCGGCCAGGTCAGGCGGCGCCGGATGATGGACTGGGCTTGGCAGCCGGGCAACTTCCCGTCGAGCATGAAGCCGCCGGTTTGCTGCCGGATTCGTGTACGTTCTTCTTGCCGTCTTTCTTGAAGTCGGTCTCGTACCAACCGGCGCCTTTGAGGCGAAAACCGGCAGCAGACACCAGGCGTTGCAATTGGGCCTGGCCACAATCCGGGCAATCTTTCAACGGGTCATCACTCATGCGCTGAATTTTTTCCAGTTCGTGACCACAGGATTGGCATTGGTATTCGTAAATCGGCATAACGCTAACCTTTTCAAAGTTGAGCAATTGTAGTTGATGCAGCACTAAATGGGGACAGCTTTGATGCTTTTCTACACTCCACCATGCAATCTCTCTGATATTATTGTGGGTTCGACCCAGGCCTAATTAACGGAGTACCCCGATGCGGCTCAAGCACTTTCTGGCAATCGCCCTGTTACTTTCACTCACAGCCTGCCAGCAGGCTGAAACACCGGCACCGGCCGAAGAAGTTACCGAGGCCATCGCTGAACCCGAGGTCGCGGTGCGCGAGGAAGCCGCCGAACAGCCTTCCCGCTTCGACATCTATGCAAAATTCCGCCTGATAGCCGATCTCGATCACCTGGATGAGCAACAGATAGAGATGATCCCGCTGCTGATCGAAGCGGCGAAAATCATGGACGACCTGTTCTGGCGGCAGGCCTTTGGCGACAAGGAACCCATGCTTTCCGCTATCGACGACCCCAAAATGCGTCACTTCGCGGAGATGAACTACGGCCCCTGGGACCGCCTCGATGCAAACAAGTCATTTGTCGAAGCTTTCGGCCCCAAACCCCTGGGTGCGCAATTTTACCCGCAGGACATGAGCCGCGAAGAATTCGAGGCCTGGGACCAGGAAGGCAAGGAAGGTCTCTATTCCTTTGTAAGGCGTGCTGAAGGCGGCGGCCTTGAGCTGGTGCCTTACCACGTCGCCTTTGCCGAGCCGTTAGAGAAAGCGGCCGGCCTGTTGCGCAAAGCCTCCGCGCTGGCCGTGGACCCGGAATTCGCCAACTACCTTTCGATGCGTGCAGACGCCCTGGTCAGTGACGATTTCCAGCCTTCCGACATGGCCTGGATGGACATGAAAAACAACCCGATCGAGCTCGTGATCGGCCCCATCGAAACCTACGAAGACCAGTTGTACGGCTATCGCGCAGCCTACGAGGCTTACGTGCTGATCAAGGACCTGGAATGGAGCGAACGCCTGGCGCGTTTTGCGCAGTACCTGCCGGAACTGCAGAAAGGCCTGCCGGTTGCTGACGAATACAAGGCGGAGACACCGGGCTCCGACGCGGACCTGAACGCTTACGACGTGGTTTATTACGCTGGAGACTGCAACGCGGGTTCCAAGACCATCGCCATCAACCTGCCCAACGACGAAGAAGTGCAGTTGGCGAAAGGCACGCGCCGCCTGCAGCTTAAAAATGCCATGCTGGCCAAGTACAACCTCATCCTGGTGCCGATTTCCGATGTGCTGATCGCTGCAGACCAGCGCCAGCACATCACCTTTGACGCTTTCTTCGGCAACACCATGTTCCACGAGGTCGCGCACGGCCTGGGCATCAAGAATACGATCACTGGCGCCGGCACCGTGCGCCAGGCGATGAAAGAACACGCCTCTGCACTCGAAGAAGGCAAAGCGGACATCCTCGGCCTGTACATGGTGCAGAAGCTGCGCGAGAAAGGCGAAATCAGCGAGGGCGTCGTGATGGACAACTACGTGACCTTCCTCGCCGGTATTTTCCGCTCGATCCGTTTCGGCGCCAGCAGCGCCCACGGCCGCGCCAACATGATCCGGTTCAACTTCTTCGAGCAGGCAGGCGCCTTCAGCCGCGATGAGGCCACGGGCACATACCGCGTCAACGTGGCCGAGTTTGAACAGGCCATCCGTGACCTCAGCAACCGCATCCTGACCCTGCAGGGCAACGGCGATTACGATGCGGTCGACGCGTTTGTAGCAGAAATGGGGGGCGTCAGCCCCCAGTTGCAGACCGATATCGAACGGCTGTCCACGGCGGCCATCCCGGTGGACATCGAGTTCGAGATGGGCACCGACGTGCTCGGCCTGTAAGCCGGGCAAGCTTTCATGGGCGGACGTATTGTCGTCAAGATCGGCAGCCAGGTGCTTTGCGATGAGCAGGGAGAACTGAACCTGGCCGTGCTGGAGCAGCTGGCCGGCCAGATCGGCCGGCTGGCGGAAGACGGCTGGCAGGTGTTGATGGTTTCATCGGGCGCGGTCGCCGCCGGGCGCGGCGTTGCCGGGCAAAAACTGGAACGGGTCAACGACCCGGTAGCCCGCAAGCAGGTACTGGCCGCCACCGGCCAGGTGCGCCTGATGGAGAGCTACCGCGCATTGTTTGCACAGCAGGGATTGACCATCGCCCAGGTCCTGGCCAGTAAAAGCGACTTCCAGACACGCCGCCACTACCTGAACATGCGCGGTTGCATCGACGGCCTGCTGACCGCTGGCATCATCCCGGTGATCAATGAAAACGACGTCGTCAGTATTACCGAGCTGATGTTTACCGACAACGATGAACTGGCCGGGCTGCTCGCCGGCATGGTCAACGCCGACCTGCTGTGCCTGTTGAGCACGGTGCCGGGGGTGTTTGACGGCCACCCGGACGAACCGGCGACACGGTGCATCGATACCTGGGACGATCAGCAATACCAGTCCGACGAGGTCGTGCAGCGCGGCGCCTCGGCACTGGGCCGCGGCGGCATGCACAGCAAGCTGAACATTGCGCGCAGGACAGCCCAGCTGGGCACCACCGTTGTGATCGCCGACGGAACCGACCGCGACATCCTGTTCAAGATTGTAAGCGGGCAGAAAGCCGGCACCCGCTTCCCCGCGCTTGGCGGTGCCTCACCCGCCAAGCGCTGGCTGGCCAGCACCGACGGCCACGCCGTGGGTTCGGTTACCGTCAACCACGGCGCCGCCGAAGCACTGACGGACCGCAGCCGCCTGGCCAGCTTGTTGCCGGTGGGAATCGAGGCCATCGACGGCTCTTTCAGCCAGGGCGACGTGATCCAGGTCTGCACCCCGGACGGCAAGGTCCTGGGGTGTGGGCGCGCCGGCTACGGCCATGCAGAAGCGAGGCAGTCCATCGGTAAACGTGGACAAAAGCCGCTGATCCACTACGATTACCTCTACCTGATCGACTGAAGCAGACCGCGATGAACGAAATTGAACGATACCTGGAGCAAGGGCTGCGAAATGCCCGCGAAGCAGCGCGCGAACTGGCCCGCGGCGACGACAACACCATCCGGTGCGTGCTTTATGGCCTGGCGGAAAAGGCCATGGCCAACTGCGCGGAAATCCTGGAGGCGAACCGCAGCGACCTGTCGCGGATGCCGGAAGACGACCCCAGGCACGACCGGCTGCTGCTGAACCGCGGGCGGCTGGAATCGATCTGCAGCGACCTGCGCAGCGTGGCCGACCTGCCCTCCCCGGTGGGTGAATTGCTTGAGAAGAGAACGCTGGAGAACGGCCTGCTGCTGAGCAAGGTCCGGGTGCCGATAGGCGTGATCGCGGTGATATTCGAATCCCGGCCCAACGTGACCTTCGACGTCTTCGCGCTGTGCCTGAAAACCCGCAACGCCTGCGTTCTGAAAGGCAGCAGCGACGCGCACGATACCAACCGCGTGGTGGTGCGGCTGATGCACGAGGTGCTGCTGGAAAACGGCATCATTCCCGACTGCGTATTCCTGGCGCCACCCCAGCGCGAATGGCTGCCGACCATTCTCAACGCCGTGGGCTATATCGACCTCGCCATCCCCCGCGGCTCACAAGGCCTGATCGACTTCGTGCGTGACAACGCCAGCATCCCGGTGATCGAGACCGGCGCTGGTATCGTGCATACCTACGTGGATGCCAGCGCCGACCTGCACGATGCCCGGGCGGTCATCACCAACGCCAAGACCCGGCGTGTCAGCGTGTGCAACGCGCTCGACACCCTGGTGATTCACCGGGACCTGCTGGGAAACCTGCCGTTCCTGGTTCGGGAATTGGCCGAAAAAGGTGTCGAAGTCTTCGCCGACGAGGCCGCCTTTGCCGCCCTCGACGGTTACTACCCTTACCCGGGCAAGCTCAGCGAGGCTGAGGACAAACACTTTGGGCAGGAATTCCTGTCACTGCGCCTGTCCATCAAAACCGTGGCCGGCCTGGACGAGGCGCTGGACCATATCCACCGCCACTCTTCCCGGCATTCCGAGGCGATCATGGCCGAGGACCCGGCAACCATCGAACGCTTCCTGAACGAGGTGGACGCCGCGGCCGTTTATGCCAACACGTCGACCGCCTTTACCGACGGCGGCCAGTTCGGCATGGGCGCGGAGATCGGGATCAGTACCCAGAAACTGCATGCCCGCGGCCCCATGGCCTTGCCCGAACTGACCAGTTACAAGTGGGTGGTGCGCGGAGACGGGCAGGTACGCTCGGCCAGCTGATGGCTAAAGTACTGGTTTTTCAACATGTGCCGGCCGAGCCGCTTGGCACGCTGGACCCGATGCTGCGAAACCGCGGGCACCGCATCCGCTACGTCAACTTTCACCGTGACCCGGATGCCCGTCCCGATATCGGACGCTATGACGCATTGATCGTGCTCGGTGGGCCGCAGATGCCGGACCAGGGCGAGCGCTTCCCGCACCTGGAGGTGGAGATGAGGTGCATCGAAGCCGCCCTGGAGCGCGAGATCCCGGTACTTGGAATCTGCCTCGGCGCCCAACTGCTCGCCTATACCCTGGGCGGGGGTGCGCGCCCGATGAAAGAGTGGGAAATTGGCTGGCACACACTGGAGCCAACCCATTATTCCGCGGCCGACCCGCTGTTCTGCGCACTGGTCGAACCGCGCCCGGTGTTCCAGTGGCACGGCTATACCTTCGACCTGCCGCGCGAGGCGGTACACTTGGCGCGGTCCGATGATTGCGAGAACCAGGCCTTCCGCTACGGACCCAACGCCTACGGCCTGCAATGCCACCTGGAGCTGGATGAACGCCTGATCAACCGCTGGCTGGCGCTGCCGGACTACGTGAAAGACCTGGAAACCTTCGGCCGCCGCGGCAGCGTGGACCAAATCCGCCTGCAGACCCATGAACTGATCGGCCAATCCGCGACGCTGGGCCAGGCCATTTTCGGGCAGTTCCTGCGGCCACTCGGGGTACGCAACAGCCGCCACGTGCTGCCTTCGAGGTAACCCTTCAGAAAGGCTTCTGTCCTTTACTCCGGCTTGATGAACCCGGTCGCTGCGGCCGCCTGCAACAGGTCATGTTTTGCATGGTCGATGCACCAGGACTTGAGCGCCATCTCGGTTGACAGGGCAGTGTGCTCTTCCCCCGAGGCTGCATTCACCGTGTTGATCACGGTCCAATAATCGGTCGGTTTTTCGACGCCATCGAGCAGGAACTGGACACAGGTCTTTTGCGCAAGGGCCGCCAGTGGATCCTGCGGCTGGTCCGCGTATAACTCGGCTGCCGGATCTTTTATTTCGAAAGTGGCAAAAGCCGGACCCACCAGCACAGAAAGAACCAGCGGAAGGAAAATGTATTTCGACATGGGCTGCATACCTGGCCATTTGTTGAAAGCTCTGGCCGTCATACTAGCACCAACCCCCGGGGCAAAAAAAACCCCGCCAATCGGCGGGGCTTTTGCGTGCAGAAATGCTTCAGTCGAAGGTAAAACGTCCGTCTTCGACATCCACCTGGATGGTATCGCCCGGCGCGTAAGCGCTGGACAGAATCCTCTGCGCCAGCGGATTCTCGATCTCGTTCTGGATCGCACGCTTCAATGGGCGGGCGCCGTAAACGGGGTCGAAACCGGCCTCGCCCAGAAAGTCCAGCGCCTCGTCCGAGACCACCAGGCCAAAACCGTGGCCCTCCAACCGCTTGCGCAAGCGCTCCAGCTGAATTCCGGCAATCTGGCGGATCTGATCCTGGTCGAGCGGGTGGAACACCACCATCTCGTCTACCCGGTTGATGAACTCGGGGCGGAAGTGCTGGCCCACGACCTCCAATACCGCTTCCTTCATGGCGTCATAACCTTCTTCCGCCATGGCCTGGATACGCTGAGAGCCCAGGTTCGACGTCATCACGATGACCGTGTTGCGCAGGTCGACCGTGCGGCCGTGACCGTCGGTCAGGCGGCCGTCATCCAGCACCTGCAACAGGATATTGAACACGTCCGGGTGCGCCTTTTCGATTTCATCCATCAGGATGACCGAGTAGGGCCGGCGGCGGACCGCTTCGGTCAGGTAACCGCCTTCCTCGTAGCCAACGTAACCCGGGGGCGCACCAACCAACCGGGAGACGGAGTGTTTCTCCATGAACTCGGACATATCGATGCGCACCATGGCGTCCTCGGTGTCGAACATGAACTCGGCCAGGGCCTTGCACAGCTCGGTTTTACCGACACCGGTCGGGCCCATGAACAGGAAGCTGCCGATCGGCCGGTTCGGGTCGGACAGGCCGGCCCGTGAGCGGCGGATGGCATCGGAAACGGCTTTGACCGCCTCGTCCTGGCCGATGACCCGGGAATGCAGGGACTGTTCCATGCGCAGCAGCTTGTCACGTTCGCCTTCCAGCATCCGTGAAACCGGGATACCCGTCCAGCGTGAAACCACCTCGGCAATTTCGTCTTCCGTCACCCGGCTGCGCAACAACTGGAAGTCGCTCTGTTCGTTTTCCTCGGCGTTTTCCAACTGGGCTTCCAGGTCCGGGATCTTGCCGTACTGCAGTTCGGACATACGGGCCAGGTCCTGGGCGCGCATCGCCGTTTCGAGTTCGGCGCGGGCGCGTTCCAGCTCTTCCTTGATGTGGGTGGCGCCCTGCACCGCGGCTTTCTCGGATTTCCAGATCTCGTTCAGATCGGAAAATTCACGTTCCATTTCCGCGATCCGTTCTTCCAGGTCTTCCAGGCGCTTGATCGACGCGTCGTCCGATTCTTTCTTCAGGGCCTCGCGCTGGATCTTTTCCTGGATCAGCTTACGCTCCAGGCGATCGAGCGCCTCCGGCTTGGAGTCGATTTCCATGCGGATCCGCGAGGCCGCCTCGTCCATCAGGTCGATGGCTTTGTCCGGGAGTTGGCGATCACTGATATAGCGGTGAGACAGCGTTGCCGCCGCCACCAAGGCCGGGTCGGTAATGTCGACGCCGTGGTGCACCTCGTAGCGCTCCTGCAGGCCGCGCAGGATGGCGATGGTGTCTTCAACCGTGGGTTCACCCACGAACACTTTCTGGAATCGGCGCTCCAGCGCGGCGTCCTTCTCGATGTACTGGCGGTACTCGTCCAGCGTGGTGGCGCCGATACAGTGCAGTTCGCCGCGCGCCAGGGCGGGCTTCAGCATGTTGCCGGCGTCCATCGCGCCCTCGGCCTTGCCCGCGCCGACCATGGTGTGGATCTCGTCGATAAACAGGATGATGTTGCCTTCCTGCTTGGCCAGGTCGCTCAGGACCGCCTTCAGGCGTTCCTCGAACTCGCCGCGAAACTTCGCACCGGCCAGCAGCGAGCCCATGTCCAGGTTCAGCACACGCTTGCCACGGATGCCTTCCGGCACTTCGTTGTTCACGATGCGCTGCGCCAGCCCTTCGACGATGGCGGTTTTACCCACGCCGGGTTCGCCGATCAGCACCGGGTTGTTCTTGGTGCGGCGCTGCAGAACCTGGATGCAGCGGCGGATTTCCTCGTCACGGCCGATCACCGGGTCGAGCTTGCTCTGCTCGGCCCGCTCTGTCAGGTCGATGGTGTATTTTTCCAGGGCCTGGCGGTTTTCCTCGGCATTGGGATCAACCACCTGCTCGCCGCCGCGCATCTCGTCGATCGCTTTCTCGACCGCTTCACGGTTGGCGCCGGCCTGCTTCAGCATGTCGCCCAGGGCGCCCTTCATATCCAGTGCCGCCAGGATAAACAACTCGCTGGCGATGTACTGGTCGCCGCGTTTCTGCGCCAGTTTATCGGTCAGGTTCAGCAGCCTGATCAGGTCGTTGGACAAGTTGACCTCGCCCTCGGCGCCGCTCACCTTGGGCAGGCTGTCCAGCCGCTCGCCCAGTTGTGACCTTAGCGGGTTTACACGTACGCCGGCCTTGCTCAACAGGTGCCGGCTGGCGCCGCCCTGCTGGTCCAGCAACGCCACCATGACGTGCGCCGGTTCGATCAATTGATTATCAAGTCCCGTCGCCAGGCTCTGGGCGTCCGACAGGGCCAGCTGGAACTTACTTGTCAGTTTGTCCATTCGCATGTTGAATTCCTCGAATTTTTTAAGCCGCCAGTCTGGCCGCTGCAGATGACCATAAAATGTGGGCCAAACACCCCAAAATCAACACGATGAACCTATCTGCAGCGCGTTTTCAGAAAATGGTACCGGATACATTTTTTGGCAGAAAATGTATCCGGTACCATTTGTTGTTGAACCAAGCTACTTGTCGGGGTTCCCTCCGAAACGCGCAACACAGCAGTACTTTCGGAAATCTGGGAGACACCATGCTGGCGATTCTCAAAAAGGGGCCGGATACATTTTTCGGCGAAAAATGTATCCGGCCCCTTTTTGTTGGAAAAATGTATCCGGCCCCTTTTTGTTGAGTCTAGGTCGCGGTGGCGTATACCCCCTTTACGGGGTCTTTGAAACAGGATGTTTCAAGAGAAGCGACACAAGGAAGTGCTTGAGCGCCCCCGGAAAGGGGGTATACGGTGCCGTGACCGGGTTTAGAATTCCGAACTGGCGAATGTGAGTGGGGTTCGTTTCTAGAGGTAGAGGCGGCGGAGGATGTCTAGGTAGGTTTCCTGGAGGAGGTCGAGGTCGGCGGTGGAGGTGCGTTCGTCTACCTGGTGGATAGAGGTATTGAGCAGGCCCAGCTCCAGGACCTCGGTGCCGAGGGGGGCGATATAGCGGCCATCGGAGGTTCCACCCCCGGTATTCAGTTCGGGGTAAACACCCAAGACATCCTCAACTGCGCCAACCACGGCTTCGCGCAGCTTGCCGGGCTCGCTGCGGAACGGCTCGCCCATGATCTGCCACTCGAGGTTGTAATCGTCGATTTCGTGCTTGAGCAGGAGTTGGTCGACCCGGGTCTTGATATCGAGACTGGGGGATCCAGGGCCGTTGCGGAAGTTGACCAGCAACTCGACGCTGGCGGGCGTGGCATTGCCCGCTCCGGTGCCGGCGCTCATCCACGCAACCTGGCAATGGCTGGGCGGAAATTCCTCGTCGCCCGCGTCCCATTGTTGCCTGACGAGATCGTCCAGGAAAGGCGCCATGCGGTGCACCGGGTTGTCCAGGTTCTCCGGGAAAGCCGTGTGACCCTGGATGCCATTCACCTTCAGGCGAAGGTAGATCGACCCGCGCCGGCCGACGCGGATGGTGTCACCCAATGTTGACTGGCTCGACGGCTCCCCGACCAGGCAGTAATCGGGCCGGATGCCCCGGCGTCTCATTTCATCCACGACGCGCGTGACTCCGTCTATGGCAGGGCCTTCCTCGTCACTGGTCAGCATCAGTCCGAGCTGGCCCGGGTGGTCCGGGTTTTCTGCAACAAAGGTCTCCAGCGCAACCACCATCGCCGCCACGCCGCCCTTCATGTCGGCCACGCCGCGCCCGTAAAGATCACCATCCTTTTCACCGGGATTGAATGGCAGGAACGTCCACAGTTCCTCGGGGCCCGGCGGAACGACGTCGGTATGGCCCAGGAACCACAGCGAGGGTGAAGCCCTGCCGCGGGTAAACAACACGTTGCTGACCTCACCGCACAGGAACCACTCGACATCGAAGCCAAGCGGCAACAGGCGTTCGGCGATCAGTCGCTGGCAGCCGGCGTCTTCGGGCGTCAGCGATGGACGGGCTACCAGTTCACGGGTCAGATCGAGCGTACGGGACATGGTCAGATATAGTCCTCCAGGCTGTCCGGCGCGAATCCGACATCGAGGATATTGTCACCGTCGGTAAAAACCGGGCGCTTGACCAGGGTTGGCTGCTCCAGGAGCAGCGGCACAGGGTCGGTTTCGGCTGCCTGCTTCTGTTCTGCGCTCAACTTTCGCCAGGTGGTCGAGCGACGGTTCAAGAGGTAGGGGCCATGGGCGGAAGCCAGCCACTTTCGCAGCGCGGCTTCCGGCACGCCTTCCTTGCGGAAATCATGAAAAGTGTGCGGGACCTTGCGCGCCTCCAGCCACTTCAGGGCGTTGCGCACCGTGTCGCAGTTGGAGATACCGTAAACGTGCAAATGTACCCGCTTGTCACTCAGCATGGCGCAGGATCTCGTTGACACTGGTGCGGGAACGGGTCTGCTCATCGACCTGCTTGACGATCACGGCACAGTAAAGCGAGTGGCTGCCGTCACTGGCGGGAAGCGAACCGGGCACGACCACCGAGCCGGACGGGATTCGCCCGCGCAACACCTCGCCGGTCTCACGGTTGTAAATCTTGGTGCTCTGGCCGATGTAGACACCCATGGAGAGCACGCTGCCACGCTCCACGATCACCCCTTCGACCACCTCGGAGCGCGCGCCGATAAAGCAGTCGTCCTCGATGATGGTCGGGTTGGCCTGCAAGGGCTCCAGAACACCGCCAATACCGACGCCGCCGGACAGGTGCACGTTGGCTCCGATCTGGGCACAGGAGCCCACCGTGGCCCAGGTATCCACCATGGTGCGTTCGCCCACGTGGGCGCCCACGTTCAGGTAACTCGGCATCAGGACCGTATCGTGCCCGACATGCGCACCGCGGCGCACGGTGGCCGGCGGTACGACGCGTGCGCCGGTTGACTCGATGCTTTCGCCGTGTTCGTTGCCCCAGCGCAGGGGAAGTTTGTCGTAGAACTTCGTATACCCCGCCTCGATCACCTCGTTGGAATGCACGCGGAAAGACAACAGCACGGCTTTTTTCAGCCACTGGTTGACTTTCCACTCTCCGGGCGGGCCAAGCGGTTCGGCGACGCGAAAGCAGCCGGATTCGAGCCCGTCCAGGCACTCCTCGACAGCCTGCCCCAACGCTGCCGGAAGGCGGTTGGCGGCAAGTTGATCACGTTCTTCCCAGGCCTCCTCGATGATGGCCTGGAGTTCTTCTTTCCTGATGTTCTCGTTCATATTCCCATGTTATTCCAGGTACTTCCTGATCCGCTTGCCAAGGGCGTCCATCGCTTCCTGGTCCAGCGGTTGGTGCTCCTGGTCGCTGACCAGGAACGTATCTTCAACCTTCTCGCCAAAGGTGGCGATGCGCGCGCTGTGCACCTGCAGCCCCTGTTTGAATATCGCAGCCGACAGGCGGGACAGCAGGCCCGGCTGATCGTGGCAGGCCAGGTGCAACACGGTGCCCCCGGCGTCCGGATCGTCGGCAAAGTTGATTTGGGTATCGGTTGTAAAGTGCCTCAGGCGGCGCGGCAGTTTCCTTTTGGGGAAGGCCTTGGGGCGGCCGTCGCTGGTCGCCTTGAGCAAGCGCGCCACCAGTTCCGCCGCGTCAACTTCATTGATCACGTGGCCATGCTGGTCCATGACCTGGAAAAGATCGTAACTGAAGCCGTCCCGCGTGGTCAGGACGCGCGCGGACATGACGTCCATGCCCATTTCGTCCAGCACCGAGGCGATGCTGGCAAACAGGCCATCCTGGTCCGGCACGTTGACCAGTAGTTCGGACACGCCGTGGGGCTGCACCGGCCGTATCGCGATGGTTTGCTTGCCTTCGCTCTCGACCGAAGTCGCGGAAGTCCACTCCAACTGGTCGGGACTGAGCCGCCAGAAAGATTCCTCCGGCAGGGATGCCCACAGGCGGTTGACGGCCACCGTGTCGACCCCGCGCCGCAGCAGGCGGCTGAGTGCCGAAGACCGCGTCTCGCGGATTCGGGTGGCCCGCTTGACCGGGTTTTCGAGACCGCGCCGCAGGGCGTCACCGGCCGCCAGGTACAACTCCCACAGCAGCTTGTTTTTCCAATTGTTCCAGAGCTTGGGGTCGGTACCGGCGATGTCGGCCACGGTCAGCAGGTAAAGATGATCCAGGTAACGCGTATTGCCCACTTCTTCGGCAAATTCCTGGATGTTCAGCGGGTCGGAAAGATCCTTGCGTTGCGAAGTCTGGGACATCAGCAGGTGGTTGCGCACCAACCATACGACCATCTTGCGTTCCGCCGGCTCGATGTCCAGGCTCTGGCAGAATACCTCCGCGTCGATCGCCCCCAGTTCCGCGTGCTGCCCGCCCCGGCCCTTGGCGATATCGTGGAAAATCGCGGCCAGGTACAGCAATTCCGGCCTGGCGATGCGCTTGAAAACCTTGCGCGCGTGCGGGAAGCGCTCGCGGTACTTACCGTAGGCGAAGCGCCTCAGGTTACGCACCACGAACAGCGTGTGCTGGTCGACGGTATAGACGTGGAACAGGTCGTACTGCATGCGGCCGACGATGTTGCCAAAAGCCGGAATGTAGGCGGCCAGCAGGCCGTAACGATTCATGCGCCGCAGCTGGGTGTATATGCCCTCAGGCTGCCGCAACAACTCGAGAAAGTGCTCGTTGACCCGTGGGTTGCTGCGAAAATCCGCGTTGACCAGGTAAAGGTGGTCGCGAATGGAACGGATCGTCGCCGCGGTGACACCGCGCAGCGTTTCGTCACGTGCCAGTAATTCGAACAATTCCATCAACGCTTCCGGCCGTTGTACGAAAACGTCCTTGTGCCGGGGTTCGAGGAAACTGTTCCTGGCCCGAAAGTCCTCACCCAGATCGCGCAGTTCGTCCTCTTCGCGGTTAAGGAATGCTTCCTGGAACAGTTGCAACAGACTTTCGTTGAGGCGTTCCAGGCGCATCACGGTGCGGTAGTAAAGCTGCATGAACTGTTCGACCGCCAGGCTGTTTTCGCTGTCCTCGAAACCAAAACGCCTGGCAATCTGGTTCTGGAAATCGAACAGCAAGCGGTCTTCGGGGCGGCCCGCCAACAGGTGCAGCGCATAACGCACGCGCCACAAGAAGCGTTTGCCGCCCACCAGGTCGTGGTATTCGGAGTCTGTCAGGAACTCGTTGATCACCAGGCCATGCAGGTGGTCGGACTTGAAATGCCGCCGCGTGACCCAGGAAATGGTCTGGATGTCCCTGAGCCCGCCGGGGCCTTCCTTGATGTTCGGCTCCAGGTTGTAGGCCGTTTCATGGTAGCGCTCGTGACGCGATTTCTGCTCGGCGTACTTGGCCTCGAAGAACTCGGCCGCGGGCCAGATGCGGCCTGGGGAAATCACCTCCAGCATCTGGTCCAGCAGTTCCCTGGAACCGGCCAGCAAGCGGGATTCCATCAAGGCGGTCGTGGTGACGATGTCTTTCAGCGACTCCTCGGCGCACTGCGCCACGGTGCGGACACTGTGGCCCAGGTAGAAGCCGGCATCCCAGAGCAGCTGCACAAAAGCCTCGATTTCAGCCCGTGGCAACTTGTCGCCGATCTCGTCGCCGAGCAGGATCAGCAAGTCTACGTCGGAGCCGGGATGAAGTTCGCCCCTGCCGTATCCGCCCACGGCCACCAGGCCGACGTCCTCCATGAAGGGAACCAGCCTGCGCCAGGCCAGCAGCAGCAGCTGTTCAACCACCCAGGCCCTGGAGTGCACCAGTACGAGCACGTCACGGCCGGCCCAGAACTGCTCCGCGAGGTGAGTGTCCGCCTGCTCGGCGGCGCTGCGAAGGTAATCGCGCAGGGCCGCCAATTGCGCGGCGGCGTCTTCATGGTCGAGTTGGATAAGGCCTTCAGCTTCGAGACTGGCGATCCGTTCAAGATCGAGGCAGTCTGCGCTGGCCGCCGGCGCTGCCAGGCGGCCGTGCATACTCACAGACCGTCACCCGGGAGTTGGGTCAACACGTCAAAGCCGTCTTCCGTCACCGCCAGGGTGTGCTCCCACTGCGCCGACAGGCTGCGGTCGCGGGTCACCACGGTCCAGCCGTCGGGCAGGAGTTTGGTATCGCGGCGCCCGAGGTTGATCATCGGTTCGATCGTGAACACCATGCCGGGCATTAGCTCCACACCGGTTCCAGGCTTGCCGTAATGCAGTACCTGGGGGTCTTCGTGAAAACCCCTTCCAATACCGTGACCACAGTATTCGCGCACCACCGAACAACCGTGGCTTTCTGCGTATTTCTGGATGGTATGGCCGATATCACCCAGGCGCACGCCCGGGCGGACCATCTCGATGCCCCGCACCATGCAGCTATGGGCGATGTCGGCGATACGCTGGCCCTTGATGGTGGGCTTGCCCACCATGAACATCTTGGAGGTATCACCGTGCCACCCCTCCTTGATCACGGTAATGTCGATGTTGACGATATCACCGTCCTTGAGAACCTTGTCGCCCGGTATGCCATGGCAGATTACGTTGTTGACCGAGGTGCAGATGGACTTGGGAAATCCCCGGTAATTCAGCGGCGCCGGGATCGCCTGCTGGGTTTCGGTGATGTAACGATGGCAGATATCGTCCAGCTTACCGGTGCTGATGCCCGGTTGAACGTGGGGCGCAATCATGCGCAGAACCTCACCCGCCATCTGACCCGCCACGCGCATCTGCTCGATTTCATCTTTGGTTTTAAAAATAATACCCATACTTTCCCGCAGTGTCGCAGCGCCCGTTTTCCGGCGGTTCCGCCATGATTTGAACATTGAAACCCGGATTGTGCAAAAAAAGACATTGTACATGGCGAAACCATGAGTCAGGAAATCCAGCTCTCACCCGGACCCCAGACTTTTAGACTATGACTTATCAGCCGGCAACTGGGATAATCCGCCGGAGTAGACGGAGAATCAGCCGATGAAAAAGTTTTTCAAATATATCCTGCCACTCGGCATCATCATGCTATCCATCATCATTGTGATCGCGATGATCGCCATTGCACAGGGCAAGCGGCCAGAGCGGAAAGACGCCAGCAACCAGGCGCTGGTGGTGGACACCATTCCCGCCCGTGTGCAATCGCTGAACTTTTCCGTCGTCTCCCAGGGTGCTGTAGAGCCGCGCACCGAGACCACGCTGGTTGCCGAAGTGTCTGGGCAGATCGTCTCCGTCTCTTCCAATTTCATCGCGGGCGGGTTTTTCCGCAAGGGTGAAATACTGCTACAGATCGACCCGAGCGATTACGAGACGGCCCTGCTGAGAGCGCAGGCAACGCTAGCCGCACGCAAAGCCCAGCTGGCCGACCAGACCGCGCGCTCGGAACAGGCGCTCAAGGACTGGAACAACCTGGGCCGCCAGGGCGAACCGTCCGACCTGACCTTGCGCAAACCGCAGCTGGCGGAAGCCAAGGCGGCGGTACAGGCGGCAGAAGCGGAACTCCGCCAGGCCGAGCGCAACCTGGAGCGAACCCGCATCAAGGTACCGTACGACGGGCTGGTGCGCAGCAAAATGGTCGACGTGGGCCAGTTCGTCTCCCCGGGCACACCGCTGGGCGTAACTTTTGCAGTCGACTACGCCGAAATCCGGCTGCCACTGTCTGCCAGCGACCTGCGCTTCCTCGACCTGCCTTCGGCCACCCGGCTCGACAGCGCCCACCGTGTACCGGTCCGGCTGGTTTCGAGCTCAAAAGAAGGTACACGCGAATGGGATGCCGAGATCGTCCGTACCGAGGGTGTCGTGGACCAGAAAAGCCGCGTGGTCTACGCCGTGGCCGAAGTCGTGGACCCTTACGGCGTCCTTGGCAAGAGCACGCAGACCGAACTGAAAATGGGTACTTTTGTACGGGCTGAAATCCAGGGCCTGCGGGCCGAAAACGTCGTGGTGCTGCCACGCTCGGTCCTGTTGAACGACAATACGGTGCTGGTGGCCAACCGCGACCGTGAACTCGAAATCCGCTCGGTTGAAGTCCTGCGTGCCGAGCCGCGCCAGGTCTACCTGGGCGGCGGGATCGAGGAAGGTGAGCTGGTTGTGACAACATCGCTGGACGCACCGATCCCCGGCACGAAGCTGGCCGTCAGCGGGGAAAAACCGCCGGCCACAGCACTTGAAAGCATCGCGGCAGAGGCGGGAGACGGGTCATGACCAGCAATCCCTTTGAAGCCCTGATCAACTGGTTTGCGCGTAACTCGGTTGCCGCCAACCTGCTGATGGCCATCCTCCTGCTCGGCGGTTTTTACACCGTGCTGACGATCAAGAAGGAAATGCAGCCACAGATCGAGACCAACTTCATCTCGATCAACGTACCTTTCCTGGGCGCCACGCCGGCGGATGTCGAGGAAGGCGTCGTGGTCAAGATCGAGGAAGCGGTGCAGGATATCGAAGGCATCGAAGAGATCGTCTCCACCGCCAGCCGCGGTTACGGTTCGGTCAATATCGAAGTCAACGCCGATTACGAAGTCACCGAAGTGATGGACCAGGTGAAAAACCGCGTGGACGCCATCTCGACCTTCCCGGACAACACCGAAAAACCCAGTATTTCCCGTACCGACTTCCAGCAGCAGGTCGTGATGGTGACCGTGTATGGCGACGTGGACGAGCGCACGCTCAAGGAATACGCCAAGCAGGTGCGCAACGACATCGTGGTGCTGCCGGGCGTGACACGCGCCGAGATCCTTGGTGGACGACCTTATGAGATCAGTATCGAGGTCAGCGAGTTCACACTGCAAAGTTACGAAATGACCCTGTCGGAAGTGGCCCAGGCCGTGCGCCGCGGCTCCCTGGACCTGTCTGCCGGCGCCATCCGCTCCGAGTCCGGGGACATCCTGGTTCGCACCAAGGGCCAGGCTTACGTCGGCCGTGATTTTGAAGACCTGGTCATCCGCACCAACGCCGATGGCTCGCGTGTTTTATTGAAAGACATCGCCATGATCCGCGATGAGTTCGTCGAAGGTGACCGATTTTCCGAATACAACGGCAAACCGGCCATCACCATCCAGGTCATGTCGGTGGGCAACCAGAGTGAGCTGGATATCTCCGCCACGGTGCAGGCGTTCGTGAAAGAACGCTCCGCCCAGCTTCCCGAGCAGGTCCAGGTGGCCGCCTGGGCGGACATCAGCTACTACCTGGAAGGCCGTCTCGACATGATGGTCAAGAACCTGATCATCGGCGCCTTCCTGGTGTTCCTGATCCTGGCGCTGTTCCTGCGGCTGAAACTGGCCTTCTGGGTCATGGTGGGCCTGCCCATCGCCTTTATGGGTGCGTTTTTCCTGCTGCCCCTGGTCGACGTCACGGTCAATATGCTCAGCCTGTTCGGCTTTATCCTGGTGCTGGGTATCGTCGTCGATGACGCCATCGTGATCGGTGAGAGCGCCTACACCAATATGCGCGCCAAGGGGCATTCCGTGGATAACATCGTCGAAGGCGTGATGAAGGTCGCCGTGCCCGCCACCTTTGGTGTGCTGACCACCATTGCCGCTTTCCTGCCTATCCTGATGGTCAGCGGTATTTCCGGACAGTTTTTCTCGGCCATCGGCTGGGTCGTCATCCTGTGCCTGAGCTTCTCCCTGGTCGAGTCCAAGCTGATCCTGCCGGCCCACCTGGCGCACATGAAGATCCGGCATTACGAGAAGGACACGCACAACGTGTTTGTCCGCTTCCAGCGCTTTTTCAGCGAAGGCCTGCACCATTTCATCGACGACATCTATGGCCCCTTCCTGGAAAAGGCCCTGGTCCACCGCTACCTGACGATCTCCCTGTTTATTGCCATGCTGATCCTGTCGATCGGCCTGCTGGCCGGCGGCATCCTGCGCTTCGTCTTTTTCCCGGACATGACCGCGGATTTCCTGCAGGTTGAAATCGAGATGAACGAGGGCACACCGCCCGAGGCAACCAATGCCGCCTTGCGCCGCATCCAGGATGGCCTGTGGGAGGTCGACCGCCAGGTCAGCGAGGAACAGGGTGTGGATTCCGGCGCCGTGGTGTCCAGCATCCTGTCTTTCCGCCGCAGCGATACGTCCGGCCGGACGATCACCGAACTGATCAAGGAAAACGACGACGTGATCACCGGTCCCGAGGTACTGCGGCGCTGGCAGGAGGAAGTCGGTGAAATTCCGGGGGTCAAAACCCTGGGCTTCGAGGGCGCCACGCATATGGGCGGCGGCGCCGCGATTTCCATCCAGCTGATGGGCTCGGATATCGATGCCGTGGGCCGCGCGGCCAAGGACCTGGAGAACCGCATCCGCCAGTACGAGGGCGTTTTCGATATCCGCAACTCCTACGAATCCGGCACCCCGGAGATCAAGCTCAATATCAAGCCCGAAGCCGAGGTGCTGGGGCTGACCCTGTCCGACCTGGCGCGCCAGGTGCGGGCCGGATTTTACGGCGAGGAAGTCCAGCGCGTTCAACGCGGCCAGGACGAGGTCAAGGTCATGGTCCGCTTCCCGCGTGACGAACGCGACTCGGTCGGCTACCTCGACAATATGCGCATCCGCACGCCGGACGGCGGCCGCGTGCCGTTCAATACGGTGGCCAGCGTTGAAATCGGCGAAAGCCCGACACGCATCCGCCGTTACGACCGCAACCGCGCGGTGCAGATTTCAGCCGAAGTCGACAAGGAGAACTACGAACCGGGCAAGATCACGGCCGACATCCTTGAAAAGGAACTGCCCGAGGTGCTGGCCGGTTACCCGGGCGTCCGTCACCGCCTGAGCGGCAGCAGCCAGGGCCAGCAGGAAGTCACCCAGGACCTGGTCAAGGGTGCGCTGTTCGCGCTGTTCCTGATCTATGCCCTGATGGCCATCCCGCTGCGTTCCTATGTGCAGCCCCTGATCATCATGTCGGTGATTCCATTCGGCACCATCGGCGCCCTGGTCGGGCACCTGCTGCTGGGAATCCAGGTCAGCATGATGAGTTTCTTCGGCATTATCGCCCTGGCCGGCGTGGTGGTGAACGACAGCCTGATCCTGGTTGATTTTGTGAACAAGGAGCGTGCCCAGGGCATCCCCCTGCTGCGCGCGGTCACCGATGCGGCCATGAAGCGCTTCCGGGCCATCCTGCTGACCTCGCTGACCACGTTCTTTGGCCTGATTCCGATCATCATGGAGACCAGCCTGCAGGCACAGATCATGATTCCGATGGCGACCTCGCTGGCCTTTGGCATCCTGTTCGCCACCGTGATCACGCTGTTCCTGATCCCGTCGCTGTACATGATCCTGGATGATTTCAAGCGCTGGTGGAAAGAGGCCTGGCGCCTGGTGCTGCCAGGCCGCAAGGCGTCCGTGGAAGTGAATACCGAAGCAAGGGAAGTGGCCCGGGGAGATTCCTGAGCCGATGACGGCCAGGGAACTCCTGCTGGAAGGCCGCGGGCGGCTCGGCTCGGCGCTGGAGGCGGAAGTGCTGCTGATGCATGTGCTCGAAGTCGAGCGGGCCTGGCTGTATGCCAACAGTGAACGGCCGGTTTCAGCAACAGCGCAGCAACGCTATGCCGACCTGCTGGAACGGCGGCTTGCCGGCGAACCGGTTGCCTACCTGACCGGCGTGCGCGAGTTCTGGTCACTACCGTTACAGGTCACCCCGGACGTGCTGATCCCACGCCCCGAGACCGAGTTGCTGGTTGAAGCCGCCTTGCAAAGGTTGCCTGACGGTGAGGAGTGGCGGGTGGCCGACCTCGGCACCGGCAGCGGCGCCGTTGCGCTGGCGATCGCCTGCGAACGCCCGCTGTGCGAGATCCATGCCACGGACATCAGCGCGGCGGCACTGGCCGTTGCCCGTGGCAACTCGGAAAGACTGGCCCCTGGACGCGTGCAGTTTCACCAGGGTTCCTGGTTTGAACCGCTCGAGGGGAGCTTCCACCTCGTGCTCAGCAACCCGCCCTATATCAGGGAGGGTGACCCGCACCTGGAAACCGGGGACTGCCGTTTTGAGCCGAGGCTGGCGCTCAGTCCTGGCGGGGACGGAATGGACGCCATACGGCACATTGCGAGTCATGCGGTGGACTACCTGGAACCGGGCGGTTGCCTGGCTTTTGAGCATGGTTTCGACCAGGGTGAAGCTTCCCGGCGGGTCCTCGAAGCATTGTCATATGAAAATATAGAAACCCTGAGAGACCTGGAGAGCAGGGATCGGATTACCGTGGGGATGAAATAAGACGGTATTTCCAGGGTCCAGATACCAAAACAGACCGACTTCCTGTCGATCTGCTGGTTAGATGCCCTGTGTGATGATGCAAGACTACGCTCTTTGTAAATTTTTGTCAATACGCGTCAAGTAAGATTTTTCAGGGGATCATTTTTCTTGCCGCCAGGCCGCCCACCGCCATAAAGGCCAGGATCATGATCACCAGCCCGTAGCGGTTGAACATCTCGATCATCTTGACCACCTTGGTATTGACCATGGTGCACTCCTCTTCCGCGCCGGGCAGGATCAGCAGATCCCGGCAGTCGCCGGGATCTGCGATCCAGGCCTCGCTTTCTTCCTCCGACACGCTGCAGTGGAAACCGTCCGCGTCGTTGACCTGCAAAGACCAGCTGGCCGGCCGCCGGGAATTGATTTCCAGGGTTTCATACGTCATGCCCTGGCCACAATCGAGAAAGACGGACACGTTGTCTTCCTTTTTCGAGGTCCCGATCCAGTGCTTGAACACCGTCAGGGAAGTTTCCTGGCTTTCCACCTGCACTTGGCAGAAGTTGGAATGCCCCCGCCTGATGCCGGTGAAGCGGCAACCCTGGCCATCGGGGTCAAACGTGCTGCCGCCATCCCCGAGGAAAGTCAGTTGCTGCCCCGGCAGGGGTTCTACGATCAATACACAGGCCATATCGCGATCAGCAGGTGCTGGGACCGTGAAGGTCCGCGAAGAGTCCACCTCGATGGGCAGGGTGAGGGAAAACGGCCGGTCCAGGTCGCAGCTGACTTCCAGGTCAACTTCCGAGACACCCGTGCCGCTGAGCTTGACGTCCACCGTGAACAGCACGGTCTCCTCGGCCGCTGCCGGTAAGGGCGCGAAGATTAGAAGGGCCAGCAATGAAATCAACGGGAACCGCATGACAAGGCAACCTTAGCGTTTAAGAGCCTCGAACGCCAGCCATAAAAAAACCCCGCGGAGCATGCGCTGCCGCGGGGTTTTTTTAAAACATGGGGTCAGAGTAGCTGAGCTACTCTGACCCCGGTCTTTCACTTAGACAAAGCGACGGAATCCAACGAAACCAACACCGAGCATCAACAGGACCATGATGGCCATGCCGTACTGGCTGAGGGTCGGGATACCTTCGTAGAATGCCGTTGCGGTGATTGTGCAAGCACCGCCAGCATCACCAACATCAACATCTATGTCACAGTCATTTGCGTCAACTGCGCTGCCCACATTGGTCAACTCAGCCGTACAATTGGCTGGGGGAACGATACCTGTAACCGTAACCATAACCGGATTGGTAGACCCCGGGCCTGCAGGCAACGTGGTAGAAGTATAGGTATCCGGGCCGTCGCACATAATCTCAACCATGGCGCCATTGCCAACACCCGGATCGGCGTCTTCACTGATGTCCCAATCTACGGACACTACGAAGTCAACCGGAACAACAACCACCATTGCGGTACATTCAGCGTCAGCAGTCAGGCCGAGGCAAGACGGGTCGCCGTCATAATCCCAACCGGCATAAGGAACGTCAGCAAAAGTGACATCGCACGTACCAGGGGTGAACTCGGTCACGGAGAAAGCGACACGGTCAGCATCAGCCTGTCCGACCATTGCAGAGGAACTCAGCGGAATACCAGCGTTACAAGTCACGGTGGCTTCGACCATCAGGCCTTCGGCCTGTAAGTCGGTAAGGCCTTCGAACTCGACGCCTACATCAAAAGTAACGGTAGACTGGGCCATAGCAAAGCCCGGTACCATCAAAACTGCAACTGCAGTCAAAAACGCGCGTTTAATATTCATTTGTAAAACTCCATTGTTGGATTTTTGGCCGCAATTCTCGTTGACTGTAAGGCCTTGATCCATCACTCCTTGAAAATACCTGGTGGGGGTTGTACGGACCCGGTCACCAGGCTCTGAGTCCAAGCCGGGAAAACCAATTAGGCCGCTTTACAGCGAACCCGGGCGCAGTTTCCCCAACCCGTTGGGCGCCATTATCCTTGATGTGTAAATTTGTGTCAATTCTTATTTGCAAATAATTTTCCAGGCTTCGACCCGCTAATTTTGCTTAAGAAAACCCCGTCAGCATGGGGTCAGAGTAGCTCAGCTACCCTGACCCCGGTCTTACGGCTTAAACAAAGCGTCGGAATCCAAAAAACCCAACACCCAGCATCAGCAGGGCCATCAGGGCCAGGCCGTACTGGCTCAGGGTCGGGATGCCTTCGTAGAAAGCGGTCGCCATGATGTCGCAATCGACCATGCCATCACCGACTTCGATGGTCTCTGAGCCACAGCCGTTCATGACTTCAACGGCGCTGCCAACACCCATCAGTTCCGCGTAGCAGCTGGTTGAACCGTCCGGATCTGGCAGAGCCTCGATCACAGCAGCGGTATTCATATCGCCAGCAACCGTCACGGTCGTGGTGGTCAGCGGGCCGTTATCGCCGTGGATACCTACAAAGACGTTTTCACAGGTCGCCATCAGCATGGCGTTATCTTCGATCCCCGGATCGGCGTCAGGTGAAATTTCCCACGTCAGGTTGGCGGTATATTCAAACGCCGCTGGAATGGCCAGGATATTGACCGTGGATGCGAGGGCTTCGGCGTCGATGGTGAATTCACAACCGGTCTCAGTTGCCACACCCGTGCCACTGCACTCGTATACGTGACCAACCCAATCGCCATCGAGGTCACCCATCGTGACGGTACAAACAACACCTTCGGTGAGTTCCAGCACGGTAAATGTCGTGCCGACCGGAGCCGTCTGGGTCAGCGGAAGGCCGCCGTTACAGCTGATCGTAACGTCAGGCGTGCCCGCCTCCACCGGATCGATGGACGTGGCGAAAGTGAACGCCACATCGGTGGTTTCCAGGATCGAAGTCGGGTCGGACACATCCTGGTCGTTGCTGGAGTCAGAATCGACCTGGTCCACATCCGTCAGGCTAAAAGTGGCCGAAACCGTATCACCAGAGTTGGCACTCGCGCCCACTGTCAGGCTCAAGGTCAAGGTGGCACTGGCGCCGTCGGCCAGATCGCCGATGTCCCAGTCCGTCCCATCAAATGTTCCCACGCTCTCGGTCCAGGAATCCAGAGATACGCCGTCGGGTATCTGGGCCCCGACCAAAGAAACAACGACTCCTGATGCATCGTTTCCGGTATTCGTCACCGTCACCTCATGGGTCAGGTTTGGAGAACCGCTTCCGGCCAGGACGGGGTCCGGATCATCAACCACAACCAGGGAGATATCGGTTTCTATGGGAATAATCGCAGCCGTGAAAATCACGCTTGCCGTCTGTGAACTGCTGATGGGATCAAGCCAAATCCAGTCTGCTTCTGGCGAGATGTTCGCGACAGGCTGGCCAGCCCATGGGCCGTCACCATGATCAGCCAAGAATACCGGTGTTGAGGCTACCGGAGGCGCAGTGCCGACCAGCCAACCGTCTGCGGCATTGCTGGTCAGAAGACTGCCCGTTCCATTTGCAAACGTGTAAGTGGGAGCTGTCCCGTATTCAACCAGGGTGAGTTCCCCCAGGAATGCACCCGGATTGAGGACACTTGGTGTGCCTGCATTTTCAGCGAAAATATGGATGTAATTAGTCACGCCGGGAATGAGTGCTTGTTGAATATTGGTGGCAGGGCTCCAGTTTGTAACTGTCCCCAGCAATTGACCCTGTACCGCGGCATCCTGACTGAGGTAAACCGTGCCAGCGTTATCCACACCGATGTTCATCACCACGTCGGCAGTTTGCGCAAACGCTGCGTGACTGAGCAGCGCAAACACCGTTGCCAATGCGGCAGATCTTCCAAATTTGGTGCCCATTTATAATTTCCTTCTCAATGATTCAGTTTAGAACTTCGTTGCATGGCCATTATTTCTCTGGATTGGCAGGAATCACCAGCCAGAAAGACCGTGCCATGATTTTACTGGCGGGTTTTCTGCGAATGAGTATCATTTAATTGTAATTAAAATGTCAACTTGCGCCTGATTCAGACGCCAAACGCCGATTCTTCTGACAAAAAACCCCGCGGCCATCAAAGCCGCAGGGTTTTATTAAGCATGGGGTCAGAGTAGCTGAGCTACCCTGACCCCGGTCTTACGGTTTAGACAAAGCGTCGGAATCCAACGAAACCAACACCCAGCATCAGCAGGGCCATCAGGGCCAGGCCGTACTGGCTGAGGGTCGGGATGCCTTCGAAGAAGACCGTGCCGGTGACATCACAGCCTGCTTCCGCATCACCGAGAACGAAGCTGAATGTGCAGCTGTCGCCTTCGACTACCGAAGAATCGGGCACCATGGTCACCGTGCAGTCAGACGTCTCGCCCGGCTCTACGTACCAGTCAGCGGCGAAAACGCCAGTGGTATCGTCAACACTTACCGTGCCAAACGAGGGGCCGGTATCCGGCGATACGTTGTCACAGCTGATCGTGGTGACAAAGCCGGTATCGATATTGGGGTCTTCAACACCCACGACATCCGTTTCAACCATGACCGTGGTCGGTAACGGCGTGGCGGTAATGACACAGGTATTGGCGCGGTCCGTTGCAAACGCGGCAGATTCATCCACAACCGGCGTGCCGGAGAAGGCACAGGCTTCACCGGTATCCTCGCCATTGGCCAGAACGGCAGCGGCATATCCATTGTCCAGGCCGGACAGGCTGACGGTGCAGTTGGTGCCGGGATCAACAAAGTCCAGGTCCGTAATCGAGAAGGTCACGCCACTGGCTGCGCTGATCTGCGTGGTCTGCTCGAGCGGCAAACCGCTGTTGCATACCAGGGTCACATCCACCATGCCTTCGTTGCCGTTGGTGAACACGATTGAGGTTTCAAACCCACTCGCCCCGGCCGCTGCCGTCTCGATTGATGTCGGGTCAACCGCAACGTCGTTGGTCGGCTCGGTGTCCGTGCCGCTGGTGGCGGATACGGTGCCTTCAGCCGAGACACAATCGGTGCAATCGGTGGCGGTCGCGTCGACCGTGAGCGAGATGACCAGTGTCTGGTCAGTACCGTTCTCGGTAGCAGCCCAGTCGCCAACTTCCCAAACCAGTCCGTTCATGGCGCCCACGCTCGGGGTGAAGCTTACAGGCGTTACGCCAGCGGGCAGTGTCGGGACGATATCGACCGCAACACCGGCGGCGTCAGACGGACCCGAACGGCTCAAAGTAAACGTGTGCGTCAGGTTATCCGTGCCAGAACCCGCCAGCACCGGGTCGGGGGCGTCCAAAACACTCAGCGCCAGGTCGAACTGGCGTTCAATAGTCGTATCTTCTTCAGCAAAATCATTGCCACTGACCGGATCGACCTGGTCCAGTGATGTGACAGTCAACATCAACGCGCGATTGGCGCCATCTTCCGAGTCTGCACCGATAGGGCACACTTCCGAAATGGTCACCGGTGCCTGGGCAGCAGTGATGGTACCGACCGTCCAGGTTGGCCAGCTGAAAGTCCCCTGGCTCGGGGTATAAACGCAACCGCTCGTTGTGATCGTTCCGGAACTGCCGGCATTGAATGTGGCGACCACGAGAGTGGCATCGTTCGGGCCAAGGTTGTCGATCGAGAAAGCGTAATCCAGGCTGTCTTGACCCGCCACAGCAGGATCGGAATTGTTTTCCGTCACGGACACGGCCAGGTCCGCTTCGGCCACCACCGTGATGGCAGCGGTACCGGTGGCGGTGCCATCGAAATCGTTTGTGCAGCCATTTTCTTTCCAGCCAGATACCAGCACATCATAGCTAGAGTCAGGCAGACTGGCCGCAAGTGTGTATGAAAAGACTTCCTGGAAACTACCACCGGTATTTATGATGTCAGGGTCATTGATGCACACTGCGGTTCCAACAACACCGGACAACTCGATCTGGGTGGATTGCCAGTCGTCGTTGCTGGCACTAAGCGTTGCATCAACGGTTACCTGCAGGGTCTGACCCGGAACAGGCGTGGCGTCATCCACGGCGACGTTGGTTATGCTTTCCGTGGCCCATGCAGGGCTGGCAAACAGGGCCAGCAGCAAGCTGGCGCTTACCTTGGCGCGAAAACTCGAGATATTCATTTGTTTCTCCCTACCATCTTGAAATTTGTTTCAGTGGCCAAGCACATCAAAAACAGGCCAATCCAGTTTTATATCACTCCGAAAACACAGCAGTGACGCTATTTTTTTCTTTTGCTCACCACCTTTTTGCGTACAAAAAGCCGGCGCACAACAAGCTTGCCACCCATCGCTGCACGCTTGATTATCCGCGCATTGTCAATTTATGTCAACGTGCCTAAATAACAGGGGGTCAGAGTAGCTGAGCTACTCTGACCCCGGTTTTTCTCAGGTGCCAGGATCTTTGTCTTCCGGCGGTTCGAGTGCTGGTTCCAAATCCGTTGATTCCTCTTCCAGCAGCGCAGCTTCCAACTGCTTGGTATTGCGCGCACCCAGGTCGCTTAACATCTCGGTTTGCCGTACCAGGTTACCCGGCCCTTCCGATAGCTGGCTGAACGCTGTTTCGTAACTCTGCTGCGCCTGGCGCAGGCGGCCGCCAACGGCTTGCAGGTTGTCCACGAAGCCGACGAACTTGTCGTACAGCAAGCCGGCCCGCCGGGCGATTTCCTGGGCGTTCTTGTTCTGGCGGTGCACGGCCCATACCGAGCCCACCGTGCGCATGGTGGCCAGGAAGTTGGTAGGGGACAGCAGCGCCACCTTGTTACTCAAAGCGTATTCGGCCAGCGCCGGGTCCGTTTGCAGGGCGGCAATCAGGGCTGACTCGATCGGCACAAACATCAAGACGAAATCCAGCGAGTTCAGCTCCGGTATTTCCGCATAGCGCTTTTCGCCCAGTCCTTTTATATGCTGCTTCAGCGAGGCCACGTGGTTTTTCAGTTCTGCTTCGCGGGTTTCATCGTCCTCTGCAGCCTGGTAGCGGGTCCAGGCCAGCAATGACACCTTGGAGTCGAGAATGATGGACTTGCCCTCAGGCAGGTGCATCACGAAGTCGGGTTGCACACGTTGCCCACCCTCGGTGGTAACGGAAATCTGGGTGGAATATTCCTTGCCCTTCTGCAGCCCCGACAGTTCCAGCAGGCGTTCCAGTTGTTGCTCGCCCCAGTTGCCCTGGGTTTTGACATCCGAGGTCAGTGCTTTTGACAGGTTATTGGCGTCCTCGTGCAGGCGTTCGTTCAGTTTCTCCAGTTCGCCAAGCTTCTGCTTCATGACCTCGTGCTGGACGGTCCCGGCCCGGTGCGAACTTTCCACCGTGCCGCGGAACTCGTTCAGCTTTTCACCCAGCGGTTTAAGTAGTGCATCCAGCTGCTTGCTATTGAGGTCGGACAATTTTTCTGCCCGCTGTTCGAAAATGCGGCCCGACAGGCGCTCGAAGCTTTCCGTCAGGCGTTTCTCCGCGTCTTCCAGGCTTGCCTTTTGTTCGCGGAAATGTTTTTCACGGTCCACGGCCTGCGCTTCGAGCACGGCGTTCTGTTTCTCGGCATCGGCAAGCACCTCGAGGGTTTGCGACAATTGCGCTTCCAGTTCATCGATTCGCGGTTGCAGGCTCGCCTGCCCCGCAGCCGAGCTTTTCCGGGAAACCAGCCAGGCCAGCAACACGGCAATCACCAGGCCCGCCAGCAAGCCGACGACCAGGCCCGCCTGGGGGTTGGCCACACCCTGTTGAATCAGCCACTCATTCATGTTCCTGCTCCCCGCGGAAGCGTAATTTGGCCTGCCGCCACAAGTCTTCCATTTCATCCAGCTCCATGGCGTGTAGATTCTCCCGGCTTCCTGCAGCCTCTTCGATCGCACGGAAACGCAACTCGAACTTGGCATTGGCCCGGCGCAGCGCCTTGGCCGGGTCGATCTTCAACTGCCGGGCCAGGTTGGCCAGCACGAACATCAGGTCACCCAGTTCGTCCTCCATCTCGTCGAAAATGCCGGACGCCATCGCTTCGCGCATTTCGTCCATTTCCTCTTCGAACTTGTCCAGCACCGGTCCGGGCGAGCCCCAATCGAATCCCACCTTGGAGGCTTTTTTCTGTAATTTCACCGCGCGCTGCAGTTCCGCCATGCCGCGCGGGACACTGTCGAGCAGGCTGCCGTTGGTCTTGCCCGCTTTTTCCTTGTCTTTCTGCTGTTCCCAGATGCCGGTAACGGTTTCCGCTTCGAGCACTTCGCCGGTTTCTTCTCGTGCAAATACGTGGGGGTGGCGAAAGGTCATCTTCCGGCTGACGTGATCTGCCACGTCGGCAAAGGTGAAAGCCCCCTGTTCCTGCGCCATCTGCGCGTGAAATACGACCTGGAACAACAGGTCACCCAGTTCGTCCTTAAGCTCATCCATGTCGCCGTGCTGGATCGCATCGGCGACTTCGTAGGCTTCCTCGATGGTATAGGGCGCAATGGTCGAGAAATCCTGCTGCAAATCCCAGGGGCAACCTTTTTCCGGGTCGCGCAGCCGGGCCATGATGTCGAGCAGGGCCTGGATATTGGTTTCGTTTTTGATCTTCTTCTCCGTGACAAATCACCCTGGAGGAATTTTTACTTCCACCAGGGCGCCGCCAAGTTCGCTGAGCCCGAGGCTCATTTCGCCACCGTAAGCGGTGACCAGTTCCATCACGATGGCCAGGCCCAGGCCATGGCCTTCTACCCGTTCATCACCGCGCACACCACGTTGCAACAGCTTTTCCTGCCGGGCCTCGTCCATGCCCGGGCCGTCATCTTCTACCCGCAGCCACAACCCGGTACGTGGTCCATCTTTGCCAAATACGCCGCCACTGACTTCAACGCGTGACTTGCCGTATTTAAATGCATTGTCGGCCAGGTTGCCGACCAATTCGAGCAGGTCGCGCTTCTCACCGTAAAACAGCAGTCCATCTTCAAGTGTAATCCCGGCCTGTATCATTTTCTGAGAATGTACTTTCCCCAGGGAATCCACGATTCGCTGCACCTGTGCTGCGACCGCTATCGGCGCCGCCATTGTGCGGCGGGCCGAGCTGCCCGCGCGTTCCAGTCGCGTGGCAACCAGGTGTTTCATTTCGTCCACAGCGTTTTGCATGGACGCTTCCGCTTCGCCTCCATGCAGGGGTAAGCCGGCCTGGATCACAGCCAATGGTGTTTTCAAGCTGTGCGCCAGGGAATCCAGGGCGTTTCGGATGCGTGCCTGGTTGGACTGCTCGGACTCCAGCAACCTGTTTACGTTTCGGGCCAGTGGTTCCAGTTCCCGCGGGTATTGGTCCTCGAGTCGCTGCGCCGCGCCGGATTCGATACGCGCGACGTCCTGCGCAACGCGGCGCAACGGACGCAAGACGAGGAAACCGATAATCACCTGTGCCAAGGCCAGGATGGCACCGGCCAGGGCCAGGGAACGCCATAATCCGGTTCGGAAAGCGCTTGTCTGCCGTCCGATCTCGGCAGCGTCGATCAGTACCGACACGGTAAACGGTGTGATTTCGCCATCGTCCTGTTGCCAAGCAATACCGTACTGGTAGATGTAGTAGGGGCGGGATTCTGCCGGCCTCTCAAATGCGGAGAGGCCCGCATCAATCGTTGACAACTCGGGAAGCTCAACACCCAGCGCAGAAGCAGAACGCCACCTCCCCTTTTTGCCCCGTACCTGCAGGTAGAGCCCGGAGGCTGGCTGCAGCAGGCGCGGGTCGGCAAAGTCTTCTTCGACTGTGAATCCGCCTGCGCCATCCACCTCCATCGCGGCCAGGAGCGTGTAGACGTAGGATTCCATGCGTACCTGGAGCGCGGATTCGGCTCCGCGATGGTTTGCGTCATTAACCGCCAGGCCAACCAGGCCAAGCGCCAGCACC
>JAZBOH010000250.1:0-2451 GCA_036351055.1 Lysobacterales bacterium
GCCGTCCAGCACGAGGAAGTCGTTGCCGCTTTTCAGTTCACTGAGGCGGTCAGGGGTGGCCTGAACGAGCAGCACATCGCCAGCCCGCAAAACCACCTCTTCCACGCCGGCCGTTTCACGGTGGCCGAGTTCGTCGAAACGGTTGAAGGCCAGCGTACGCACGCCGTAGCGCGACAGCAGCTGTGCCTCGCCAATGGCCAGTCCCTTGAGACGCGATGCCGGGGTGATTGCCAGCTCCGCGATCAGGGCGCCGCCGGCGCGCAGGGGATGGTCCGCGTCTACTTCCTGATCACCGCTGAACAGGGTTCCGCCAAGCAGCCGCGCCAGCTCGCGCAGGTTGCCTTGCGTGTCACTCGTGGTGACGCGGTCGCCAACGCGTAACTTGACATCAGGCAGTGGTGTGATGAAAACACCCTGGCCGCGTTCAATGGTTTCAACCTTCATCTTCTCGCCGCTGCGCGTAATGGCCTCAGCGAGGGTTTTGCCAATGACCGGGCTGCTTTCATCAAGCCGGATCTGTGCCGTGTAAACACGGGAAATGCCGCGCGTGATCGGCATCTCCCGGTGTGGCAGCCAGCGGGGCACTATCAGCCAGAGATAGAGAATGGCCAGGCTGCCGCCAACCAGCACCGGGCCCATGAAGTCGAACATGTTGAAGCGGTCCATGCCCATGTCGGCAGCGACATTCACCACCAGCAGGTTGGTCGAGGTGCCGATGGTGGTCGCCATACCACCAAGAATACTGGCGAAACCCATGGGGATCAGGGTCGCCGCGGGCGAGGAGCCGGTGCGCAAAGCCACACCAACCAGGATGGGCAGCATCATGACCACGATGGGGGTGTTGTTGATGAATGCGCTCAGGGTGGCAGTGATCAGCAGCGTGAGCAGCAGGCAGACCACCGGGCCCCATTGCCAGACGCGGGCCAGGAAGCGGCCTACCGGTTCGAGGGCGCCGGTCGAGACTAGCCCGTGCCCTACGATCATGAGTGCGCACACGGCAATCAGGGCCCGGTTGCCAAAGCCGAGGAAAAACTCGCTCGGCGCCAGCATCTCACCGTTGGGCGCTTCAAAGGGGAAAATCGTGAAGCCCACGGTCAGCAGCACGAGCACGACAAGGCTGGTGGTCTCCAGGGGGATTCGTTCCCGGGAAAACAGCACCAGAGCCACGCCGATCAGCAGCATTACTGCCAGTGCGTGAATGTTTGGAAGCGCGAGTTCAGCCAAGGCTCACTCCACGAAAGGAAAAGGGCCGGGTTGTCCTGACCGGGTTGTCATTGCCGACTTCTCTTTTAAGTTGCTTGTACGGCCGGTCCGGTCGCCGAAATACAGTGATTGAGAGTGTAACCGATCAGGCCCGCCCGTGATGCAGGTGAGCTGAGCGGCGCGCAGGCGCCCCCGCTCCCTTGCGGTCATCCGGGTAGTGTCCTATTCTGCCGAGCCTTCGCTTCCCAGCTTCGTGGTGCCCGGCTGATGGAACATCCCTACCTGGTGCAGTTTGACCCGATCGCCCTGGACCTTGGACCTTTGCAGGTACATTGGTACGGGGTCACTTACCTGGTCGCCTTTCTCGGCTTCTGGCTCCTGGCGGCGTGGCTGTCCGGCCGCCGGCCCTGGATGGGCTGGGATCGGGATGCGGTGGGCGATTTTCTTTTTTACGGCATGCTGGGGGTTATCCTCGGGGGGCGCCTCGGCTACGTGTTCTTCTACAGCTTTGACAGCCTGCTGGCTGATCCGCTGATGCTGGTGCGGGTCTGGGACGGTGGCATGTCCTTTCATGGCGGCTTGCTCGGGCTGATTGCCGCCTCCGCGTGGTTCGCCCGCAAGACCGGGCGTTCCTTCTGGCAGGTGGCGGACTTTATTGCTCCCATCGGGCCCCTTGGCCTGGCCTGCGGCCGCATCGGCAACTTTATTGGTGGAGAGCTCTGGGGGCGTCTCAGCGATGCGCCCTGGGCCATGATCTTTCCGGCGCCTCTGCCGTCTTCCGTGACGTCTTCCTTGACCCAGGGCGGTTTGCAAGCTGCCTGGGAGGCAGGTCTCCTGGATGCCTATGCGCGACACCCGAGCCAGCTTTACCAGGCCGCCCTCGAGGGCCTGTTACTGTTTGCGCTGCTCATGCTGTTCGCCGCGCGACCCCGACCGCTGGGCGCCATCTCCGGCTTGTTCCTGCTGGGTTACGGGGTGTTTCGTTTTATCGTCGAGTTTTTCAGAGAGCCGGACGCACACCTGGGTTATCTTGCGGGCGACTGGCTCACCATGGGTATGCTGTTGTCCTTGCCCATGGTGCTCGCGGGAGCGGCGCTCTTCATATGGGCCTACCGGCGCAACGTCATGCCAACTGCGGAGAACAATTAATGCACACCTATCTCGACCTGCTGCAGCACATTCTTGACAACGGTGTGGATAAATCCGACCGCACGGGCACGGGCACGCGCAGCGTGTTTGGTTACCAGA
>JAZBOH010000251.1:0-37866 GCA_036351055.1 Lysobacterales bacterium
CACCAGGTTGACCAGCACCTGCTGGATCTGGATTTCGTCCACATAGAGGTCGAGCGGCGTTGCCAGCGGGGTGAAATGAATTTCTGTACTAATTTTTTTTATTTCATATTCAAATAGTAATAGAACATTTTTGACAATGTGGTTAATGTCATGACGCGATTTCGAGACGGTCCCGCTACGCACCAGTTTGCGCAAGCGCTGGACGACCTCGGCTGCCCGCCGCGACTGTTCGCCGATCCGCTCACATATCGAGTGCATGTCCGCGCGGGAAGTGTCACCGCCCCGGTCGATCAGGGACTTTCCGGCATCGGCATAGGCGGCGATGGCGGTCAGGGGTTGGTTGATTTCGTGCGCGATCCCCGCGGTCAGTTCGCCGAGCGTTACCAGCCGGTCGGCGTGCAATAACTGGTACTCCAGTTGCCTTACCTGTTCCTGGGCAGCCCGGGACTCGGTCAGGTCACGAACAAACCCCACGAACTTGCGTCCCTCCGGCTCACGGAACTCCCCTACCGTCAGCAGGATGGGAAAGGCTTTACCGTTTTTCCGCAACGCGGTTTCTTCCCTGCCCCTGCCGATGATCGCGGCCTGGCCCGTTTTGCGGTAGTGCTCGAGGTAGCCGTCATGGTTGCCGCGGTGTGGTTCCGGCATCAGGATGCTCACGTTACGCCCGATCACCTCCGTTTCCTGGTAACCGAACATTTCGACGGCGGCGCGGTTGAAGCGCTCGATGATGCCCGCCCGGTCAATCAGGATAATGGCGTCAACAGCGGCATCCATCAATGCATCAAACGTGCTGTCACGCCTGGATTCCCCGGGTCCGGTCGAATTTACCACGATAGAGCGCCCCGCGAAGGCCTGGTTCCGAGCCGCAACAGGACCAGCAGGCGCCGGAAATCGTTCGGCGTGTTGTTAGACGCGCAGACCAGGCTGTGTTGCCGCCTGTTGTCGCCCGTCGCGGTCCAGTGGATCACGCACAGCCAGCGGCTGACCCAGGCGCCTTCAACCACCCCGTCCAGCTCGACACCGGCGTTCAGCAGCAGTAGCGTGCCATCCAGTCGCATCAACAGGCGGGACGGTGGATGGCGCTGCATATTATGGCGCAGCAGAAAACCGTACACGAAGGACAGTGCCGCCCATGTTGCCAGCTTCCAGTGCCAGGGTGTGGACAAGGTCAGCAACAGGATGGCGGCCACGGTTGCGACCACCCATTGCAGTTGGGCTAGCCAACCGCAAGCACCGCCCCTGAGTTCGATGCGGTCAGGCATCTTTACGGCGAATCCGCTCAAGGATACCCCGGAAGGCCGGGTTCGTGGCCGTCCCGGGATTCTGTATCCAGTCCCACAGCACGTCGTCCTCGGCGTCGAGCATCGTCTCCAGTTCGGGCCAATCCCCCTGCGCAATCGCATCGGCGTGCTGCGCGACGAACGGCTCCAGCAGGATATCCAGTTCTTTCATCCCGCGGCGGCACAGCCACCTCAGTTTGCGTACCCGCGCCGGATCACTCATGCCACCAAGAACCCTCCGTTCCTAGACGCCCCTGCGAACCATGAGCATTTTCTTTATCTCCGCGATCGCCTTGGCCGGGTTGAGGTTTTTCGGACAGGTCTTGGTGCAGTTCATGATCGTGTGGCAGCGGTACAACCGGAAGGGGTCATCCAGTTCGTCCAGCCGTTCCCCGGTCGCCTCGTCGCGGGAATCGGCCAGCCAGCGATAGGCCTGCAAGAGGATTGCCGGCCCCAGGTACCGGTCGCCATTCCACCAGTAACTCGGACAGGACGTTGAGCAGCAGGCGCACAGGATGCACTCGTACAGGCCGTCCAGTTGTTCACGTTCTTCCTTCGATTGCAGGCGTTCGCGGTCGGGTGGCGTCGTGCTCTGGGTGCGGATCCAGGGCTTGATCGTTGCGTACTGCGCGTAGAAATGCGTCAAGTCCGGCACGATGTCCTTGACCACCGGCATATGTGGCAAGGGGTTGACCTTGACCGCACCGCTGATTTCAGAAATCGGCTTGGTGCAGGCCAGCGTATTGGTGCCATCGATATTCATCGCGCAGGAGCCACAAATGCCTTCACGGCAGGAACGGCGGAACGTCAAGGTCGGGTCGATCTCGTTCTTGATCTTGATGACCGCGTCGAGAACCATCGGGCCACAGTCGTCCAGGTCGATTTCGAAGCTGTCGATCCGCGGGTTGCGGCCGTCGTCCGGGTTCCAGCGGTAAATCTTGAATACCTTGGTGTTTTTCAAGCCATCGGGGGCCGGGTGATTCTTGCCCTTGCCGATACGGGAGTTCTTCGGTAGCCGAAACTCTGCCATCTCAATATACCCTCGCCTTGGGCGGCACGACTTCCACGTCGTCCGTTAGTGTGTACATGTGCACCGGCCTGTAATCCAGTGTCACCTTGCCATCATCATCGACCCAGGACAGCGTGTGTTTGTGCCACTCGACATCGTCGCGGTCCGGGTAGTCCTCGCGCGCGTGGGCGCCGCGGCTTTCCTTGCGGTTCTCGGCCGAGATCATGGTGGCCACGGCACAGCCCAGCAGGTTGCGCAGTTCCAGGGTTTCGACCAGGTCGGAGTTCCAGACCAGGGAGCGATCACTGACCTCGACGTTCTGGAACGAATCGTAAACCTTGCTGATCAGTTCACAACCCTCTTCCAGTACCTCACCGGTGCGGAATACGGCCGCGTTGCTTTGCATCACGGCCTGCATGTCATCGCGGATGCTGGCCGTCGATTTTCCGCCGGACGCGTTACGCAGGGCATCGAAGCTCGCCAGCAAGCGGTCGAGTTTCTCATCCGGCAGCTCCGGGTGCGCGACTCCCGGTTTGACGACTTCGGCGCAGCGTTTCGAAACCGCCCGGCCAAATACCACCAGGTCGAGCAGGGAATTGGAACCCAGACGGTTCGCGCCGTGCACGGAAACACAGGCCGCCTCCCCGATGGCGAACAACCCGGGCACCACGGTATCCGGGTTGCCGTCTTTCAGGGTAACGACTTCGCCCATGTAATTCGTAGGAATTCCGCCCATGTTGTAGTGCACGGTCGGAATGACCGGGATCGGTTCCTTGGTGGTGTCGACGCCGGCAAAAATCTCTGCGCTCTCGGAGATGCCAGGCAGGCGCTCGTTGATCACGTCCGCCCCGAGATGCTGCAGGTTCAGGTGAATGTGGTCACCCTTGGGGCCAACCCCCCTGCCCTCGCGGATCTCGATGGTCATGGAGCGGCTGACGACGTCTCGTGACGCCAGGTCCTTGGCATTGGGCGCATAGCGTTCCATGAAGCGCTCGCCTTCCGAGTTGGTCAGGAAGCCGCCCTCGCCACGCACGCCCTCGGTAATCAGGCAGCCTGCGCCGTAAATCCCGGTCGGGTGGAACTGGACAAACTCCATATCCTGCAGCGGCAGGCCGGCACGCAGCACCATGCCATTGCCGTCTCCGGTGCAGGTATGTGCGGACGTCGCCGAGAAGTAGGAGCGGCCGTAGCCGCCGGTGGCCAGGATCACCGCGTGGGCCCGGAACAGGTGCAGGGTGCCTTCCGCCAGGTCCCAGGCCAGCACACCCCGGCAGACACCCTCATCGTCCATCAGCAGGTCGATGGCAAAATATTCGATATAGAACGTTGCGTCGTGTTTCAGCGACTGTTGGTACAGGGTGTGCAGGATCGCGTGACCGGTGCGGTCGGCCGCGGCGCAGGTACGCTGTGCGGTGCCTTCGCCGTAGTGTGTCGTCATGCCGCCAAACGGGCGCTGGTAGATGCGGCCATCCTCGGTGCGGGAAAAAGGTACGCCGAAGTGCTCCAGTTCGATCACCGCTGGAACCGCTTCGCGGCACATGTATTCGATGGCGTCCTGGTCGCCCAGCCAGTCCGATCCCTTGATGGTGTCGTACATGTGCCAGCGCCAGTCGTCCTCGCCCATGTTGCCGAGGGAGGCCGACATGCCGCCCTGTGCGGCCACGGTATGGCTGCGGGTGGGGAAAACTTTACTGATGCATGCGGTCGAGAGCCCGGCTGCGGCAACACCCATGGTGGCGCGCAGTCCGGCGCCGCCCGCCCCAACAACGACGACGTCGTATTTGTGTTCCTGGATTGCGTAAGCGTGACTCATCGATCAGCCCCCCAGGGCGAGTTTCATGATGTGGACAATGCCGAGCGCCATCAGGATGTAGGCGCCGGCTCGTGTGACGAAGTAGAAAATGACTTCCATCGCGGGTTGGTGCACGTAGTCTTCGATAACGACCTGCAGGCCAAGCACCGCGTGGTACAGCACCACCACCAGGAGCAAGCCGAGGAAAGCCGCGTTGACCGGGTTGGCGATGAACGCCCGCGACGCCTCGTAGCCACCCCCGGCCAGTGAAAAGAGCGAATAGATCATCCAGCCGACCAGGAAGATCAGCAGCACGGCCGATGCCCGCTGGGCGTACCAGTGGTGGACACCTTCCTTGGCGCTGCCAAGTCCGCGGGCCTTTGCAATCGGGTTCAACATGCTCATAACAGCACCCCCAGTATGACTGCGGCCAGGACGACGGTTCCAATCAGAACCATCCAGCCGGCCGTATACGCCGTTTTGATATCCAGTGCGCGCCCGGTATCCCAGACCAGGTGGCGGATGCCGTTGAGAAAGTGGAAACACAGGCACAGGACGGTGGCGGCCAGCAACAGCATGCCGAACCAGCTGCCGAGAAACTGCTCAAACGTGGCGAAAGCCTGCGGCCCGCTGGCGGTGACGATGATCCACCACAGCATCAGCGGCGCACCAACAATGCTGAGGAAAACGCCACTGGCGCGATGTGTAATCGACATCAGGGACGTCAACTGGGGCTTGTAGTAAGGCCCGATCATGAACGGAGATAGGGGTCTTTGGTCTGTCTTCATGGTGGCATGCCGTTGCGGTTGATCAAATGGGTTGTTCAGAAATCGATACAGCGCCCGTTTTTCTCCCAGTCACCAAAGCGCGTCGGATCCGGTCCTTTGCGGCCCCCGATCTCTTTCGGGCGGTGCGCCGGGTCCGGTTCCGGCCGGCTGGTTTTTTGGGCAGAACTGGCGGGGTTGTCGGCTGCGGCGGCGTCCGGCTCCGGGGTGTGATCGTGTTTGTTGTTTTGCATGGACCGGGGAGACTCGCCATCGCCTGAACGTCATGTGGAAGCGTACTGGCTCCGAAAGGGTTATTCAAGGCGTAATCACTCTCAAGTTCTCACGGTTTTGGCTACAATGCGTTTAACCGTGATGAATCAGTCAAGGATTAAATAGTTTTGTCCACCAACCGCATGTCTTACCTCGCCGTTGCCCGTTTTTCGGGTGACGATGCCGGCGATTTTCTGCAGTCCCAACTGAGTGCCGATATCCTGGCATTGCAGCCGGGGGAATCCGGGCTCGCCTGCTACTGCACGCCCAAGGGCCAGGTGCTGGGCTTGCTGCTGGTTGGCTGCAGGCACGACAGCTACCTGCTGGCGGCCAATGCAGCGCTGTTGCCCGGAATCCTGCGCCGGCTGAAAATGTACGTGATGCGCTCAAAAGTGCTGATCGAAGAAACGGCTGAACGGTCGGTCGAGGGCCGGCCTGGCCCGCTTTACGGATTCGTGGAGACCGTCAGCCCCGCCGGCAGTATCGCCAACTGGCGAGCCATGGAGTTAAGCCATGGCGTCACCTGGCTGAACGAAGGAAGCAGCGAGAAGTTCATTCCCCAGATGCTCGGTTTCGACCAGATCGGTGCGGTCAGCTTCAAAAAGGGCTGTTACCCCGGCCAGGAGATCGTGGCCCGCACCCGCTACCTGGGCAAGGTCAAACGCAGGCCATTGATTGTCGAGATATCAGGTCAACCCGGCGTGCAACCCGGGGACAAGGTGCAGGTCCTGCGCGGTGATGCCTGGTCTGACGCGGTGGTTGCCGACCTGGCTCCAAGCGGTAAAGAGAACCTGGTGCTATTCACGGTGGCCGCGGCCGAACCTGACCTGCCGGCCAGGGAACTCCGGTGCGGCGGGCAGACCTACCGCTGCGCGACGATGTAGCAGACCCAGCCGGGGTCGGCGTCGCCGACGACAGCGGGTTCGAACACACCGTTGCCCTCGTTTTTTTCCTCGTCCGTACCTTCCCAGTAGACGGTCACTTCCGAGAACCCGGCCTGCCCCAGCAGTTCCCGGATTTCAGGCAGTGTCCACAGGCGCCAGCGGTAACTGAAGGCGCGCTCCATGCGTGACTTGTCCGGGAAGGAAAAATGGATGAAACACTGCATGGTACTGTCGATGGGATTGAATTCCGCCTGTTCCCACAGGTAAGTAAAGCCGTCACACTCGCGCTCCTCCACGATGTTCTTGGGCGAGTCATAACCGCCGTAAGCATCCAGGAACAGGATGCCGTCGTCCATCAGTCCCTCGTGCACGCTTTCAAAATAGGACAGCAGTTCAGCGCGGGTCAGGAACAGGTAATAACTGAAATTCATGGCGAGTACGATGTCCGCCAGTTCAGGGGCTGCGTCCAGCACGTTTTCCTGCAACACCGTAATGCGTGAGCGCTGTTCATCGTCCAGCTGCGCCAGGTTGTTCAATTCGCCCCACTCAAGGACCTCCCGGTCGAGGTCGACACCCACGGCCAGGTGCATCGGGTCGCGCCGGACCCACTCGCAGGCGGTATTCGCGGTGCCGCAAAAATCTTCGCGCAGCAGTTCTGCCGGGCGGTCGCGCAGGGACCGCCAGGTTGCTTCCACGAAATCGATTTCCGCCTCGGTGTCCTGGACGGATTCCTGGTAGAGGTAGTGGCGGTCAGCCTTTGCGGCCATGCCGGATTTTCGGAACAGGGACACTTCAGCCCCTGTCAGTCGCCAGGGCCGCGGTTTTTGTAACGGGTCTGCACGTAGTTCTCGACCAGGTCGAGAAACTCCGCGGTGAGCCCCTCGCCGCGCAAGGTGCAGTGTTTTTCACCATCCATGAAGACCGGTGCGACCGGCGCCTCGCCGGTGCCCGGCAGGCTGATGCCGATATCGGCCTGGCGGCTTTCACCCGGGCCGTTGACCACGCAACTCATGACCGCGAGGGAAAGGCTCTCAACGCCGTCGTATTGCAGCTTCCACTCGGGCATGCGACGGCGAACGTACTGTTGTACATCCTGCGCCAGGGACTGGAAGTAGGTACTGGTGGTGCGCCCGCAGCCCGGGCAGGCGGTAACCATCGGTGTAAAGGCTCGCAGCCCCATGGTCTGCAGTATCTGCTGTGCGACCACGACTTCATCGCTACGCGCCTGGCCCGGTTCCGGTGTCAGGGAGACGCGAATGGTGTCGCCGATGCCTTCCTGCAGCAAAACAGCCATCGCCGCGGTCGAGGCCACGATTCCTTTGCTGCCCATGCCCGCCTCGGTTAGCCCGAGGTGCAGCGGGTAATCACAACGCTTCGCCAGCCCCCGGTAGACACTGATCAGGTCCTGCACATCACTGACCTTGCAGGACAGGATGATCCGGTCATGCGCCATGCCCAGCTCCTCCGCTTGCCTGGCGCTGTCCAGCGCGGAACGAATCAGTGCTTCACGCATGACTTCCGATGCTTCACGGGGCGCTTCGCTGGCAGCGTTCTGGTCCATCAACCGGGCCAACAAAGCGGCGTCCAGGCTGCCCCAGTTCACACCAATTCGGACTGGCTTGTCGTGTTTGACCGCCAGGGCAATGATCGTGGCGAACTGGTCATCACGTTTGCGCCCAAATCCCACGTTGCCGGGATTGATACGGTACTTGGCAAGAATTTCCGCGCATTCGGGTACCTGTTGCAGCAACTGGTGGCCGTTGTAGTGGAAATCACCCACCAGGGGTACGTCGCAGGACATCATCTCAAGCCGGCGCTGGATTTCAGGCACAGCTTGTGCGGCTTCCAGGGTGTTGACCGTAATACGCACCACTTCCGAACCGGCTCTTGCCAACTCGGCAACCTGCCGGGCGGTGGATTTCGCGTCCGCGGTATCGGTATTGGTCATCGACTGCACGACCACCGGGTGCGAACTGCCGACAAGGACGTGCGCAACCGCGACACTCGGTGTCACTCGGCGCTGCGCCGCACGTGCCGAACTGCTCATTCGCTATCCTGGTTGCTGTTGGCGCTGATCACCGGCCAGGCCGACTGCACATAAATCCACATCGACCAGAGGGTCAGTGCCGCGGCAGTGTAAAGCAGCAGTTCACCAATCAGGGCAATCGGGAGCGGGCCGATATCCTGGTGCAGCAGCAGGAAACTGATGGCGGTCATCTGGAAAATCGTTTTCAACTTGCCCACCCAGCTGACTTTCACCAGCGCGCTTTCCCCAATTTCGGACATCCATTCACGCAGGGCTGAAATGGTTATCTCGCGACCGATAATAATGGCCGCCGCAATGGCGAACACGGCCTCGTAGGTTTCCTGGCGCTGCACCAGCAGCACCAGCGCCGTGCTGACCATGATCTTGTCGGCTACCGGGTCGAGGAAGGCGCCGAAACGTGAAGTCTGCCCGGTGCTGCGCGCGATCGCGCCATCCGCAATGTCGGTGATGGCCGCCAGGATAAAGATGAAAGCACAGGCCAGGTTTGACCAGCTGTAGGGCATGTAGAAAACCAGCACCAGCACCGGTACGAGCGCGATTCGCAGCAGGGTCAGCATGGTCGGGAAAGTCAGTTGCATGGCTTTTGTTCTTTTGACGGATTCAGCACCCTATTATCGCAGACATCAGCGCTCAATGCAGTGCGCGAAAGATCACTTCGGCGAGTACTTTGCTGATCCCCGGAACACTGGAAAGTTCCTCGATACCGGCCTGCTTTACGCCCTGTAATCCACCGAAGTGGTTCAGCAGGGTGCGACGCCTGCCGGGACCGATACCGGGAATCTTTTCAAGGCCCGAGCGCGTGGCCGCCTTCTGTCTTTGCCCGCGGTGACCGGTTATTGCAAAGCGGTGTGCTTCGTCGCGAATTTGCTGCACCAAGTGCGAGGCCGGGGATTGCGGACCCGGGTAGAGCCGCCGGTAGGGCGAGCCGGTGATCCACTCTTCGTGTCCGGCTCGCCTTCCCTGTCCCTTGGCGATACCGACAACGGGAATGGCGGACAGGCCGAATTCACCCAGGACGTCCTCGGCCTGGCTCAATTGGCCTTTGCCGCCATCGATCAATACGAGGTCGGGAAGGCTGCCCTCCTCCGCCTGGATACGGCCGTAGCGCCTGCTCAGTACCTGGTGCATGGCAGCGTAGTCGTCGCCTGGCGTAATACCTTTCAGGTTATAGCGCCGGTACCGTGACTTGACCGGGCCTTGCTGGTCAAAAACCACGCAGGAGCCGACGGTCTGGTTGCCCGCGGTGTGGGAAATATCGAAACAGTCGACGCTGGACGGGGCTTCTTCCAGCCCCAGCAGGGACTGCAATTCTTCGAACTGGGCCCGGATATTGGCCCGGCTGGCCAGGCGCATCAATAGTGCCTGGCGTGCGTTGCCGCGGGTCATTTCCAGCATCTGGCGCCGCTCTCCACGGGGCCGTGACTGGATTTTGACCTGCCTGCCGGCCTTGTCCGAAAACACCTCGGCCAGCAGGTCGGCCTTTTCAAGTTTTTCGGATATGAGCAACTGCGCCGGAGGCTGACGGTCACGGTAGTACTGGCCCAGGAAAGCTTCCATCACTTCCGCCGCGGCGCGGCCCTCTGCCTGGCTGGGGAAATAGTTACGCTGCCCCAGGTGGCGCCCGCCCCGGATTGAAGCAACCTCGACGCAGCTCTTGCCCTGTTCCTGGGCCACCGCCACCAGGTCGATGTCGTTCTGCTTGCCGGCGATAAACTGCTGGGCCTGCATCTGCTTGAGCAAGTTGATCTGGTCGCGATACAGGGCGGCCGTTTCGTATTCCAGCGCGGCGGCGGCCGACTCCATGCGCTCGATCAGGCGTACCATGACTTTGTTGTTGCGGCCACGCAGGAAGAGCACGGCATCGTTTACCTGCTCTGCATAGCGCTCCGTGCTTACCAGCCCGACACAGGGGGCGGTGCAACGGCGTATCTGGTGTTGCAGACAGGGCCGGGTGCGGTGCGCAAAATAGCTGTCCTCACAGTTGCGCAGGCGGAACAGTTTCTGGATCAGGTTGATACTGTCGCGTACCGAATGGGCGGATGGATAGGGTCCGAAGAAGCGCTTTTTTGCGTCGCGGGCTCCGCGGTGAAAAAAGATTCGAGGGTAGTCGTGGTCGGTGCCCAACACGATCCAGGGGTAGGACTTGTCATCGCGCAACAGGATGTTGTAGCGCGGTTTGAGTGACTTGATCCACTCGTTTTCCAGCAACAGGGCCTCGCCCTCGGTGCGGGTGACGCTGACCTCGATCTGGCTGATCCGGGCGATCATGCGCATGATGCGCTCGCCCTTGGGGCGGGAATCGAAATAGCTGCTGACCCGTTTGCGCAGGTTGAGCGCCTTGCCCACGTACAGGGCCAGCCCTTCGCTGTCCCGCATCAGGTACACGCCGGGGCGCGTGGGCAGTTTGCGCGCGTAGGCCTTGCCATCAAAAAGCGTTTCTGCTTTTTCTCTCTTCGCGGGCATGGTCAGCCGCTAGCCCCCTGCCGAGATCAGCTTCCGTGTCCGCTCGAGGTCGTCGGCGGTGTCCACGCCCGCCGGGATGAATTCGCAGGCTTCGGCCATCACGATGCGGTGCCCGGACTCAAGGAAACGCAGCTGTTCCAGCTTTTCCGTGGCCTCGAGCGGAGACGGTGCCATGGCGGTGAAAGCGCGCAGGGCGCCCACCCGGTAAGCATATAGGCCAATGTGGCGTTTCCAGGCGTACTGGCCGTGACGGGCGGCTTTGACAGCCGCCGGGTCACGTGGATGGGGTATTTCGGAACGGCTGAAATACATGGCGCCGCCGTCGCGTGCGGTGACGACTTTTACCACATTGGGGTCCGCAGCCTCCGCCTGATCGCTGACGTGCCAGAAAAGACTGGCGACATCGGCGCCGGGATCTTCTTGCAGCAGGCAAGCGACCTGGTCCAGGCAAGCTGGCGGCATCAAGGGTTCATCGCCCTGCAGGTTGACGATCAGGACATCATCGTTCCAGCCCAGTAACTCCGCGGTCTCAGCAATGCGGTCGCTGCCGCTGCTGTGGCTGGTGGACGTCATCACGGCCCTTGCGCCAAAGGACGCGGCGGCCTGGCAGATCTCCTCCGTATCAGTGGCAATGACCACGGACTCGGCCCCCGCGGCTTTTGCCCTGCGATAAACATGTTCAATCAGGGTCTTTTTGCCAATCATCGCCAGGGGCTTGCCGGGCAGCCTCTGGGAAGCCATACGGGCGGGAATCACGATGTGATAACTCATGTTTTTTCCTTGATTACCCGGGAAACGAGCTCTTTTTCCCAGTGTGGCGGGAGAACGGCGTCAACGTGCAGGCTCCAGGCATTCTTAAGGTCGATATTCCTGACTTTGACCGCGTCCTTTTCTGTCATCACCACCGGCAAGTTACTGTCCATTTCTTCGAAATCCGAAGCCTGAAACTGGTGGTGGTCGGGAAACGCGTGCTCGTTCACCGTAATCCGTGCCTGCCGCAACAATGTGAAAAACCGGTCCGGATTGCCGATGCCGGCTACCGCGTTCACCTTACAGCCGGCAAATTGAGCCAGGCGCCAACTCTGCCGGCCATCGAGCGAGCGCAGCAGGCCTGCCGCCACCGTCATGGTGACCGGGTTTCGTTCAGGCGGGACGGCCTCCGACTCACCGTTGACCACGATGTAATCAACGCTGTTAAGCCTTTCGATGGGTTCGCGCAAGGGGCCTGCAGGCAGCAGCAGGCCGTTGCCAAACCCGCGCTTTCCATCAACGACGCAGATCTCGATCTTGCGCGGCATCCGGTAATGTTGCAGGCCGTCGTCAGAGATGACCACGTTGACGTCCTGCTTGAGCAATTTACGAGCTGCCTCACAGCGATCATTGGCGACGATGACGGGCACGCCCGCCTGGCGCGCGATCAGCAAGGGCTCATCGCCGACCACTTCGGGGTCTGAAGCCGGACTGACGAGGCGCAGCTTGATATCCTTGCGGCCATAACCGCGGCTGACCACGCCGGGCTTGAGGCCGGCGCCGCGCAGCAGGCGGCACAGCCGGATCACCAGCGGTGTCTTACCGGCTCCGCCTGCAGTGAGGTTTCCCACGACAATGATGGTTGCCGTCTTGAGGTCCTCGGGTTGACGCCGGGTCTTGATCCACCTGTCCAGGCGGTTGGCAAGCCGGTAAAGAGGCACAAGCAGCCGCAGCCAGGCAGGAACGGGTTCACCGCCATACCAGGCCTGGTTCAGCTTGTTCTCGGTTCCGGCGCGCACCTGCAGGCGCCCCTACGGCTTGAGGTTCAGCGAGGCGGGGTCCTCGCGGCCGACCTGAGCCTGGTAAAGCTTGGCGTAGACGCCGTCCCTGGCGACCAGTTCGTCATGTGTGCCGGATTCCAGCACCTTTCCATGGTCCAGCACGATGACCTGGTCCGCGTTTTCTATCGTGGACAGGCGGTGTGCGATTACCAGCGTCGTACGGTTTTTCATCACTTCGGCCAGAGCGGTCTGGATCACCCGTTCCGACTCGCTGTCGAGCGCGGAAGTCGCCTCGTCGAGAATCAGGATGGGGGCGTCTTTCAACAGGGCCCGCGCGATAGCGAGCCTCTGGCGTTGCCCGCCGGAGAGCAAGGTGCCGTTTTCACCGACCAGGGTGTCCATTCCGTCTGGCAACTGTTCGATGAACTCCATGGCGTAAGCGTCGCGTGCAGCCTGCTCGATCGCCTCGCGGGGTGCGCCGGCCAGGGCGCCGTATGCAATATTTCCCGCCACCGTGTCGTTGAACAGCACCACGTTTTGGCTGACAAGCGCGATCTGGCCGCGCAGGTTGTCCAGTTCGTAGTCGGCCAGCTCATGTCCGTCGAGCAGGATATGCCCCTCGTAGTGCGGGTAAAAACGCGGCAACATCCCGGCCAGCGTGGTTTTTCCGCTGCCGGAGTGCCCCACCAGCGCGGTAATGCTACCGGCTGCGACGGACAGGTTGATGTCATCGAGGATGGGGCGGCCCTGTTCCTCGTAACGAAAACTGACGTGCTGGAATTCGATTTCACCCTTGACGCGGTCAACGGTGTAGCTGCCGCTGTCCTGCTCCGCATCGGTGTCGAGCACCTGGAATATGCTGTCCGCGGCCGCAATGCCCTTTTGCATATGGGATTGCACCGTGGTCAGGCGCTTGAGCGGCGGGATGCTGGCGATCATCGCGGTGAAAATCGCAGTAAAGGTACCGGCCGAGATGTTTTCCAGCATCGACGGGCGCGTCGAGATCACCATCAACAGCACCATCGCCAGGCCGGCCGCAACCTGCACCAGCGAAGAGGACGCCAGGTGGGTGGCCACCATGCGCATATGCAGGCGGCGGGTTTTGTCGTTGACCTTTGCAAACCGTTCTTTTTCCGCTTGCTGGCCCTGGAATACCTTGACGACCTGCTGGCCGACCACGGCCTCCTCGGTCACATGGGACACATTCCCCATCATGTCCTGGATGCGGTGGCTGATCTTGCGGAAACGCTTGCTGATGCCCGTGACCAGCAGGCCGATCATCGGCACCAGCAACAGCATCACCAGGGTCAGTTTTACGTTGGTCACAAGCATCACGCCGAGCAGGAAGATGACCAGCAGCACGTCGCGAAAAGCCGAAACGATCGAGGTGGTCGCAGCGTTCGCGACCTGCTCGCTGTTGTAGGCCAGCTTCGAGATCAACTGCCCGGAGCTGAACTTGTCGTAAAACGTCGCGGGAAGGGCTACATAGCGGTTGAACAGTTCCTGCCGCAGGTCAGCGATCACCTTGCGGCCGACCCATTCCATGCTGTAGACACCGGCGAAGTTACCGGCCATCCGGGTCACGCTGACCACGAAAATGACGCCCGCCAGCCACATGCCGAAGGCGGAGTCCTTGCCGACAAAAACCCGGTCGATCAGGGGTTCCATAAACTTGATGAATGCAGCCTGCATGCTGGCGTCGATGGCGACACCCGTGATCCCCAGGACAAACATCCAAATATAACGGCGCGTATAAGACCAGAGGCGTTTGTAAACCGCCATTGGCGCGTTCACCTGCATGTTCACTGCGCTGATCCGTCCGAGCGATCCGTTGCTATCGACAGGTTGACGAACCCGAGTTGTGCGGCGACATCCATGGTCGTTACCACGAAGTGATGGGGCGTTTGCCGGTCCGCCCGCAGGATCAGGGGCAGGTCACGGCGCTCGCCGGCCAATTGCTGCATGGCGGCACGTATCGTGTTGGCATTGCTGTCGAGAAGCCGCTGCTCGTTCAGAAACATTCTTCCTTTGCCGTCGATGACCAGTTCGAGGGTTTCGGGAACGTCCTCCCGGTCCTCGACCGCGCTGGCCTCTGGGAGGTCTACCTTGAGCACGGTTTCACGCTCGAACGTGGTGCTGACCATGAAAAAGATCAATAGCAGGAATACCACGTCGATCAGTGAGGTCAGATCGACCGTTGGCTCTTCCTTGGCGTGGTGCTGGAGTTTCAACTCAGCCCCCGGGCACACCCGAACGCAACTGGGCCACGTTGCCGCGCTCGATTGCCTCGATCAGGTTGATGGCCTGTTCTTCCATGGAAACGACATAGGCTTCCACCCTGCCCTTGAAATAGCGGTAGAAAAAGAAACTCGGAATCGCCACGGTCAGGCCGGCCGCCGTCGTGATCAGGGCTTCTGAAATGCCGCCGGCCAACTGGTTGGCGTCGCCCACGCCGTGAACCATGATGGACGAGAAGACCTTGATCATGCCAATCACGGTGCCCAGCAGCCCCAGCAGCGGCGAAATGCCGGCAATGGTGCCCAGGGTATTGAGAAAGCGCTCCAGTTCGTGCACCACGTGCCGCCCGGTGTCTTCAATGGCTTCCTTGAGCAGGTGGCGGGAGCGGTGGCGGTTGACCAGGCCCGCGGCCAGCACCCGCCCAAGCACGGAACCCGCGCGCAGCTGGTCGAGGTGACGGCGATCCAGTTCATGCCGTGCAGCCCACTCTTCGACTTTTCTACCCAGGCCGTCCGGCACCACCTTGCTGCGACGCAGGGTCCAGAAACGCTCGGCAATGATGGTCAGTGAGAGGATCGAACACAAAATGATCGGGGCCATCAACCAGCCGCCGGCCCTAAGGATTTCTAACACGCTTCATCACTCCGTTGATTAAATAGGTGAATTCAGGCTGAACGCATAATAACCCAAACCCGCCAAGAGTTCTCCGGCTGCCAGGAGTTCTTGTTCACCCCTATCTTAAGGGCAGCCTGGCGCGGCAGGCCAGCGCCAGATACGGCGGCGTTCAAGGCGGGCGCTGGACGCGCGTAATTCGGCACCGGGTTCCGCCAACACGCGGATGCCCCCGCACTCTCCGGTCGAGACAAGCGCTATACCTCGTTTTTCGTAGGCACGGCGTACCGATTCGCGGGGGAAGCCGAAACGGTTCCCGAGCGCTGCAGAAGCCACAGCCAGTTCCGGCCTGACACGGTCTATAAAGTCATCGCTGGAGGAGCTGCTGCTGCCGTGGTGGGGCACGATCAGGATGCGGTGTGCCTGCAGTGACTCCAGCACCAGGCGGTCTTCAACAAAGTCCTCGATGTCACCGCTGAGCAGGACGGACGCCCCGGCACGACCGGCAGAGAGCACACAGGAACTGTTGTTGCGCAGATAGGGCAGCCCCCGTCCGGGGTGCAGGACACGGAATGACAGGCCGTCCCAGTTCCAACGGTCGCCACGCCGGCAAGGTTCGATGTCCGCGCGGCCTGCCGCCAGGCTGCCGCGCACCGGGACACCTGGAAAGCGTTGTCGCAAGGAGTAGAGCCCACCCGCGTGGTCGAGGTCGCCGTGGCTGATGACGACCTGGTCCGGTGCCCCACGGCCCTGGTCCGACAGGTAGGGCACGATGGCCGACCCGAACTGGTCGATACCCGCCCCGTCGCCGGGGCCCGTGTCGTACAAGAGCAGGTGGTTCTTCGTATTCACAGCGATGGCATTGCCCTGCCCCACGTCGAGGGCGTCGACCTGCAGGGCGCCCGCGGGAACCGTGTTGGCGGCCGGGAGAAAAAGCGGCAGCAGAAGAAACAGGCCAAGCCAGCGTATCGCGAGTCCGCGCGGCAACATCAGCAGAGTGGCCCCGACACCAGCAGCTGTAAGGCTGGTCAGAGGCAGGGACCTGACAGCTTGCAGATCGGGTTGCAGGCGCCCCAGCCACTCGAGAGCGTCGAACAGCAGGGATATGCATATTGCCGCCAGCGACCAGAACATCCCTGAAAACAGGTTCGGCAGGGCGAGCGCGACGATTCCGCCAAGCACCGGTGGTACGACCAGGAAGCTGACCCATGGGATGGCGACCAGGTTGGCGGCGAATCCGGACAAGCTGAAACCATTGAACCAGGCCGCGCCGGCCGGTAAAAGGAACAGGAACACGGCGGCCTGTGCCTGCAAGGGGGTTTTCCACCAGGACAATGCGCCTTGTCGCGGCTGAAACATCGACAGCAACGCAAATACAGCAAGAAAGGAGAACCAGAACCCGGTTCCCAGCGGCGCAAAGGGATCGGTCAGCAATACGATAGCCAGGGCCACGGTGAAGGAGCGCAAGGGATGAATCGCACGCGCCAGGCCAAGTGCGACAGTGACGACCAGCAGCATCAGCAGGGCCCGAACCGTGGATACGCCGAGATTCGCCAACAGGGCGTAGCCGGCCGCAGTGGCCAAACCTGCCAGCAGCGAACAGTAAAACGGCGCCAGGCCAAAGCCCGCCAGCGGAAACAGCCACAACAGGTTTCGAAACAACAGGACCCCGCCTGCAGCGGCCAGGCCGATGTGCAGGCCGGAAATCGCCAGCAGGTGAGCCGTTCCCGTCACCCGCAGGAGTCGCTTGTCCTGCCTCGTCAGTCCGGATCGGTCGGCCGTGGCAAGGGCGCGCACAACGGCGCCTTCACGTGTATCGCCCAGCAGCCTGGACACCTCCTGCCCAACATGAGTGCGCATGTCCTGGACCGGCTTGCCGCTGTTTCGGGGATTGACCAGCAGGGTGCCATCCAGCACCGAGCCCGTCGCGCCGACCCCCTGCGCAAACAGCCAGCGCTCCCGGTCGGGGCCCGCGAAATTGATGTTTCCCCAGGGTGGTTTAAGACGCAATTCCAGCCGCCATTGCTGGGCAGTCCGAACATCGGGCCAATCCCGGTACCAACTGATCATCAGGGTTTCCGGTAGTCCCTGGCCTTCGTCCGGGCGGAAGCTGAAGCGCAGTGAATTTTCCAGTACCTGCGGCGCGGTCGAGACGGTGCCCCGCACCTTTTGTACTTCCCCCGCAAGCCCGGGCTTCAATCGGTCGTCAAGGCGCTCGTGGTAGTGAAAAAGACACCAGCATGCCGCCAGCAGAAAAAGCGCCGGGCCGCGCAGGCGCCGCGCGGGCAGGAGACAGAAGGCAAACAGGGTTAAGGAAAGAGTGAAAAGAGCGGGCGGCAGGCCCGGCAACAAGGTGCCCAGCAGCACGCCGCCGGACAGGGCAACGGGCACTGCCCACATGCCTTGTTCGGAGTGACCAGCGTTTTCCCGGACCACGGACTGGTCCGGCGCTAGCCCATTTCGAGCAGGCGCCCCATCTGGAGTTCAAGACAGCGATCCATTCGGGATGCCAGGCTCTTGCTGTGGGTGACGAGCAGAAGGCTGGTTTGCAGTTCGCGATTCAGATCCAGCATCAGCCCGTAGACATGATCGGCGGTGCGCTCGTCCAGGTTGCCGGTGGGTTCATCACCCAGGACAACCCGGGGATTGCCCACCAGCGCCCGGGCCACGGCCGCCCGCTGCCGTTCACCGCCGGACAACTCACCCGGCTTGTGGTTCAGGCGTTCGGTCAGGCCTACCTTGTCGAGGATGGCTCTTGCCTGCGCCCGTGCCGCGCTGGCAGAGACCCCGCGGATCAACAGCGGCATGGCGACGTTTTCCAGCGCCGAGAATTCATTCAGCAGGTGGTGGAACTGGTACACAAAGCCCATGGACCCGTTTCGGACGCGGCTGCGGTCCGCCGCTTTCAGCGCCCACAGGTCTTCGCCGTTGACCAGCACCTCACCGCCGTCCGGTTGGTCCAGGCCACCCAGGATGTGCAGAAGCGTGCTCTTGCCCGCCCCGGAAACGCCGACGATGGCGAGCGACTCCCCGGCCTGCAGTGTCATGTCGACGCTCTCGAGTACCTCCACTTCCCGCGGTCCCTGGCGGTAGGTCTTTTTTACCTTCCTGGCTTCCAGCACGGGTGCCTTGCCGGTGACTGCACTATTCATAGCTCAGCGCCTCTGCCGGATGGGTGCGGGAGGCTCGCCACGATGGATACAGCGTAGACAGCAGCGACATCGCCAGCGACATCAGCGAGAACTTGATAACGTCCGAGGATTGCAGGTCCGAGGGTAGTTCCGTGATGTAGTAGATATCGGAAGGGAACAGGCTGAAACCAAAAAACTGCTCGAGGAATGGAACCACCGAACCGATATTCAACGCCAGCAGGATGCCGCCGACCACCCCGAGCAGGGTGCCGACCACACCGATGACGCTGCCCTGGATTACAAAGATGCGCATGACGGTACCGTCCCGCGCCCCCATGGTTTTCAGGATTGCTATATCCGCCTGCTTGTCGGTTACCACCATGACCAGCATGGAAATGATATTGAACGCGGCCACCGCGATGATCAGGGACAGGATGACCCACATCACGGTCTTTTCCGTTTTTACGGCCTGGAACAGGTTCCCGCGTTCCTGGGTCCAGTCGCGCACGTTGTAATAGCCCGAGCCCTCGCGTTTTCCATTGTCCCGTTCCATCAGGTCCGTGGACAGTTCGCGGGCCACGGCCCAGGAGCGATACATGTCCTGCAGGTGCAGACGCACGCCACCGGCATCCCCGGCGGGCATGCGCAGAAGCCGGGCAGCGTCCTCCATGTGGATCAGGGCAAGGGTCGAGTCGTTCTCAAACTCGCCAAATTCAAAGGCCCCTACCACGGTAAAACGCCGCATCAGGGGGCTGGCGCCAACCGGCGTCGCCTTGAGGCGAGGCGCGATGACCGTCACGCGGTCGCCGGGCCCCACCCGCAGGCGGGAAGCCAGGCCGATTCCCAGTATGATGCCGTATTCACCGGGCACCAGGTCCTTCAGGTTGCCGTGCAGCATCTTCTCCTCGACCTCGGAGACCCGGGTCTCGAATTCCGGCTGGACGCCGCGGATGAAGGCGCCGCTGGACTCGTTGCCCTGCAGCCATACGCCCTCCTCAATGTAGGGGGCGGCGCCGTCGACCTCGGGGTGCCGCTCAACCCGGTCGATCACGGAGCGCCACTCATGGAGGGAGCCATCGGCGGGGTGAATGGTCGCGTGTGCGATGGCGCCGAGAATCCGCGCCCGGAGTTCTTTTTCAAAACCGTTCATTACCGAAATGACCGTGATCAGGGTGGTCACGCCCAGCGCGATTCCCAGCATCGATATCAGCGAAATGAAGGAAATAAAGTGGTTACGCCGCTTGGCGCGCACATAACGCAAACCAATAAAGGCTTCGAGGGGCTTATACATTGGCGGAATTAGATCACAGCCACCTGCCATTCACCAGAGCGCGAAGACAATAAATCTGTAGGACATTCGCTCATTCGAGGCCGCTCAGCACGGCCCGCAGATCTTGCGGCAGCGGCGCGTAGAAATCCATCGCCTGTCCATTCACATTCTCGATCCGCAGGGAATGGGCGTGCAGGAAAATCCGCCGCAAACCTCGGGCTCGCCAGGTTTTGAGTGACGCCCGGCCGGCGTATTTCTGATCTCCGGCCAGGGGCATGCCCAGGTGCAGGGCATGCACACGGATCTGGTGGGTGCGGCCGGTGAGCAGTTCCGCCTCGGCATAACTGGCGCCGCACAGCGCCTGTAACAGGTGGAAGCGGGTCAAGGCCGCCTTGCCCTCCGGAGACACCTCGACCTGCCGCTTCTGCCCGGCCTGGACACGCGCCAGCGGTACATCCACGTCGACCACCGGCTCAGAGAGCATACCGTCCAGCAGGCACAGGTAGCGCTTGTCCGCGCGGCCTTCGCGGAACTGCGTCGAGAGGTGTTGCAAAGAACTTCCATTGCGTGCCAGGACCAAACAGCCGCTGGTTTCGCGGTCCAGGCGATGAACCAACTCCAGGTACTGGTCCGGGTAGATGCGGCGCACCACATCGATCATGCCCCAGGGAAGCCCGCTGCCCGCATGCACGGCCATTCCGGAGGGCTTGTTGATCACCAGCGAATCGCTGTCCTCGTGCAGGATGCACGCTTTGAGCTGTTGCAGGACGCGGTCCGAAATGTCGGCCTCCCCTTTCTCTTTCAGGCGTGCCGGAGGAATCCTGACCTGGTCTCCCTCGTCCAGGCGGCTGGCCGGTTTGCAGCGTTTGCCGTTGATACGTACCTGGCCCGTGCGAATCAGCCGGTAGATCAACGAGCGCGGCAATCCTTTCATGCGGGCAGACAGGAAATTATCGACGCGCTGGCCGTCGTGATCGTGATCGACCGTTTCCATGCGCACGCTGCTGCTACGGGTTTTGTTTGACATAGGTTTCCAACTCATTGATACAGCGTGAAATCACTGTTATATTAACTTCTTCTGGAATACCGCGCGCCGTGGTATCTCAACCCGGACTGACATTCGGGCAATCGCGGTGCGATCCGCAGGCCAGTTTAACGCCCGTCCGGCTATCGTAAAGAACTTCTCTTTCAGATACTCAGACCGGTCGGACCGCGCTGGTTCGCTACTGGGCTTTATGCGGAAAATTCCAGAACAAGAATTGCACCAACAGCCACGGAGGCTGTTGCCGAGAGCCGGCCTGACAACCCGGCCGTTATAACGAAAACAGAAATAGGCAAACCTGGCCTGCCTGCAAAAGACAGGCCGGGAACACGAATCGCATAAGAGCAGGGTCTGAGAGCCCTGCCGGCCTTGCGTGTTCAGGCCAGGAAGCCTGAGGAACAACATAATGAAACGTATGCTGATCAACGCGACTCAGCCTGAAGAGTTGCGTGTGGCCATCGCCGATGGCCAGATCCTCGTCGACCTCGATATCGAGGTTCCCTCCCAAGAACAAAAGAAATCAAACGTTTACAAGGGCCGCATCACGCGGATCGAGCCATCGCTCGAAGCCTGCTTCGTCGATTTCGGATCTTCACGACACGGTTTTCTGCCCTTCAAGGAAATCTGTCCTGAAAGCTATGCCAATCCACCGAAGAAAAAGGAAGGCAGACCCTCGATCAAGGACGTGATGAAAGAAGGCCAGGAACTGATTATCCAGGTCGAGAAAGAAGAAAGAGGCAATAAGGGCGCCGCCCTGACCACCTATATTTCACTGGCGGGGCGTTACCTGGTGCTGATGCCGACCAACCCGAAAGCCGGGGGCGTTTCGCGCCGCATCAGCGGTGAGGACCGTTCAGACCTGCGCGAACAGTTACAGCAGGTCATTGCCCCGGATAACGTGGGCATCATCGTAAGGACGGCGGGTGTCGGCCGTGAAGCCGACGAGTTGCAGTGGGACCTCGATTACCTGCTGCAGTTGTGGACTGCCATCGAAAAGGCGGCAACGGAAAACAGTTCGCCGTTCCTGATATACCAGGAAAGCAACCTGTTTATCCGGGCCCTGCGTGACCACCTCCGCAACGACATCGGTGAAATCCTGATCGACAACGATGAGGTTTTTGAGAACGCGCGTGAGTTCATGCAGCAGGTGATGCCGCATAACCTGCGCAAGCTGAAGCAGTACAAGGACCCGGTGCCCCTGTTTAACCGCTACCAGATAGAAAGCCAGATCGAATCGGCTTTCGCACGAACGGTGCACCTGCCATCGGGCGGTTCCCTGGTTATTGACCATACCGAGGCCATGCTGGCGATCGACATCAACTCGGCGCGCTCCACCAAGGGCGCCGACATCGAGGAGACGGCATACCGGACCAACCTCGAGGCGGCGGATGAAGTTGCCCGCCAACTCAGGCTACGCGACCTGGGTGGGCTGATTGTGATCGACTTCATCGACATGATGGACCGCAAACACCAGCGCAACGTGGAAGAACGGTTGCGGCACGCCCTGCAGATCGACAAGGCCAGGGTCCAGACCGGCCGGATCTCGCGCTTTGGTTTGCTGGAAATGTCGCGGCAGCGCTTGCGGCCCTCGCTGGGTGAGTCCAGCCAGGAGACCTGCCCGCGCTGTGATGGTCACGGAACGATCCGCAGCGTCGAATCACTGGCCCTTTCCATTCTCAGGCTGGTGGAAGAAGAATCGATGAAGGAATTTACCGGCCAGGTCATCGTCCAGGCCCCGGTGACCGTGGGCAACTTCCTGTTGAACGAGAAGCGCCCGGCACTGGCCGACATCGAGCGACGGCACAATGCACCCATCCTGGTCGTATCCAATGAGTACATGGAACGGCCAAAGTTTGAGATCCACCGTGTGCGCAAGTCTGAAGTGTCCGATGACCCGAGTTTCACCCGTGTCGAGAAACCGACATCTGAGTTGGTCGCCAACGCTGAAACCCAGGCTTCTTCTGCGGGCGCCGCCCCGGTTGCGGCGGTGACGAGGGTCGCACCCAGTCGCCCGGCGCCAAGCCGTGAGCCGGAGAAAGCAGAAAAACCAGAGAAAAAGGAGAAGAAGGGATTCTTCGGGCAACTGTTTTCGCGCCTGTTCGACGGCGGTGAAGAGGAAGAAGCGGAACACAAACCTGCTGTCAGCAAGACAGCCCCTGCCCAGCGTGGCTCCAGCAGCCAGCAACGGCAAGGTAGCCAGCCGCAGAAGCGTTCACCTGACAGCCGTTCACGCAAACGCAGCACAAAAAAGAAGCAGTCCCAGCAGCAGGCGGGTCAAAGGCAAGCCGACGGCCAGCGTGGGTCCAAGAAAACAAGCCGTAAAAAAGCCAGCAAGAAAAAGGCCAACAGCAGGCGGAAGCCGGTGCCACGCCAGGATCAAGCGAAACAGGATGCACCCGGTACCCAGGCCAGTACGGAAAATTCCCAGCCGGAAAACGCGGGTGGTCAGCGCAAACCGCGCCGCAGAAGGTCGCCCTACCAGACCGCAGGCGCCAAGTCGCGTGACAACCGGACTGAAGAAAAGTCCATGGCAGCAGAAACCCCCGCTACGGATAACGTCCCGCCGGCGACCAAGGCTGCGCAGCAGCCACCCCGGGCAGATAGCAAGGCGCTGGTCGAGAAGCAGCAACAGCCCCTGGCCGCGGTGCCCGAAACCAGGAAAGACGGGCAGGCGGTAAAACCGGCTGATTCAAAACCAGCTGATAAACCGGCTGATTCAAAGCCAGCTGATAGACCCGCTAATTCAAAGCCAGCTGATACACCAGTTGAGAAAACACCGCTGCAACAGGATAGGCCGAGTGAAAATGCCGTTTCACCTGGCACGGCGGATTCGAAAAAGCCGGCACCGGAAAAACCCCGGGCCGAGAATTCGCTGCCCGCAAAGACCGAAGAAGCAGATCGACCCAAGTCCGGCCAGCCAAAGTCTGACAAGGCAAAAGCCGCCGCAGGCGAAGCTGGTGGTCCCGTGAAACGCAAAAAGGCGCCGAAGCGCAAAAAGGCGGCGGCACGCAAACGCAGCAAGAAGACCGAGGCCAAGCCGGAAGGTAGCAAGGAAAGCGCTGCCCCACAGGCTGAACTGGCCTTTACGCCACCTGCCCCGCCGAAACCAGCCAAACCCGCTGTCGAGGTGACCCGGGACGCCAAGGGAATTTACACCCTGAAACCCGCCGGCGGCACCCAGGCCGAGGCGGCATCAAAACCGGCCGAGAAACCTGGCAAGGACTCCTGACGGAATCTACCCTGGTTTATCAGGGCCGCCCCGGGAGGGCGGCCCTCCTCTCAAGCGACGGCGACAATGCCGTACCGCATGGCCATTCGCGTCATGTCCACGTCGCTACGTGTGTTCAGCTTGTCGTAGATCCGGTACTTGTACGTTGCAACGGTCTTTGGGCTGAGGTTTATCGCCTCGGCAATGTCAGCCACGCGCAATCCGTCGGCCAACATCAGCAGCACTTCCATTTCCCGTGCCGAGAGACCATCAAACGGTGAACGGGGACTGCCGGGGAGAACTTTCAGCGCCATTTGCTGGGCCACGTTCGAACCGATGTGGCGTCCGCCCCGGGCCACCGTGTTGATGGCCTGTACCAGTTCCGTTGCCGGACAGCCCTTGCTCAGGTAGGCCGAGGCGCCCGCTTCGAGCAGGCGTTCCGGGTAGGGTGCCTGTTCATGGACACTCAGGATGATGATGCCCACCTTCGGCGACATCTGTTTGAGCCGGGATGTCACCTCGAAACCGGACAAGCCGGGCAGGCAAATATCCAGCAGGATGACATCGGGCCGGACCTCCCGGTTCAGGCGCAATGCAGACTCCCCGTCACCGGCCTCGGCAGCGACCTGGATGGCCGGGTAATCCGCGAGCATATGACGCAGACCAATACGGACGAGTTCGTGATCGTCCACAACCAGAATTCTGATCATGATTCCCCCTTTTTCAGATTGTTCCCCTTTGCCCTTTCGGGGTGTATTTATCTTACGACCAGGCAAGGCGATCGTCGATACCCGGAAGACAATTAGAGGGAAAATCCTACAATCAGCCGGATCCTCAGGGAGAGCCGGTAACGCTCAGCCGCCGGAGAAGCGCCTTTTACTGCTCCTGCGATATCGTATTCGCGACGTGTGCGGCAAAGCCGGTGCCGGCTTCACGGTAGATATTGAACACCGTGCTGGCACCCGCCGAGCGGAGTTCCTCGGCCTCGTCGTCGTAGTGGGCAATTGCCGCGATTTCACCCGCATAGCCTGAACGTAACAGTTCTTTGGTAACGGACAACCGGGTGGAGAGCCTTGGTATGGCCAGCATTACCAGGACCACGTTTTCTGACACATGAACTCTTTCCCAGAAGTCCGCATCGCTGGGGTCTCCCCGAATGACGTTCCGGCCCTGCTCCTTGTGCCTGGCCACCGTTACCGGGTCGGTATCCACACCGATTACCTGGCCCGAATAGGCCTGACACATTGACTCGTAGGCTCCGGTCCCCACGCCGCCCATGCCGACAATCACGAATCGCGCATCGTCTACGTCGATTTTGCTGTCGTAGGGGAGTCGATCGTCGCCTTGGAAACGCAGCCAGAACGCCCTGTAACGGTCGTAAAGGGCGTAGCTGAACCGGTTCAGCCCCGCGGCCAGCACAAAAGAAATCGACAGGGCCAAGGCGATGATGACCAACCAATCGTACGAGATCCAGCCATAGGCTGCCGAGAGCGCGGCAACGATCAGGCCAAACTCGCTGTAGTTGCCGAGGTCGATGGCGCCGAGCAAAGCCGTGCGCGACCGCAGTTTGAAACGGGTCAACAGCGTAAAAAACAACGCGCTCTTGAACAAGACAAGCGGCAGCAGGATGAGGGCAACGGCAAAGCTGCCGATGGTTGGCGTACCGGAGAGCCCAACGGAAAGGAAAAAGCCCAGCAGGAAGAGGTCCTTGAAACCGAGCATGGTCTTGTTGAATTCATCGGACTGGGGGTGGCTGGCAATCATCACACCCATGAGCAATGCCCCGACGTCACCCTTCAGGCCAACCAGTTCAAAAAGTTCAGCTCCGCCCAGCGCGAGTACAAACCCATACAGGACGAGCAGTTCGCCGTGGCCTACCCAGCGCAGGGTGCGGAACAGCAATGAGCGCAGGGGGAAAAGCGCCACGATGAGCAGCAAGGCCCAGACTGATGGCAGTTTCGCCAGTGACGCCGCAAGGAAAACAACCGCAACGATATCCTGGATGATCAGGATACCGATGGCGACACGCCCGTGGAGAGAACCCATTTCACCCCGCTCTTCCAACACCTTGACCACGAAGACGGTACTGGAAAAACTCAGTGCAAATGCAATCAGGAACGCCGCTGACAGATCCAGTCCGGCGAAACCGGACAACCCCAGTGCCGCCAGGCCCAGGATGACCAGGCCGAGTACAGCGACGGTTACCACCATGTGAATACCCGCCACGGCCCAGACCTGTGGCCGGGCCAGGGTGCGCAGCCTGAGTTTCAGGCCAATCGTGAAAAGTAACAAGGTGATACCGAGATCGGACAGTTTTTGCAGCGCGGGGCTGGACTCAACGCCCTGGCTGTGCAGCAGGAAACCCGCCGCCATGAATCCGATCAGCGGTGGCAGCCCGACCAACCTGGCAAGAAAACCCAGCACAAAGGCGACGGCGATCCACGTGACATCGCTGACTGCTATGGCGATCCAGCTGAAATCCATTCAATTCGTACCTATACCTGAAGTTGATCTGCTAATTGTGTCGAATGGTCCGCGGCGAGTGTGCCATTGCGGAACATGAATTGCACATTTTACGTGTCAATGTTGAAAAAGTGGCACTCCAAAGGCCGCCATATCGGTTAGAATTCTGAACCAATGTACACATTACTCATCGCCTTTTTCTCGGTGTCTATCGTGGTGTCCTTCCTCTGTTCGCTCTGGGAGGCGACGCTTTTGAGCATCACGCCCAGTTACGCTCAACTGAAGCTCAATGAAGGAACGCGTACCGGGCGCCAACTCCAGTCATTCAAGAAAAACGTGGACCGGCCGCTGGCAGCCATACTGACTCTGAATACCATTGCCCATACCGTGGGTGCGATCGGGGTGGGTGCACAGGCTGCCGCAATCTGGGCGGAAGCCAATCCGCTGATCACCTCGGTTCTTGTTCCCTCGGTCATGACCCTGGCCATCCTGGTGCTTTCCGAGATCATACCCAAGACGTTTGGCGCCACGTACTGGCAGGCGCTGGCGCCGTTCACGGTCAACTCGCTGATACTGGTCATTGCCGCACTTTATCCCCTGGTTTGGATGAGTCAACTCATTACCAGGGCTATGAAAAAGGACAAGATACAGAGCGTGTTCTCACCCTCGGAGTTTCTCGCCATGGCGGAAATCGGTGTCGCGGAGGGCCACGTCCAACCCCAGCAATCCGAGATCATCCAGAACCTCTTCGAGCTTCATGCCGTGCCAGTCAAGGATGTGATGACACCGCGAACCGTGGTGACCATGGCGCCTGAAAACATGACGATCCGGGAGTTTTTCGAGACCAACAAGAAACTGCCTTTCTCCCGCATTCCCCTGCACGAGGAAGGCAAGAACGAGGCGGTAACGGGCTACTTCATGAAAGACACGATGTTGCAGAGCCTGTTGCATGATATGGGCGAGCAGTCGCTGAGCACGATGAAGCGGAAAATTACCGTGGTGCCCGATTCCCAGGGCATCCACGATGTGTTCGACAACTTTCTCGAAAACCAGGAGCAGATTGCCCTGGTGGTCGACGAATTTGGCGGCATGGCTGGCATCGTCACCATGGAAGACCTGATCGAAACCCTGCTCGGGACAGAAATCATCGACGAGTACGATGACGTGGCGGACATGCGGGCGGTGGCGAAGCGCAAGTGGGAAGCGCACGTGCGTGAGCACGGCTTGATCGGGGAGACGGGGAGCGAATAGACAAAACCGGACATGGCTGCCCGAAGAACGTGTGCGTGCTGATCCTTTCGATTTTTAAACCGTTGGAGCCATGAATCCGCATGGATTCGAAAATATTCTTGAGATTCATGGACAAATGAAAATCGCCCTGCTCGCATTCCTCTGCGTTTATTGCACGGCCTCCTTCGCCGACCTGGAGTTGCCAACCGCGGAAAGTGTACTTGTCGATAAATCCGAGCGAAAAATGTGGCTCCTGCACAACGGCATTCGCTATCGCGAGTACTCGATCTCCCTTGGAGGTGATCCCCTGGGGCACAAGCAACAGGAAGGAGACCAGAAAACGCCTGAAGGCCACTACACGATTGATTATCGAAACCCAAACAGCAGCTATCACCTGTCCCTGCATATTTCCTACCCAAACGCGCAAGACAGGGCGAGGGCCAGGTCAGCTGGTGTCAGTCCGGGCGGCGACATATTTATTCACGGGCTCCCAAATGGAATGAGTGCGCTGGATTTCGGTTTCCAAAAATTGGATTGGACCGATGGGTGCATTGCCCTCACCAGCCAGGAAATCGAGGAAATCTGGTCCCTGGTCGATAACGGAACTCCTATTGAAATCATTCCTTGAGCGGTATTGCCATCCGCATCAGCTGCAAAAAAGTGCCAGTTCCAACCGCTGTAGAAACTAATCTGACAACTCGTCTTACCGCAATCCGGTCTTTGGCAATATGGAGAATGTAGCCTAAGCAATGAAAATTGGGACAGGGCAAACTCAGGTTTTATCGCTGAGTTTGCTCTGTCCCTCAACGCTGACCCCATTGTCTCGGGACTGCCATATCACTTAATCAGCCGTCCATCCAGGTACTCGCAATGGTAATTGTTTGTACATACCAGGTCATCGTTAGTGCCAAAGAACGTGTCAAAACCCCGTGCGGTCAAACTATAGTGAAGGTTTTCGGCAGGTTCATATCTGAACTCATTACCATGGGAATCTCGGGGAATCTCATCCAGGTACAACCCCTCTCCTACCAAGTCATCAATAGAACCCGGAAGCCCATTGCTATCCAGTGCGTACGTTTCCAGTGCCTTAATGGTCTCAATCATGATTCCATGCGTTCGGTTCACGTACATTTTTTCGCGGCGTTCATATCCATATTTCCCAGCCAATTTCAGCCCGTCGTACCCGTTGTATTCAAGATCATCCTCTGTATGAAGACTCTGATCCCAGCCGGCAGAAATGATCCTGTAGGTGTATGTACCCCGCTGGTAAAGAAAATCATTTCCCCAGGAATCCGTCAGGTTTTGTGGATTCACAAGTCCCTCATCTGCCAGTTCCTGCAGGTTCTCCGGCAGGACACCGTATGTCTCAAGGTATTCTTTGACAGCGTCGTTCAGCCACAGAAGTTGGGCTTCGGTCTCGTTTCGACTAGCGCGCTCGCCTGAAGGATACTCTTCCGATTTCCTTTGCAGCGCTTCCTCATAGAGTATTTCCGTACATTGTTTGCAATAAAGCGGAATTTCTATTCCAGCCATGATTTTCATCAAAGCGAGTTTTGCATCGACCTCAGAAAGCGTTGCCTCGATATGTTGGCCACCTTTCCCGTTTCTACTGCTGCCTTCAGTCTGCAGGTAGGACCGGCCTGGCATCGAGACACTCTGCCATTTCCAAATATCCACGAACAGGTCAGAAATGAAGTTATTTGTAGAGGCCGGGCAAGTACCCATGCAGGATACAATCGTCATCAGCAGAGCATCGCGGACATCGAGGATCTGGTCTGGCGTAGGTTCAGGCGCGGACAGGTATTGCAGGGCTGCAGCGGAGCAGGCGGCCACAGTACTGATATCCAGGGTCTGCAAGGCATTGTTCCCATCCTTACCGTCGATGCCGTTGATTCCGTCGATACCGTCGATGCCGTTGATACCATCGATGCCGTCCTTACCATCGATACCGTCCTTGCCATCGATACCGTCCTTACCATCGATACCGTCCTTACCATCGATACCGTCCTTACCATCGATACCGTCCTTACCGTCAACACCCGGTGCTCCCGGCGCGCCCACGGGCCCGACCGCGCCAATGGTGAGGTCGTAACCGGCGGTCTTGGTATCGTTGAAATACTTGTGGTGGCTCACGCGCAGCAGGTAGTCACCGTCCGGCAATTCAGCAGTGAGTATGAATTCAGTGTCCGTAAATCCTTGTAACTCGAAAAACTGGCCGTCACCCAGTGATACATACGGGTCCTGGCCATTGGACATCAGGAAGTTTTGCCCCCTGACATACAGGGTCACTTCCGGGAAAGTACCGTACTCCGTGACCACTTCCTCGATAAGTGGCGTTTTAAAGGACTTGTCATTGAGAGTTTTGGCGGCAAAAGCGAGTGGCGACAGAAGCGAAAGTGATAACAACAGTGTCAACACAGGGACGATACGTTTCATGATGAACCTCCGGTTTTGATCGGGACGAGCGCGACCGTGGCCGCCGCCGGACCGGGGGTTCTTTAAGAGCAGATCTGCCGATTGTGTGAAGGTGTTTTTGTTGAACCGGCGATTTGGCGGTGATTAGACCGCAATATCAGTATAGATACAGATGAGAAAAAGTCTATTTGATGTAACTAACTGGTGGCTAATCTTGATGACTGGAGGGTGGGATTACTCCGGGCATCCTGCCCTACGCCCCTTCGGGGCCGCCTGCGCTACGCTACGGTGTTCAAAATTGTTCCTGACAATTTTGTGTCGAACCCACGTCGCTTCGCGACAGTAGGTCTCTCATACCGCCCCGACCATCAGAAATAAATAAGGCCGCGCTAGGCGGCCTTATTTATTTCTGGCGGAGAGGGTGGGATTCGAACCCACGAAGGGCTATTAACCCTTGCTGGTTTTCAAGACCAGTGCATTCAACCGCTCTGCCACCTCTCCTAAAACTGGTTTACCACCGCCTGACGGTGGGATTACTACGGGCTATTAACCCTTGCTGGTTTTGGCTCGCACATCCTGTGCTCGGGGCTTCGCCCCGGCCTGCGGCCGCCGTTCTTTTGCTCCTGGCAACGAATCAAGACCAGTGCATTCAACCGCTCTGCCACCTCTCCAGGAACCTTTCTGAATTTCGCCTCCGTACAAGGCGATGTCAGAGGCGCGCAAATATACCCTAAAACCGGGCGGCGCTCCACCCCTGACGACAGGCAGATGACAGCTTTGCCGCATTTGTATATCGTATGGCGCTTGAAGCCGGGAACCCTGGCCCCACATTTATGTCTGAAGCCTAGAAGTTCGTTCAAACGAACTGGCAGCGAACAACAAACAGGAGTTTATTTCACACATGAACAATCCCGTCTATACCGTACAGACCGCCGGTCAAGTTACAACGCAAGTTTTTAACCGGACCTTGCGCAACACCTATGCCCTGCTCGGCATGTTATTTGTCTTTGGCGCCGGCACTGCCTGGTTCGCCCAGGCCATGCACTGGCGCATCGGGTTCCTGCCCTTCGTCGTCGGAATCATCGGGCTTTCGTTTGCGATTACCCGAACCCGGAACAGCGTTTGGGGGCTGGTATGGGCGTTTGCCTTTTCCGGTCTGCTGGGCGTCGTGACTGGCGGTAACGTCGATGCCATGCTGTACCAGTACAGCAATGGCGGGCAGCTGGTCGTCGCGGCATTCGGCCTGACGGCTGGAATTTTCTTTTCCTTGTCGGCCTACGCCATGACCACCAAGCGCGACTTCAGTGGCTGGTTCGCTTTCCTGGGTGTCGGCACCCTGGCGGTTTTTGGCGCGTTTATCGTCAATTACTTTCTACAGGTTCCCGCCCTGGCGCTGGCGCTGAGTACGATGATCATCCTGATTTCTTGCGGCTGGATCATCTGGCAGACGCAGCAGATTGTGCGCAACGGACAGACCAACTACATCATGGCGGCAACCGGTTTGCTCGCTGACATCTTTGTGCTGTTCAATAACCTGCTGGCCTTGCTGGGATTTGGATTCGGCGATGATTGAGATCACCTGAAGAAAGCGCGAGCCAGGCTCGCTACTGATTCGAAAAAAGCCCGCATTGCGCGGGCTTTTTTCTTGCAGGGTGTTCGGGGCTAGATGGTTTCGATGCCGCCCATATAGGGTTTGAGGGCGTCCGGAACGCGGATGGTTCCGTCCCGCTGCTGGTAGTTTTCCATCACGGCCAACAGGGTTCGGCCTACCGCCAGGCCGGAGCCGTTGAGGGTGTGTACCAGCTCCGGTTTACCGGTCTCCGGGTTGCGCCAGCGGGCCATCATGCGCCGTGCCTGAAAATCGGTGCAGACGCTGCAGGAGGAAATTTCACGGTAAGCACCCTGCCCCGGCAGCCAGACTTCAATGTCGTAGGTCTTGGCGGCAGAGAAGCCCATGTCACCGGTGCACAGCACCACGGTGCGGTACGGCAGCCCCAGCCGCTGCAGGATCACCTCGGCGTGACCGGTCAGTTCTTCCAGCGCGTCGCTGGAGTCCTGGGGCCGGGTTACCTGGACCATTTCGACTTTCTCGAACTGGTGCTGGCGAATGATGCCGCGCGTGTCCTTGCCGTAAGAGCCGGCTTCACGCCGGAAACAGGGCGTGTGCGAGGTAAACCGCAACGGCAATTCGCTTGCGTCAATGATCTCGCCGGCGACGATGTTGGTCATCGGCACCTCGGCGGTCGGGATCAGGTAACGCGGCGGCTCATCGGTGGTCGCGAAAGCATCGTCGCCAAACTTGGGCAACTGGCCGGTACCGGTCATGGCTTCCGCGTTGACCAGGTATGGCAGGTACAGCTCGGTGTAGCCATGTTCCTGTGTATGCACGTCCAGCATGAACTGCGCCAGCGCGCGATGCATCCTCGAAAGCCGCCCACGCAGGACCACGAAACGGGAACCCGACAGCTTGGCGGCGGACGCCATGTCGATCAGGCCGTTCAGTTCACCCAGCTCGACATGGTCCCGTGGCTCAAAATCCAGCACGGTTGGCTCACCCCAACGACGGATTTCGACGTTGTCGTTTTCGTCCTTTCCGGGCGGCACACCGTCCAGTTGGATGTTCGGGATTTCCATCAGCCAGGCCTGTTGCTGGTCTTTGACCGTGCTGAACTCGGACTCGGCCTGGCCCAGTTCTTCGCCAAGGTGTTTGACCTTGTCCAGCAGTGGCTGGATATCCTCGCCGCGGCGCTTGGCCTCGCCGATGGACTTGGCACTGAGGTTTTTCTGGTTCTGCAGTTCGTGGGTGCGCACCTGCAGTTCTTTGCGCCTGGCGTCCAGTTCGCGCCAGCCTGCGGCATCCAGCTTGTAACCGCGCTCGGCGAGCCGGGCTGCGACCGACTCCGGGTCGCTTCTGAGCAATTGGGGATCAAGCATTTTCTGGTCTTCGTCTGAAAGCGGGGTATTCTACCGTTGTTCGTCGAGCCCCGGAAGCGCGCCAATCACATCGGCACCCTCGGGCGGGGTGAACCTGAACAGGCCGGCACCCAGTTCCGGGTTACGTACAACACGGGAAAAACGGATCTCGGTGCGCAGGCCAAAGGCGTCCTCGATCAACATCAGCACGGGAATGTCATCGGCCAGCCCGAGCAACACGCGCTCAAACTCGAGCTCCGGGCTCCGGGCGCGCAGCTCAAGCAAGTGTGCTTCTGCCGATTCCCCTACCTCCCGCACTTCGAACTGCTCTTCCAGCCTATCCGGTTCGGTCAGCAAAGAAAGCGGTGAGTCGATTCCGGCCTGCCCTTGCTCCCTGACCGTTACCTGCTCCAGCATTTCGTCGTAAATCCAGACACGCGTGCCGTCAGCCACCACCAACTCGGGGAAATCGCCACCGTATGACCAGCGAAACTGGCCCGGGCGGCTCAGCCATACCTCGCCTTCACTCCGGTCCTGGACCTCGCCATTGCTGGTGACGACCACTTGCGAGAAACTGGCGTGCAGGGTTTCCAGCCCTTCCGAAAAGCGCTCCAGTTGCGCACGGGCCATCTCGGCAAGGCCGCTTGCAGGCGTCATCGCTGTGATCAATACAGCCAGGCTCATTCCACTTAATCTGATCAAGGTTTCAATCCTTAGGCGGCGGTGGCGCCAGCACTTCACGCTGGCCGTTGTGCTCCGGCGGGCTGACGATGCCGGCAGCTTCCATTTCTTCAACCAGGCGGGCGGCACGGTTATAGCCGATGCGCAGCTGGCGTTGGACGCTGGAAATCGACGCTCGACGGGATTCAGTTACAAAGGCAACGGCATGGTCGTAAAGTTCATCCTGCTCCGCATCCATCGATTCTGGCAGCCCGGTGGCGCCGATATTCATCCCGTCGGTCGTGACCTGCGTCTCGTTAAGCACCTCGTCCACGTAGTCCGGCTCACCGAACTGTTTCAGGTAGGCCACGATGGCATGGACTTCGCTGTCTCCGACAAAGGCGCCGTGTATGCGGTCCGGAATGGCCAGGCCGGGCGGCAGGTACAGCATGTCGCCATGCCCGAGCAACTGCTCGGCGCCCATCTGGTCCAGGATGGTCCGGGAATCGACGCGGGACGAGACCTGGAAGCCGATTCGCGCCGGGATATTGGCCTTGATCAGCCCGGTGATGACGTCCACCGAGGGGCGCTGGGTGGCCACGATCAGGTGGATGCCGGCCGCCCTCGCCTTCTGCGCCAGGCGCGCGATCAGTTCCTCGATCTTTTTCCCGACGATCATCATCAGGTCGGCAAACTCGTCAATCACCACGACGATGTACGGGAAGCTTTGCAGGTCCGGCCGTTCTTCCGGCACATCCGGCAACGCGGGCTGCCAGATGGGATCTTTCAGTGGTTCACCCTTTTCCGCCGCTTCCCTGACCTTCTTGTTGAAGCCCGACAGGTTGCGCACGCCCAGGGCGGCCATCAGGCGGTAGCGGCGCTCCATCTCTGCCACGCACCAGCGCAGGGCATTGGCGGCTTCTTTCATATCCGTCACGACCGGCGCCAGCAGGTGTGGAATGCCCTCGTACACGGACAGTTCCAGCATTTTCGGGTCAATCATGATCAGGCGCACCTGTTCGGCCGTGGCCTTGTACAACAGGCTCAGGATCATGGCGTTCAGCGCGACCGACTTACCGGAACCGGTGGTGCCGGCGACCAGGACATGCGGCATCTTGGTGATGTCTGCGATCACCGGGTTGCCGCCGATGCTTTTACCCAGCGCCAGCGTCAGGGGTGAACTGGAGCGGTCGAATACCTCCGACCGCATGATCTCGGAGAGGTAGACCGTGTGACGCACCGCGTTGGGAATCTCGAGGCCGATCGTCGTCTTGCCCGGTATGACCTCGACGACGCGAACAGAAATCACGCTGAGGCCACGCGCGAGGTCCTTGGCCAGGTTGGTAATCTGCGCCGACTTGACCCCGGCAGCGGGCTGTAACTCGTAACGGGTAATGACGGGTCCGGGGTGTACCTCGACCACGTCGACCTGTACGCCGAAATCGGCCAGCTTGAGCTCAACCTGCCGGGAGATATGCTCAAGTACCTCGGTACTCTGGCCGACCGCCTGCTCTGGCGGGTCGTCCAGCAAGTCCAGTGGAGGCAGTTCGCCCGCCGGCAGGTTCTTGAACAGGATCTGTTGCTTTTCTTTCTGGGCACGCTTACTGGGCTGGCTTTCAGCGGCAACGATCTGTGGCTCGATACGCGGCTTGCTTTTACTTTTCTGCCGCACCGTGTCTGCCTTGCGGGTTTCTTCCCGTTGCAGCTTGGCGCGCCGGCCCGCGGCCTTGTCGCGCATCCCGGCCACGGAGGAGCCTAGCCAGGCAAGGGCGTCCAGCGTGAACTTCCCGGTCGCGTCCATTACCCGGAACCAGGAAATTCCGGCAAACAGCGTCAGCCCCAGCAGGAACAGGGCGAGCAGAAACAGGGTTGAACCCAACATGCCGGTGATTTCCATCAAGGGAACCGCGACTTCTTCACCAATGATGCCGCCACCCTTGGCCGGCATGGTTCCGGCCGCGGGGCTGGTGTGGATATGCGCCAGTCCCGTGGCGGAAAGCACGAACAGCAGGAACCCGGTCAGGCGGGCCAGCCACTCGATGCCCCCGGCCTTTTCCAGTGGCTTGCCGGCGCGCGAATAGACCAGCCAGCCGGTAAAGACCAGCATCAGCGGAAAGGTGTAGGCCAGGTAGCCGGTGAGAAACAGGAATACGTTGGCCAGCCAGGCGCCCAGCACACGGCCGACGTTTTGCACCTGGTCCGAGGCGACCTTGTTGAACGGTCCGGGATCGGACGGATCGTAGGTGAGAAGACAGGCGACCAGGTAGACGGCCGCCAGCATGGTCACGATGAAAAACATCTCGCTGAGACGATGTGCTATCTGGTTGCCTTCAGGGATGGTGCTTTTCGATTTCTTTTTCGCTTGCGGCAAGCTGATCTTCCTTGTCAGTTTTCTGCTGTGGATTCAGCGTTGATTTTCAACGCATAATGACCCCATATTCAAGCCATCATTTTCTGGAGCGATTATACATGAGCGATGTCAAGCACTGCCGACTACTGATCATCGGTTCAGGCCCTGCCGGTTACACGGCGGCCATTTACGGCGCACGGGCCAACCTCAAACCGGTCATCGTCACGGGCATGGAACAGGGCGGGCAGCTAACGACCACCACCGAAGTCGAGAACTGGCCGGGCGGCCATGCGGAACTCCAGGGTCCCGAGCTGATGCAGAACATGCTGGAACATACCGAGCGTTTCGATTCCGAGGTCGTCTTCGACCACATCCACACAGCCGACCTGGGCCAGTACCCGTTTCGCCTGGAAGGCGATTCGGGTGTTTACACGGCCGATGCCGTCGTGATCGCCACCGGCGCCAGCGCCAAGTACCTTGGACTGCCCTCGGAAGAAGCCTTCAAAGGCCGCGGCGTCTCGGCCTGTGCGACCTGTGACGGTTTTTTCTACCGCGGACGCAAGGTGGCGGTGATCGGAGGCGGCAATACCGCCGTCGAGGAGGCCCTGTACCTGTCCAATATCGCCGAGGAAGTCGTCCTGGTGCATCGCCGGGATGAATTGCGGGCTGAAAAAATCCTGCAGCAACGCATCCTCGACCGTGCGGCCAACGGCAACGTGACGATCATGTGGGACCACACGCTGGAAGAAGTCCTGGGCGATGACAGCGGTGTGACCGGCATGCGTGTGCGCAACGTCAAGACAGACGCAAGCACCGATGTCGAGTTGGCCGGTGTATTCATCGCTGTCGGTCATGCACCCAATACCGGTATCTTCGAGGGACAACTGGATATGAACGGCGGCTATATCAACATCCGGTCCGGCACCGTGGGCTACGCCACCGCCACCAGCGTACCGGGGGTGTTTGCAGCAGGCGATGTCGCCGACCACGTTTACCGCCAGGCAATCACCTCGGCCGGTTTTGGCTGCATGGCTGCCCTCGACGCCGAGCGCTGGCTCGACGAAAAAGCCTGACATCAACCGATCGGTGAGCTTCGAAGCCAGAGTCATCACGGATTTCTCCCAGGTCGACCAGGCGCAATGGGCCCTGCTGGAACACGCCAACAACCCTTTCCTGGCCTATGCCTTCCTGGCCGGGCTGGAGGAAAGCGGCTCGATCGGTCCTCACGCGGGTTGGCACCCGCACCACCTGGCCATTTATGAAGGCGGCGAACTCGCCGCCTTTGCACCCACTTACGCCAAGGACAACTCGCACGGTGAGTTCGTATTCGACTGGGCCTGGGCCGACGCCTACCAGCGTAACGGGGTGCAGTACTACCCCAAGCTGCTCACGGGCGTCCCCTACAGCCCGGTGACCGGCCCCCGCTTACTGACCCGTCGGGGCTGTGACAAGGTTGCGCTCAAGAAGGCTTTAATTGAATGTGCCTTGCGCTCCTGCAAAAAACAGGGGTTTTCCACCTGGCACTGCAATTTTGTCAGGCAAGACGACTTCGTCGTTCTTGGCGAGGCCGGTTTACTGCAACGGCGGGACTGGCAGTTCCACTGGCTCAACCAGGGTTACGGTGATTTCGACGATTTCCTGGCAGGTTTGCGCTCCCGAAAACGCAAAAGCATCCGCCGCGAGCGGCGCCGGGTTCAGGAAGCCGGTCTCCGTTTCGCCTGGAAAACGGGAAGCGAAATTCATGAAACGGACCTGGGTTTCATCTACGCCTGCTACCTGGACACCTTCCGGAACTACGGTAATTACCCGGCTTTGAAGCAGTCCTTTTTCAGGTCACTTGCACAACGGCTCGACCAACGTTTTCATACCGTCTTTGCTATCAAAGACGATGAGCCCGTGGCCATGGCCGTCTTTCTGTCGGGTGGTGGCCGTCTGTATGGGCGCTACTGGGGCTGCCGCCGCGACTATCACAGCCTGCATTTCGAAGCCTGTTACTACCAGGGGCTCGATTACTGCATCGAACACGGACTGCAACGCTTTGAACCCGGCGCACAGGGTGAGCACAAGA
>JAZBOH010000252.1:0-5858 GCA_036351055.1 Lysobacterales bacterium
AGGCGCGCCGCCAGATGCTGGAACAGTACGAGGCGCTGCCCGACGCGCTGGTTGCCTGCGTGGGTGGCGGTTCCAACGCGCTGGGCCTGTTTCATCCCTTTATCGGCGACGCGGATGTCCGGATGATCGGTGTCGAGGCCGCGGGTCATGGCTTGCATACCAGCCAGCACGCCGCCTCGCTGTGTGCCGGCCGGCCGGGCGTATTGCACGGCTGCCGCACTTACGTGATGGACGACGAGGCTGGCCAGATCGAACATACACACTCGGTCTCCGCCGGGCTGGATTACCCCGGGGTGGGTCCGGAACACGCCTGGCTCAAGGACACCGGCCGTGCCGAGTACGTCGGTATCACCGACAGCGAGGCGATGCAGGCTTTCCACGCGCTGACCCGCCTCGAAGGCATCCTGCCGGCCCTGGAGAGCAGCCACGCGGTGGCTTATGGCATGAAGCTGGCGGCCGGGATGCGGCCGGACCAGGTCGTGCTCGTCAACCTGTCGGGGCGTGGCGACAAGGATGTGCAGTCGGTGGCCGAACTGGAGGGGATTTCACTGTGAGCAACCGGATCGACAGGCGTTTCGAAGCATTGAACGAGTCGGGGCGTACGGCCCTGATTCCCTTTATCACCGCGGGCGACCCGGAACCCGGCTGGACCGTGGACATCATGCACGCACTGGTCCGTGCCGGTGCCGACCTGCTGGAACTGGGCGTGCCGTTTTCCGACCCCGCCGCCGACGGCCCGGTGATCCAGCTGGCCAGTGAACGGGCGATCTCCAAGGGCGTGTCGCTGGCGGCCATACTCGGTTACGTCAGCCAGTTCCGGCAGGGGGACCCGGACACGCCGGTGGTGCTGATGGGTTACCTGAACCCGATCGAACGTTATGGCTACGCGCGGTTTGCAGCGGATGCCGCGTCTGCCGGTGTCGATGGCATCCTGTTGGTGGATTGCCCGCCGGAAGAAATGGGCCTGCTGCGCGAAGGGCTGGAGCGCAATGAAATTTACCCGATTTGCCTGGTCGCCCCGACGACCACCGAAAAGCGCATGGAAATGATCGGCCGGCAAGCAGGCGGTTACCTGTACTACGTGTCCTTCAAAGGCATCACGGGCGCCAACCGGCTCGATGCGGCCAGCCTGACCGCCCCGCTCGAAACATTGCGTCACCACAGCGGTCTGCCATTGGCGGTCGGGTTTGGCATCAAGGATGCGGACAGCGCCGCGGCGGTGGCCGCCGTGGCCGATGGCGTGGTCATCGGAAGCGCGTTGGTCAGCTCCCTGGCCGGGGCCTCATCGACCGTGGATGCCTGCAAGCGCGTGCAGGCTTTTCTTGCACCGATTCGCGCCGCCATGGACAATAGCGCTCCATGAGCTGGCTTCAGAAACTTATGCCGTCGCGGATTCGAACCGAAGGCGGCACCAAGCGCACGGTGCCGGAAGGCCTGTGGAGCAAGTGCGATGTGTGCACGGCGGTCCTGTATCGCCCCGAGTTGGAGCGTAACCTGAACGTTTGCCCGAAGTGCAACACGCACATGGCGGTGAGTGCGCGGGAGCGGCTGAATCAATTCCTGGATCCGGAAGAGCGGCGTGAAATCGCCAGCCGGCTGGAAGCCAGGGACCCCCTGAAATTCCGCGATACCAAGCGATACCGCGACCGGATATCCCTGGCGCAGAAAGCGACGGGTGAAAAAGACGCGCTGATCGCCATGGCGGGCAAACTGTCCGGCATGTCGGTTGTTGCCTGTGCCTTCGAGTTCAAGTTCATGGGCGGCTCCATGGGTTCGGTCGTGGGTGAAAAGTTTGCCCGTGCCGGCCGTCGAAGCCTGCGCATGAAGGCGCCGCTGATCTGTTTTTCGGCCACCGGCGGGGCGCGCATGCAGGAAGGCCTGTTGTCCTTGATGCAGATGGCCAAGACCAGTGCGGTGCTGGGCTTGATGGCCGAGCAGGGCGTTCCATTCATTTCCGTGCTGACCCACCCCACCACCGGCGGTGTTTCCGCCAGCCTGGGTATGCTGGGCGATATCAACATTGCCGAACCGGGCGCCCTGATCGGGTTTGCCGGGCCACGCGTGATCGAACAGACGGTGCGCGAAAAGCTGCCGGAAGGTTTCCAGCGCAGCGAGTTCCTGTTGGAAAAAGGCGCTGTGGACATGATCGTCGACCGGCGCCAGATGCGCGACGAGATTTCGTCCCTGCTGGCCCTGCTGACGGCTGGACGCCGGCCCAAACCCGTGAGCGGTGAAGTCGTCACCGCCTGATTCCTTGCCCGATTCCAGCGCCTTGCCTTGTTCGCTCGGCGAATGGCTGGGGTTGCTGGAGTTCCGTCACCACAAGGCTATAGACCTGGGCCTCGAGCGCTGCCGCGAGGTGTGGCTGCGCATGGATTCACCAAGCCCGGCCGAACGTATTTTTGTCGTCGCAGGGACCAACGGCAAGGGTTCGACGGTTGCAACCATCTGTGGTCTGCTCGAGGGCCTGGGCTACCGCTACGGCTGCTATACCACCCCGCATATACATTCCTACAACGAACGGATCCAGGTCAGCGGACAGGTCGTTAGCGACGCCATGCTGATCGATGCGTTCGAGCGTGTGGAAGCCGCGCGTGGTGAAGTCAGCCTGAGTTATTTTGAATTTGGCACCCTGGCCGCATTCCTGATCCTGGCCGACAGCGGGCTGGATTTCGCGGTGATGGAAGTAGGCCTGGGCGGGCGCCTGGACGCGGTGAACCTGCTCGACGCGGACTGCGCCGTGATCACGCCGGTCGGCCTGGACCACCAGGAGTACCTCGGCAACGACCTTTACAGCATCGGCACCGAGAAGGCGGGCATTATCCGGCCGGGGCGGCCCCTGGTTTGCGGTGAAGCCGAGCCGCCCGCCAGCATCCTCGAAATCGCGGCCCGCAACGGCGCGCCGGTCGTGCGCCTGGAAAAGGATTTTTCCGCCCGGACCTGCGGTGATCACAGCTGTTTCCGGATGGGCGGCCTGGAGCTGGAACTGCCGCTGCCGGTCTTGCGCGGGGCGCACCAGCTCAACAATGCGGCGACCGGCCTGGCCGCGGTGTTGCAGTTGATTCCGGAAGCAGCGACCAGGCCGGGTGCCTTGTCGCGCGGGCTCGCGTCGGTTGAACTGCGCGGGCGTTTCGACCGGGTTCACGACGATCCCGACGTCTGGATCGACGTGGGGCACAACCCGATGGGTGCAAAGGTCATCGCCCAGGCGCTGCGTGCGCGTGGCGCCGGCAGCGGGCGGAAGATTCGCTGCGTGCTGGCCATGCTGGCCGACAAGGATGCCGAGGCGGTCGCGGCGGAGCTCTCTGCCGTCATTTCATCGTGGTATTGCGCCGGATTGCTGGGTGACCGCGGACAATCCGGGCAGCGGCTCGCGCAGCGGGTGGCGAGCGTCATCGGGACGGAGACGGTCAAGGTGTTCGAGCGGGTGCATGAAGCCCTGCAGTCGGCGCTGGACGAATCGGAGCCGGGCGACGGCGTGTTGGTATTCGGTTCCTTCCACACAGCCGACGAGGCTGGCAGCATGATGGTAAACTTGCACAACGGGGCTGGGGCAACAGGGTAATCAGATCAATGGATATTGCGCTTAAGCAAAGGCTGGTTGGTGCGAGCGTCTTGATTGCGCTTGCGATCGTGGTTCTTCCGATGCTGCTGGGAGGCAGGCCGGACGACGGCGCCGGGGAATCCCGTGCGATCGAAGTTCCCGAGCAGCCGCCGGAGCTGGATTTCGAAACACGGCGCTACCCGATTGGCGACAACCGCCCGGCGGTTGACCCATCTCCCGCTGAAGAGCCCATCACCTTGCCGTCGCCTGCCAGGCCGGACCCGGCCATTGAAAGCCCGCCGACAGGTCAGGCGCCGGATGCGGTTATTGAAGACGCGCTCGCGGAGCAGGACGAAGGTCCGGTGTCGGAGGCGGCCGATGAGGTGGCACAGGAGCAGCCTGCCGGGACGGAAATTCTGCCCGGAACGGAGCGGGAGAAACCGGTCACGGTGGTCACGCCGGAACCGCCACCCAGCGTGGCGCCGACTGGCCTGGGACGCTATATCGTGCAGGTGGCGAGCTTCGGATCGGTCAACAATGCTAAGCGACTGACCACGCAGTTGCAGGAACTGGGTTACGCCGTTGCAGCCGATACCGTTAAATCCGACGTCGGCACCCTGCACCGCGTTCGCGTCGGGCCTTACGCCTCAGAATCGGACGCGGACCGGGCCGTGGCCACGCTGAAAACGCAGGTCAGGGACGTGACGCCGCGCGTGATGGACATGCAGCCCGAAAAGGCTGCGCCGGTCACAGCGCCTTCCGATCCGCTGGTGCGCTGGGTGGTGCAGGTTGGCAGCTTTTCCAGCACGCCCAACGCCGACAACCTCGTTGCGCGCTTGAAGCTCGAAGGCCTCAGCGCCTACAAAGAGGCGGTCAGCAGTGGTGGGTCGACCGTTTACCGTGTCCGAGTCGGCCCCTTCATCGAGCGTGACGAGGCCATCCGCGTGGATCAACGGATCAATGACCGTCTTTCGATCGACGGCGTCGTGATGAGCGCAGACTGACGCGGTGTTCTGGCCGGACTACGCCATCCTTGCCATCTTTGCGGTATCGATCGCCGTGGGCGCCCTGCGGGGATTCATCAAGGAGGTGTTTGCACTGGCTGTGTGGGCTGCGGCGTTTGTCGTGGCTTATCACTTTGCCGGGGACGTGGCTGACCTGATGGCTTCGGCAGTCGCGCTGCCTTCGGCCAGGACAGCGATGGGTTTTGCCGGCCTGTTCATTGCCGTTTTGCTGGTCGGCGGGCTGATCAATTACCTGCTTGGCAGATTGGTCGAGACGACTGGTCTGAGCGGGACGGACAGGCTGCTGGGCGGTGTATTTGGCGCTGCGCGCGGTATCGCCCTGGTGGTTGCCCTGTTACTGGTTTGCGGGTTCACACCGATCCCTGCAGACCCGTGGTGGAAGGATTCCACGACCATCCAGCGTATCCTGCCGCTGGTTGAGTGGTCGGCAAGCCTGCTGCCTGAAACGGTTTCCGAACACCTCGATTTCGAGCCGGAAGCCGGGGCCGACAAGGAAGGAAAAGAAGAGGACGGGGAAGCGGTTTGAGCGCATGGTATGATGCGCGCTGATGCCGCTTTCTGAATCGTTACAGGGGACATCGCTCATGTGCGGAATTGTTGGAATAGTCGGGAAAAGTCCGGTCGGGCCGGCACTGTATGATGCATTGACGATGCTTCAGCACCGTGGCCAGGACGCGGCGGGCATCGCCACGCTGGATGGCCTCAAGATCAGCCTGCATAAAGACACCGGGCTGCTGCGCGACGTCTTTCAGTCCGAACAAATGAAAAGCCTCGTGGGCAATGCGGGTATCGGCCACGTGCGTTACCCGACGGCCGGCATGGATGACTCCTCCGAGGCACAACCCTTTTACGTGAACTCCCCCTATGGCATCGCCCTGGGCCACAACGGCAATCTGATCAATACCGAAGAACTGACCCAGGAATTGTTCGACAGCGACCGGCGTCACCTCAATACCAAGTCCGATTCCGAAGTCCTGCTCAACGTGCTGGCGCACGAGATCCAGAAACAGACGCCCGACCACCTGGGGGCGGAACATATTTTCAAGGCCGTTGAGCAAGTGTACCGCCGCTGCCGGGGCGCCTTTTCTACCGTCGCCCTGATTTGCGGATCAGGTATCGTCGGTTTCCGCGACCCCAACGGCATTCGACCGATGGTGCTCGGCTGCCGGGATACCGAAGAGGGCCCGGAATACATCCTGGCCTCCGAGGACGTGGCGCTGGACGTGCTGGGCTTCAAGCTGATGAGGGACGTCAGGCCGGGCGAGGCGGTATTCATTACTCTGGACGGG
>JAZBOH010000253.1:0-4043 GCA_036351055.1 Lysobacterales bacterium
CAACAGTCGGGGCTGGCGTTTTCGCCTCGCCTCCCATGGCGGGGGCGACTATATGACCGAGCAGTCGGTGCAGGAGGGCGGCGGCAATATGCCGGGGGCTGTTGTCTACACCCGTGAAGGAGACACCATCAGACGCAAGAATGCCGTCATCTTCGGCCCCAATGACCGTTTCTGCTCTGCCTGGAACCTGCTGGCGATGGCGGGACTGGACGAGGGCTCATGGACCCCGCAATTCAACTACTGGCAGCGCCCTGCCCAGATGGATGACGGCGGTGCAAACCTGGTGGACTGAAGATCAATCTCGGCCCGCCCGGGTGAAGATGGGCCCTTTTAATCCACCACAATCATAGGGGTCGGGAATGCCGGCCGGGGAAATATGATGGTCAATCGACGCAGGTTTTGCCAGGCAACACTCACCACCGCCACAATCGGCGCGATGTTTACCGGGCGGCAGCTTTACGCCGCGATGCTGGAAGTCAGTGGAGACCTGGAGGCTCTCAATCTGGCCGGAGAACAGGCTACACTCAAGCGAGCAGCTCTACAGGAACTGTCCGGTGCCCTGAGTGGGCCACTGCTGTTGCCTGGGAATGCCGAGTACGAACTGGCCCGGCTGGTGCGAAACGCCGGGATCGACAAGCACCCGGCGCTGATCGTGCAGCCCAGCGGAGAGGCAGATGTAAGCACCGCTATTCAGTTTGCCCGCGACAATGCGCTGGTGATAGCGGTGAAATGCGGCGGGCACAGCACCTCCGGCATGTCTACCTGTGACGGCGGGATGCTGATCGACCTGTCCCGCATGCGCTATGTCCGGGTAAATCCCGAAGAAAAAGTGGCTTACGTTTCAGGCGGCAGCCTGCTGGGCGCGATGGACCATGAGTCGATGGCCCACGGTCTGGTTACCGTGGCGGGAACTGTGTCCCATACCGGCGTTGGCGGTCTCGCCACGGGAGGTGGTTTCGGACGGCTCGCCAGGCGCTATGGCCTGACCCTGGACAATATGCGTGCGGCGGACCTGGTCAGCGCTGATGGGAAACTCCGCCATGCGAGTACCCGGGAGAACCAGGACTTGTTCTGGGGCGTGCGAGGCGCGGGCGGCAATTTCGGCGTGGTCACTTCCTTCGAGTTTGACCTGCACCCGATGAGCCGCCAGGTGATTGCCGGGGACCTGATTTACCCTATAGACCGGCTGCGAGACGTGCTGGAGTTTTACGCGGAATATTCGCTTAATGCGCCCGACGAGCTCCAGAGCGACCTTGTGTTCGGTTACCGGGCGGGAGGAAAACCGGGTTTTGTGCTGCTGAGTCTTTGCTACAGCGGTGAGCCCGCCAATGCGGAGCGGGTAATGGCGGCAGTGAAAAAGCTGGGTAAGCCCATGGCTGGTGAGATAAAGCCCACCGATTATGTGGCGCTGCAGCGCAGTGGCGACAGCAGCCTGCCCCGGGTGGACGCTTCCTACCTCAAAGGCGGCTTCATCTCCGGTATAACCCCGCCCTTGATCGATACACTGATCGGTGGCCTCGAACCTCATCCGGATCGCTCAACCATGATTATCTTTCAGCAGGCCGGAGGTGCGATCAAGCGCATCCCGGCTGACGCCACGGCGTTTGCCCATCGCTATGCGGAGTACAATATGATAGCCACAACGGCCTGGATGCCGGGTACCGCTCCGCAGGAGCATGTGCGCGCAGTCAAGGGCTACTGGAGTACTCTGATGCCATTTACCCACGGCTTCTATGTCAACGAGGCGGATGGCGACAATGCGGCGTTACACGACAGTAATTACCAAGGTAATTACCCGCGCTTATTGGAAATCAAGCGGCGCTATGATCCGGACAATAACTTCCGGCTGAACGCGAATATCCGTCCGAAAGCCTGACAACCGGGTGTGGGCCACTCGGGCCCGCACCCCTTCAGCCCTCAGAACTTGTAGATGACATCCACGCCGCTGATGCGCCCGGCGGAATCGTGGATGAAGGAACCGCCGAACTCGGGCGCCGGAATGACTTCTTCCAGGTAGTCTTCATCGGTCAGGTTCTGGCTCCAGGCCACGATCGACCAGTGCTCACCCGAAATACCCGCCCGCAGGTTCAGCTTCCAGTAGGCATCGCGCTTGGTATTGGAGTATTCGCTGGGTCCGAAACCGAAGCCGGGTACCTGGTAGACGTCTGAAAGGTCAGTAAAGAAGTTGATCGTAGTCTCTTCCTGCACGCTGTGGAACCAGGTGTCACCGACGTATTCGAAATCCAGGCGGGTCATCCACTCCAGATTGCCCAGAACCGGCATGGTGAAGTCCAGGCTCAGGGCGCCGGAGCCTTCGGGTGCGTAAGGCAGGTCGTTGCCCTCGGTGTAGGGGCGGTTGGCATTCTGTTTGATCTCTGAATTGATCGCGCCATAACCGCCGCTGAACGTGAGGTAGCTGTTGATAGCCCAGGCAAAGTCGATCTCCGCTCCGTAGATTTCCACCTTGTCGATATTGGATACCACCCGCAGCAGGCCGAATGGGCCGGCGAAGAAGTTGAAAAACTGGTAGTCGTCCACCTCGGTGTAGAAAGTCGCCGCGTTGAACCTCAGGCTGTTATCCAGCCACTGACTCTTGATGCCCAGTTCATAGGTGTCGGTGGTTTCCTTGTCGTAGTTGTCTCGCACATTCCGGGGCGCGGTGGGATATGTGCCAAAGGCATTGTTGATGGTTGCCTGGCTGCCGAGGTTATTGAAACCGCCCGAGCGAAAGCCCACCCCGTAGGAGGCGTAGCCGTTCAGGTTATCCGTGAACTCGTAGGTATAGCTGATTTTGGGTTGCCACTTGCTGAATGTCTTGTCGCGGTTGGGAATGGTGTCGGTCAGCGAACCATCGTAGGCGGGGTTGATGGGGGCGCGCCCGAACTGGCCGAAAATCTGTGCATTCAGGACATTGGGGACCTTGTTGTTCACCGACCGGTCCTCCTCGTCGTAGCGCAGGGCCAGGGCCAGTTCACCCTTGTCGCCCACATCGAGTTCAATCTGGCCGAACACCGCATAAACCTCGGTCTTGAACCTGTCCCAGAACAGCTGGTCGGTAGGGTTGGGGCCGCTGGGCGGAATATAAATGGTGCGGCGGAAACCCAGTCCCAGGTCCGCACCGTAACCGACTGCGGCGGTACGGTTTATGTCGGCATAATACAGGCCGGCCAGCCAGCGCAATCTGCCATCCTCGTTTGAGGTGAGGCGGGTCTCTATGCTGGTACTTTTCTGGTCGCGCTGCTGGTACTGGTAGCCGTCACAGGTGGTGGGCGAGTAGGGCGGCAGCAGGCCGTTCAGCCCGCCGTATTCGGGAACGTAGACGCCCGGTGGCAGGCCGTCCTGGATGGCGTAGTAGGGGCTTTGCAGGAGCGAGGGATCGAAACTGTTGTAGGTCTGGGTGCAGGCGGTCTGGGAGGCCTCGGCCCCGAGAGAATAGCCGCCGAAAGCCGCGCTGGTGCCGTCGGATAGCAGGTATTCCTTGAGGTTATCGTAGGCGGCGGTCACCGTCAGCGTGGCGAAATCCATCTCGTAATTGGACTTGATCGAGAAAAAGGTGTTGTCCTGCTTGTTCTCTCCGGGCACGTTGAAAATGTACCTGAAATTATGGTCGTTCACGTCCCCGTAGAGATCGGGATTGCCGAGAAATTCAGCGGCGCCGGGCAGGGCAAATACCGCATTGAAGTTGATCGCGCCTCCTTTTACCTGCCGGTAGCTGCCAATCATATCGACGTTCAGTCGCTCCGTAGGCTCCCAGATGACGCGGCCGCGCACGGCAGTCTCCTCGGAGTAGTTGACCTTGTCGTCGTCGCCGGTAAATTTGTTTTTGAACTGGCCATCCGACTTGCCATAGAACGCCGTCAGTCTGCCGTAGAGCTGGTCGGTTATCAGTGGTCCGCTGACCATGGCCTGGGCCTTTTTGAGGTTGTCGTCACCGAGGGTGCCCTTCACGCTGGCCTCAAACTCGTTGGTGGGACGCTTCGTGTTGACGATTATGGCGCCGGCCACGGCGTTGCGCCCGTACAGGGCACCCTGGGGCCCCTTGA
>JAZBOH010000254.1:0-2114 GCA_036351055.1 Lysobacterales bacterium
CCGTTTCCGCCATATGCCCCGTCAATACCACCTTGACTGGCTGTCGGTCGCTGCCGATGAGGTGCGCCATTTTGAATTGCTGGATTCACGCCTGCAGGCCATGGGCCACGCTTACGGCGACTTCCCTGCGCATAACGGTCTGTGGGAAATGGCGGAGAAGACAGCTGAAAGTTGCCTGAAGCGAATGGCGCTGGTGCCACGGGTGCTGGAGGCGCGCGGGCTGGACGTGACGCCAGGCATGATCGAACGCCTGTCCGCTGTCGGGGACCGGGAGACGGTTGCCGCACTCGAAGTCATCCTGGCTGAAGAAGTCCGGCACGTCGAGATCGGGACCCGCTGGTTCCGGCACTGTTGCGCCGAACAGGGGCTGGAGCCGCTGGAAACCTTCCTGGAACTGCTGCGGGCCCACTACGGCGGGCTGCCACGCGGGCCATTCAACCTCGAGGCGCGCTACCGGGCAGGGTTCAGCGAGGAAGAGATGAGAGCGCTCACGGCCGGCCTTTAAAGCGTCCTGCTGACGGCTTCTTCCGCGTTCACCTCGAGGTAGCTGCCCGCCTGGTACCAGTCCGCCAGTACGATACGGGTTCCGGTCACGCCGCCGCCCAGGTCGTGGTGGTGAACGGCCGGGCGGTGGGTATGGCCATGGATGATCCGTGCAACCGCGTTATCCTTGAACGCCTGGATCACGGCTGCCTCGTTGACGTCCATGATATCCAGCGCCGCCGCACCCTTGTGTTGCATGCTGGTCTCGCGTGCATTCCTGGCCATCGCGATGCGTTCTTCGACCGTCATGGCCAGTACGGTGGCCTGCCAGGCCGGATCGCGTGATTGCCGGCGGAAGGCCTGGTATGGCTCGTCATCCGTGCACAGGGAGTCGCCGTGCAACAGCAGCGTGGCGGTGCCGTGGAGGTCAACGACTACCGACTCGGGTAACAGGCTGAAGCCTGCCAGGGCCGCGTAGTGCTCACCAAGCAGGAAATCCCGGTTGCCGTGCTGGAAATACAGCGCGAGACCGCCAGTGGCCAGGCGGGCGGTTTCGGCCGCAACGGCACGCGCGGTTGGCGTGACGGCATCGTCGCCAATCCAGTATTCGAATAGATCGCCCAGGATGTAGACGGCCTCAGCCTGGCGGGCCGGGCCGGCCAGGAATTCAAGCAGCCACCCGGATGTTTCGGGCCGGCTGTCTTCCAGGTGCAGATCTGAAATGAAAAGCGTGCTCATGGTGACGGTTCAGATAATCAGTTCTCGATGATCGTTACCTGTTCGATGATAACAGGCTCAACGGGTACGTCGCTAAACGGCGGGTTTCGGCTGGTCTGGACGAAGCGGATGTCGTCGACCACGTTCATGCCCTCGGTGACCTGTCCGAACACCGCGTAACCCCAGTCGTTGCCGCCCTTGTAGTCGAGGTTCATATTGTTCTGAACATTGATGAAAAATTGAGACGTGGCTGAGTGGGGCTGTGGCAGGCGCGCCATGGCGATGGTGCCGCGGCGGTTCGACAGGCCGTTATTGGCTTCATTCTGGATGGGCTCGCCGGTGCTCTTCTTCTGCATGTCCGGCGTGAATCCGCCACCCTGGATCATGAAATTGCTGATCACGCGGTGAAAAATCGTGCCGTCGTAATACCCGCTGCGGGCATAGTTGACAAAGTTCTCCACCGAGGCCGGTGCCTTGTCAGGGTAAAGGTCGAGGTGTATCTCGCCCATGCTGGTTTTCATCACGACTTTTGTGACCTCTTGCGCCGCGACACTCTGGGCGGCCAGGGACAGGCTCAGCAGTAAGAATAGGGCTATCTGGCGCATTGCGGGAACTCCTTTCATGGTCAAGACCTCGTTCGATCAAACACGACAAACGGCCATCATACTGGCGCCGGCAGGGTCCCGCCAGCCCAATTCCCCGGCAATGCTTAAACAATGCTTAACAAAGGCCGTAACTATCGGATTTATGGTATAATTCCACACTTGTCAGGTGCTGCCTGAGCACCTGCATTTTAAGATCAAAAACAGAAAACATAATTCTTATAAAACAGCTAGATAAGAGATTTTCCGGAGAAGGAATCTAGTATGGTTGAGTTGGCCAAAGAAATACTGCACGTAAACCTCGAAGACGAA
>JAZBOH010000255.1:0-8686 GCA_036351055.1 Lysobacterales bacterium
AAACTCCAGGCCCTGTTCCGTCACGCTGATGTCCACGTCGCCAAACCAGGCGTCGCGGAACCGGCCCGCGTACCGTTCCAGGGGGCGTGCTTCGACCACCGGCCGCGGATCTACAACCGGGCCGGTGGCTGCCTCGTCTTCGGCCTCCTGTTCTTCCTGCTTGTCCAATTCCTGGTACGTCGCCACCCAGTCCCGCTGCCCGACCGGCAGGTAGGAATACTTGATGGTGTGCATCACGGCGTTGCGCGCCGAGGTGTTGGAGCCGTTGGCGAGCACCACGATGCCCAGGTCGAGTTCCGGGATCATCAGCGTCCAGGCGCGCATGCCGGCGAGCGAACCGGTATGCGATACCTCCTTGAAGCCGTGCACATCGCTGAGCCGCCAGCCCAGGCCGTAACCGTTGAAGTGGGTGCGGTGCCACTCGTAGTTGCGGGCGCTTACGCCCCACCAGTTTTCCGGGCTCCACATTTCCCGGCTGCGCGCCGGGCTGAACAGCACGGTCCCGTCGGGCGCCGTGCCGCGGCCGAGGTGCATCCTTACCCATTTGAGCATGTCGGAAACACTGCAGACGATGCCGCCGGCGGCCGCGTAAACGGCAGGCTCGGCATGGATCCGGCTGCGTTCGATCACGGTCAGCTCACCATCGATTTCGCCGTGCGGGGCCGCCAGGTTGGTCATTTCACTGGCCGGGATCTGGCCGGCGAAACAGCGGTCCATGCCCAGCGCGCCCATGATCCTCTGGTCGACGAAAGATTCCCAGCTTTGCCCGGTAACGCGCGGTACGATTTCGCCGGCGACGATGTACAACACGTTGTCGTAGTTGTAACTGGAACGGAAGTCACTGACCAGGGGGAAATAACGCAAGCCGCGGATGATGTCGCGGCGCGTAAACAGGTTCGGGTCGGGCCACAGCATCAGGTCGCCCGCGTGCGCCACCAGGCCGCTGCGGTGAGAAAGCAGGTCAGTGACCGAGATTTCTGCCGTTACCCAGGGGTCCGCCATGCGGAACTCGGGGATGTAATCCGCCACGGCGCCGTCCCAGCTGATCCGGCCCTCGTCGACCAGGATGGCCAGGGCCGCCGAGGTGAAGGCCTTGGAGTTGGACGCGATCTTGAACATCGTGTCCACGTCAACCGGCCCGGGCTGGCCCAGTTCACGGATTCCGTGACCTTTCGCGTAGATGAACTCGCCGTTCCGGACCACGCCGATGGCCATGCCGGGCACATTGAATTCCTTCATGGCGCGCTGGGCCAGGCGGTCGATCTCATCGCTGCTGATGCCGGTGCCATCTGCCGCGTGGCACAGGGTGGAGAGCAGTAAAACGGGCAACAGGGCCGTCAGTGGCCTTTTCAATGCGGCTCGTATGCGGTGTTTGTACACATTCAATTCTCCATGACTTGCTTCTTGTTCAGGGCGCTACCAGGCCGACCAGCAGGTACAGAAGAACGGCGATGCCGCCCGCGGTCAGCGCGTACGGTAATTGTGTCCTGACATGCTCCAGCAGATCGCAACCGGATGCAATGGCGGACACGCAGGTGGTGTCCGAGATAGGCGAGCAGTGGTCGCCGAAAACGCCGCCGCCCAGAATGGCGGAAAGCACGAGCGATGGCGGCAGGCCCAGGGAGGAGGCAAGTGGCATGCCGATCGGGATCAGGATGGCGAAGGTACCCCAGGAGGTGCCGGTGGAAAACGAGATCAGCGCGCCGGCTACAAACAGCATCGGCACGATCAGGAAGCGCGGCAGGAACTCGCCGGTCAGACCGGCGATAAAGGTCCCTGTTCCCAGGTCCTTGAGGCTGGCCCCGAGCGCCAGGGAAAACAGTACGATGCTGACCAGGGGCAGCAGTTCAGACATGCCATCGAAGCCGATCCGGACCAGGTCGACGTGGCTGAAGCGGCGGCTGGACAACATCATGACATAGGCCACCAGGCAGGCCAGGGAGACTGCGTACAGCACCGAACGCGAACCGCTGCCCTCGGCCAGCGTGCCGTTACCCGTCCAGAACATGAAACCCACCATCGAAACAATCATCACCAGCAGTGGCAAGAGCATGTAGGACGGGTGGGACGGTTCGATGGCGATGTCAACGGACTCTGCATCGTCTAGGTTTGCTTCGCTTCTGGCCAGCGGCCCGAAGGTTTTGCCGGTCCAGGCCGTCAGGAAGACGATAAGCAGGGTGACGAGGGCGTAGAAATTTGTCGTCACCGTGCCCCACAGGATTTCCGCGGCCGACTGCTGAAATTCGTACTGGCCCAGCAGCACCAGGATATACGCACCCCAGCCGTTGAGCAGGATCAGGATGCAGATCGGGGCCGAGGTGCTGTCGATCAGGTAGGCGAGCTTGGCCCGGCTCAGTCCGAAACGGTCAAACAGCCCACGTGAAAGGATGCCGGCCGTCAGCACGCTCAGGTTGCTCTCGACAAAAACAGCGGTGCCGACAAGGCTGGTCAGCAGGGAGGCCTGCCGCGCGTTGCGTGCTATGCCGCGGTTCACTACCGCGTTGACCAGCGCGGTGACACCTCCTGAGTGCTTCATGAAGGCGATCAGCGCGCCGATCAGGATACTGAACATCAGGATGCGGGCGTTGTCGGCGTCGGAAAAAACCGCCGCGGTGCGCTCCAGCGTGGCCAGGAAGGCCAGTCCGGCCCCCGGCAGGAAGCCCGATTGCAGCAGCAGCTCGGAAGTAAAGACAGCCAGGACCAGGGCGACAATGACCTCGCGGCGCCACAGCACGACGGCGATGGCGACAACGGGTGGAAGTACGGTGAGCCAGTCTGCGTTCATCAAGCCGGGCAGGTTTCCCCAGGTTAGTATCCGGTAAATAATATATTCCGGAAAAGAGACTCAATGGTAATATATTATTTATCACATTTCAGTCCAGGGGCTCGTCTTGGGATTCGATTACCGGGAAAATCAGCTGTATTGCGATGGCCTGTCCGTGCAGGAGATGACGGCCCGGGTCGGCACGCCTTTTTACTGTTACTCGGCGGATCTTATCCGGGAACAATTTTGCCGCTACCGGGACCGGTTTTCGACGCCGGGTTCCATGGTCTGCTACGCGGTCAAAGCCAACTCGAACCAGTCGGTTATCGCCCTGTTGGGCAGGCTGGGTGCCGGGGCGGACGTGGTTTCCGCCGGTGAGCTGCGACGGGCCCTGGACGCGGGAATTCCCGCCGACCGCATCGTATTTTCCGGCGTGGCCAAGACCGCAGCGGATATGCGGTATGGGCTGGAGAGCGGTATTTTCCAGTTCAACGTCGAGTCGGAACCCGAGCTGGAACAGCTGAGCATAAGCGCAACGGCACTGGGCTGCGAGGCCCCGGTCGCCTTTCGCATCAATCCGGATATCGACGCTGGAACCCACGAGAAGATCACCACCGGCAAAGCCGCCAACAAGTTTGGCATTCCCTCGAGCCGGGCTATGGAAGTCTATGCCCGGGCTGCCGAACTGTCGGGCATCCGGGTGCAGGGAATCGCCACCCATATCGGCTCCCAGCTCACTGACCTGGCGCCCTTCGAGCAGTCATTCCGGTGCCACGCCCGGCTCGTGCAGGCACTTCGCGCGCAGGGGCATGACATTTCCGTGCTGGATATTGGCGGCGGGCTGGGTATCGACTACAAGGACGGTGCCCCGAAGCCACCCCGGGTGGAGAGCTATGCGGCACGGGCACGTGAAATTCTCGGGCCGCTCGGCTGCCGTATCCTGGTGGAACCGGGGCGTTCCATCGTCGGCGAGGCAGGCGTTCTCGTTTCGCGCGTCATCTATGTCAAAGAGGGGGAACAGGTCCGTTTCCTGATCATCGACGCCGGCATGAATGACTTGCTGAGGCCCAGCCTGTACGACGCACACCATGAAATTGCAGCGGTCTGTCCGGCGAGCGGAACGGCCCGGCCCTATGACGTCGTCGGCCCCATTTGCGAGACGGGGGATACCTTCGCCCGTCAGCTGGATTTGCCGCCGATGAGTCCCGGTGAGTTGGTGGCCATCCGCAATGCAGGCGCTTACGGGGCGGTTATGGCATCTACGTATAATACCCGGCCGCTGGTTCCGGAAGTGATGGTGGACGAGGGGCGCATGTCGCTGGTCCGGCGGCGCATCGAAGCGGAGGAAGTCATCGCAATGGACATACTGCCCTGATCGGACCGTGCTATTACTTACAGGCTTTCGACTGCCTGGCGGCTGCGCGCGACCAACTCGCGGGCCTTGGGGCTGCGCCTCACCAACTGGCTGAATAACAGGTCGATGACAAACTGCTGCGACGTACTGGAAACGATTTGCGGTACTTCGTATTCGCCAACGCGGCTAACGGAATACAGCTGGACATCGGCCAGTGACCGCATCGGGTTGGCATTGTAGTTGGTCAGGGTCACGATGGTCGCGCCGGCCTTCTTGGCCTGCTTGACGATTTCCAACATCCGGGGCGACTGGCCGGAGAAGGAGATCAGAAAGGCGGTATCGTCCTTTCCCAGCGTCGCCACGCTGGACAGCTGGATATAGGTATCCACCTCAGCGATAACGGATTTACCAATCTGGATCAGCATGCTGGCAAAATTTCGGGCTGCCATCGAACCGGCGCCCAGGGCAATGATCTGGATGCGTTTGCTGCGCTCAAGTACGTCCACGGCGGCCAACAGGCGCTTTTCTTCGTTCAGTTCCATGGTGTTGCGGAGCGCCTCGGTCTTGATGTGGTACAGGTGGTTCTTGACCGAGGTGCCGCCCTTGAGCACGTCTTTTTTGAGTGCAACGCCGGCGTGATGGTCGTCGCCAAGCAACACGGCTTCGTGAATGGCGAGCTTGAGGTCGGGAAAACCCTGGTAACCGAGTTTCTGGCTGAACTTGACGATGCTCGATTGACTCACACCCACGGAATTGGCCAGGTTCTGGGAGGAGTAGTCGCGAATCAGTGCCGGGCTCTCGAGGATGAAACGGGCGATTTTTCGCTCATTGGGTGAAAGCTCGTCCTGGAAAGCCCTGATTTTGACTAGACACGACATGAAATGCGCTCGAATATATTATTCCGTCGAAGATAACATACCCAAAAACGCGACATCCCGGCAATAGCGGAATAAGATTGCAATATTCAACACGTGGTCGAATTCCGGGATTCCGGGTTTGGCGATAGAATTAGGAAATTTACTTGCCATTTTTCCTGGAGGCTTAACACTCTTGACCCGGTCTCTGCCCATCCGCTTATTGGCGGTATGCAGCTTCTTGATGCTCCTGTCCTGTTCCGAAGACGGTGTCGATTTCGGTCCGCGACAGGAAAGCAGGCCTCAGCCCGTTGACCTCGTTTTGCAGGAGAACGGCAGACCCGACCCGGCCGTGCTTGCTGCCGAACAGCTTGTTTACCGCGGAAACGGCGAAGAACCCGAAACACTGGATCCCCACCAGGCGGTCGGCTTGCCGTCTTCCCATATCCTGCGTGACCTGTTCGAGGGCCTAACGACCGAGTCTTCCGATGGCCGGGTGATCCCGGGTGCGGCTCTGCGTTGGAATATTTCCCGTGACGCACGGACCTACACTTTCTACCTGCGGCGGGACCTGACCTGGTCCAACGGCGAAGCACTGAACGCCACGGATTTTGTTTACAGCCTGCAGCGGGCGGCTGACCCCGAGACTGCCTCCAGCGGCGCAAACGCCTTGCTGCCCATTCTGAACGCGCGGGAAGTGCTGGCCGGCGAACTACCCGTCGAACAGTTGGGCGTCAGCCTGCTGGATGACGAGTTCACGCTGCAGATTACGCTGACCGGGCCGACGCCATATTTCCTGGGACTGCTGGCCAGCCCGGTGGCCTACCCGGTCAACCGCAACAACGTTGAGTCTTTCGGGAACGAATTCTCAAGGCCGGGAAACCTCGTGTCCAACGGCGCTTATGTGCTGACAAGCTGGAAGCCACGGGTCAGTATCGAACTGGAGAGAAACCCTCTTTTCCGTGAGGCTGACAGAACGATCATCGAGCGGGTGGTATACCTCCCCACCGAAGATCAGTCGGCCGAGGTCCAGCAGTTCCGCCTCGGTGAACTGGACTGGACAAACGAGGTTCCGAACAACCAGTTCCGTTGGCTGCAAAAAAATTACGCGGATGAACTCGTGGTCAGCCCGTGGATGGGTTCCTATTTCTTCGGCTTCAATCTGCTGCAGGAACCGTTTGTCGACAACCCCTCCCTGCGCATGGCGCTGATCCTGTCGATCGACCGGCAGATTGTCACCGACAAGGTCACCCAGTTCGGCGAATTGCCATCGTTTTCGCTGGTTCCGCCCGGCATTGACGGCTACGTTCCGTTTTCACCGGAATACGCTGACTGGTCTCAGGAAGAACGCGACCACGAAGCGCGGCGGTTGCTGGAACAGGCCGGTTTCTCGGAAGAGGATCCGCTGCACATTGAAATTCGTTACAACACCAGTGACAACAACAAAAAAATCGCCCTGGCGCTGGCCTCGATGTGGAAACAGGTTCTGGGAATCAATTCGACCCTGGTCAACGAGGAGTTTCGTGTTTTCCTGCAAAACCGGGAACAAAAAGTCATTACACAGGTATTCAGGGCCGGCTGGATCAGCGATTACAATGATCCTTACAGCTTTCTCGAACTGTTCCGAACCGGGCACCGCCGTAATGACTATGGGTACAGCAACAGCAGCTTTGACGCGCTGCTGGATGAGGTGGGCACGGAACGCGTGCGTGCACGCCGTGAGCGCCTCATGTTCGAAGCCGAGCGCGTTTTGATGAGCGACAACGTGATCATCCCGGTCTACAGTTACGTCACCAAGCGCCTTGTGAATCCGCATTTGAGGGGCTGGCAGAACAACGTGATGGACCACCACCAGACCCGCTATATGTTCAAACTCCGCTCCCGCGGCCCTGAAGACGAGCAAGCCCCGGCCAGGCCGGGGCCGGCTTCGGAAGCGCCATCAGCGCATGGCGATGGGCTGAGCGGTCCGCAGGCCGGCGCCGTGTTCCTCGAGGAGCTGCCGGAAGAGGAAGCTGAACGTGCCGCCGGCGCGCTTAGTGAGCTGGAAGAACTGCCCGAGGAGCCCGGTCCGCAAGTTCCCGGCGAAGCAGGCAGTGCAGAACAGGGCGAAGTCAAACCTGATGATCCGGGTCCGGTAGGCCGGGAGGGCACAAGGTGAGGCAGGAAGGCGTGCTTCGACACGCATCGACCCGTTTCCTGGGACTTGTGCCCACCATGCTGGTGCTCATCACCATCGCCTTTTTCCTGATCCGGGTCGCTCCGGGCGGCCCGTTTGACAACGAGAAAGTGCTGCCGCCGGAAATCCGCGCCAACCTGGAAGCCAAGTATCACCTCGACGAACCCGTGTTGCAGCAATATTTCCGCTACCTGGGCCAGATCGTGTCCGGCGACTTCGGCCCGTCGTTCCAGTACAAGGACCAAAGCGTCAATGAACTGATCGGGCGCGGATTTCCCGTCTCGGCGACCATTGGCGGGTTGGCGATGTTGCTCGCCTTCTTTGTCGGCACAGCCATCGGTGTGTTTGCGGCCCTGCGCCAGAACTCGGTGGCGGATTATTCCGTGATGGGCCTGGCCATGCTTGGCATTTCGATCCCCAATTTTGTCATTGCGCCCCTGTTGATATTGGGGCTGGCCGTCTACGGTGGCTGGTTGCCGGCCAGTGGCTGGGACTGGACCTGGCAACGCATGGTGCTGCCAGTTGTCACGCTCGCCCTGCCGGCCATTGCCTACATCGCCCGGCTGACCCGAGGCAGCATGATCGAGGTCATGCACAGCAATTACATTCGTACGGCACGTGCCAAGGGCCTGCCTGAACACCTCGTCATCCTGAGGCACGCCCTCAAGCCCGCCCTGCTGCCGGTGATTTCTTACATGGGGCCTGCCACGGCGGCGCTGATTACCGGTTCCGTCGTGATCGAGCGTATTTACAGTATTCCCGGGCTGGGCAGTTACTTTGTACAGGGCGCACTGAACCGGGATTACACGCTGGTCATGGGGGTGGTGGTTTTTTACGGCATCGTCATCATCGTGCTGAATTTCATCGTTGACCTGCTCTATGCCTGGCTCAACCCGCGAATCCGTTACGACGAGAGCTGATGAACGAGGAGAAAGACAAAAAGTTACCGAATCCCTCGGTCGAAGAAGTCTTCGCGGCAGCGATGGCCGACGAGGACGTACGCGGCCGGTCGCTGTGGGTCGATGCCTGGCACCGCCTGCTGAGAAACCGGGCCGCCGTGGTCAGCGGAATCATCATGGCCCTGGTTGTATTGCTGGTACTGGCCGGACCTTTGCTGAGTCCCTGGGCCGCTGATTTTACCGACTGGGACCATACCTCGTCACCGCCCAGCCTTGAAACCGGCCACTGGTTTGGCACAGACGCGGTCGGTCGCGATATCCTGGTGCGCACCCTGGAGGGTGGGCGGATTTCGTTGCTGGTCGGCCTCGTCGCCACCCTGGTCAGTCTTGCCATTGGTGTCACCTATGGTGCCATCGCGGGGTATTACGGGGGAATGACCGACCGTATCATGATGCGCGTGGTCGACATCATCTACGCGCTGCCCTTCATGTTTTTCGTCATCCTGCTGATGGTCGTGTTCGGGCGCAACATCATCCTGATCTTTGTCGCCATCGGTGCGGTCAACTGGCTCGACATGGCGCGGATCGTGCGCGGGCAGACGCTCAGCCTCAAAAATACCGAGTTCATCGAGGCGGCGA
>JAZBOH010000256.1:0-54687 GCA_036351055.1 Lysobacterales bacterium
CTCGATGTCGTGCAGGATTTCGCGCTCGAAACCCTCCACCACGAAGGGCTGCCGGGTCTTTTCGAGTTCGAGGTATTTCCACACCAGGCGATTCAGTCGGCTGGCTTCAACGCCGCGAAATTCCGGTCGAAACATCAGGCCGCGTTCTTCGTCGAGTACCGTTTCGATGTGCCTGTTCAATCGATCAGCCAGGTCTTCGGGGGGCAGCGCCAGCATGGCCTCCTGGCTTTGGGTCTCGAGCCAGAAATTCTCCAGCACACGGTGTACCAGGCTGCCATGCAACATGGCGCTGATTCCATCAACCGGGGTCTCCAGGCGGTCTGCACCCAGGCGGTTGCTGGCAAACGCCCGGAACGGGCACAAGGCTTGGTTTTTCAGTATCGACGTGCCGCCGCGCTCCGTGTGCCGGCTGAGGCTGCCGGGCATCTCCAGCTCCCCGGTGACCGGTCCGGCGCCTTCAAAAACAAGGTCCTGCCAGGTTTTTCCGCTCCAGCCGGGAACCTGCCCTGTGAGCGTTAAACCCTGCCCGGTCAGCAATGGACTGGGCAGCACTTCCTCGCCGTCGCTCTGGCCGGGAAAGCTGAACACCGCATCGCGAGCGGTTTCCAGTAGCCGAAGGGTCACGGAACGGGCTACTTCCAGTTCCCGCTGCGGCCCCGAGTGAGGGATGTCAGCCGCGGCCTGGAGGGCCCGCGGAATGAAAGGGTTGGGTCGCGATGCAGGAGGCCAGTTGGCGCTGTTCAGCCCCAGCACCCAGAGGTGATCGAAACGCAGCCCACTGGCTTCGTACAGGCCCAGTACCTGGATTGAGGCAGGTGGCGTGCGGGCCTGGAATACCTGTTCCTGGCAGATCCGGTAGAGTTGCGCGATGGCTTGACCGGGTCGCATTTTTTGCACGGTAGCGTCGAGAGAAGCCAATTCACGCAGGGCATCCCGCCAGGCCTGGAAGGCCTGCCAATTGTGGTCGTGTTCGGTGGCCGATACGCCCGCACCTTCATTTTCGGCAGCCAGCGGCCAGCCCAGGCCGGAAAGCAGGCTGTCAAAAGCTTCGGCCCAGGCGGAAGCGGCGCGTGGAGCCTGTTGTTCATGGCTGAATTCCATCAGCGCATTGATCAGAGTAAGCAATTGCGGGCAGTTCCAGGCCTGGGCCGTCCATTCCGCTGCGGGCAGTTCCCGGTGGTCGCGGTCATATTTCCGTAGCTCTCCGGCACGGTAACGAACCTCGCTCAAGCGCAGCTGCCGCGGGTAGTTTTCCCTCAGGCATTTTTCCAGCAAGGCCCGCTGGCCGCGTTCGCTCACACCGCCACGGATCCAGGGCGAACGCAATATCCGGCCCACGTCCTGTATTTCGACCTTCGGCGCCAGCATTTTCAGGAGGTCGAAAGCGCTTTCGATCATCGGGATCCGGGCCAGGGCAGTGCCCATGGAGATATTCCAGGGCCTGGCGTGTACGTACGCTGGATTCATGCCAGGTGTCAGCACCTGCTGCAACTGGCGTTCGACTTGCGAACGGCGTGCCTGCAGATCCGGTACCACCACGGCGATGCTGGAACCGGGTTCGCTTTCATACCAGTGGCGAACCCAGCGCGCCATGGCCTGCAGCTCATCCTCGGCGCTGCGGCTTTTCCACAGCGCCGCATGGCAGCCGGCTGGCTCGAGGGCGGCATGGTTAATCGGCGTGCCGGCCTGCTCCAGCGCTGCCAGCAAGTCCTGCTGCGCCGGCGTGAATTCATCGAAACCGAGCAGGTCGATCGCACCCGGGGCGCTGAAACAGCCGTCGCACAGAGCGTTGACCAGCACCATGCTGCGGTTTTCCGATGGGATCCAGCCTCCCTCGCGGCAGCGTTTTTCGAAGGCACGGTTCCACGCGTGGAAAGCATGGTAATTTTCGTTATCGGCTTCAACGGTCCAGGCAGGGTGGTTCATGTCCAGCTTCCAGCCGACCGCCAACTGGCGGGTTTCCATTGCCTGGCGAGCCAGCGACTCGGGCCGCAACAGGGTCCCGGTATTGTCTGCCTCGCCCAGCACCTGTTCCCACAGGCTGGCGGACTGGCGCGGCGAAAGCACGGCAAACCCGGTGCCAGTAATACCTTCGAGTCCGGCCCGTTCCCACAAGCGGCCAAGCCAGGCGTTCCAGGAGAGCACTTGTGGGCTGGACCATTGCCGGTCTCCCCGGTTCACGCGCCACTGCCCGTATTGCCCGGCCAATACCCGTGCCAGGCGGCTGTTGCCGGTAACCAGGGTATGGCCGGATTGCAGGCGTTCGAAGAGTTTTTCAGGCTCGAAAATCATCATTTGGCTATCATACTGCCTGGGTTCTCATTAACTGATAAAAACGGAAAAAAAGGCATCAAGCGATGGAGATAATTTCTGCTGCAACCCTGTTGTTCCTGGTGATGGATCCGCTGGGCAATATTCCGATATTCCTGTCGGTGCTGGAAGACGTGGCGCCGGAACGGCGAACGCGCGTATTGATCCGCGAATTGATACTGGCCTTTATCGTTCTTCTGTTCCTGCTTTTTTTCGGCAAGTTCGTGATCGGCTTCTTGCAATTGACCGAGCACTCGATCCGTATCGCGGGCGGTATCATCCTGTTTCTGATCGCGTTGAAGATGGTCTTTCCGGTCAAACGTGTTGCCTGGGCCAGCGATGAATTGCACGGCGAACCGCTGCTGGTGCCCCTGGCTATCCCGATGGTTGCAGGTCCCTCGGCGATGGCCGTCGTGATGCTGCTGTCCAGCGACAACCCCGACCGCATGCCGGAATGGGTCGCGGCGCTGTTTGTCGCCTGGCTGCTGTCCTCCATCATCCTGGTTTCCGCCAACAGCCTGAAACGGTTTCTTGGCAAACGCGGGCTGATCGCGATGGAGCGCCTGATGGGCATGCTGCTTATCGCCCTGGCGGTCCAGATGTTGCTCGAGGGTATTTCCGCTTACATCAACGGCTTTTGATCACGTCCAGGTGGCTGGTTCGTTGTGCCGCAACCTGGGGCGGTAAATCACCGGCGGACAGGGCTGGCGTCAGCCATTCGATTAGGGCGATATCGTCGAACCAACTGGTATGCGCCCTTGTACTGTCCTTCGGCGCCACGCGCAAAACGATGCGGTAAGAGATGGCGCTGACCCGCGGCGAATCGAAGTCGAATCTCAGGTCCTGCCACTCGCCCGCCTCGAGTTCGACGGAGCCGATGGGGCGCAAGGGGTTTTCCAGCAGGGCTTCCAGGCGGTTGTCCCTGGACCCGCGCCATTGCTGGTAGGCCGTCACGGTCACGGCGCTTTCCGGCCGGGCGCGCGCGATAAAACTGCTTGGCGTTCCGGGCTCGAAGGTGTATTCAAAAATGCGCATTCCAATTTCGCCTTCTTCCTCGCCGGCTGGGATGAGCAGGGACATCACGTGGTTGCCGTCGTCGTCGCGTATCACGCTCTGGCGGCCGTCCTCGATCCAGCTGCGATCGGGCGAGCCGTGCAAGGCGTAGTTTTCAAAGTGCCCCGTGGGCAGCATGTTTTTACCGAGCCGGACCCGTTTACCGTCCGCGGCCTTGATCGAAGTGATGGTATGACTCCAGTCGGCCCGGTTGAAGCTTGTGATTCCCGCCGTTTCCGGGATATCCAGGACGCCGGCTTCAGTCGCGCCGCCATCGGCGAAGATCACCCCGTTTCCCCCCGACTGGCCCATGGCGATACCCCGCCGGGCCGATAATTCTTGTGTCCGTTTCAGCACCTTGAGGCGCACCGTATCGGTGGCCGGCATCGGCGTGTAACCCTGGATGTGGATGGGCACGAGCTCTGCCCGGTGGAAACGGCCGCCGTCCATCCACACATAAATCATGTAGCTGTACTGGGTTGCATAGTGGTACTGGTCAAAGATGAAGTTTCCCAAGGAGTAGGCTATCAGCCGGCCCTGGTAGATTTCGAATCCCTGAGTCACGTGCGGGTGGTGGGCAATCGCGAGCACGGCACCATCGTCTATGGCCTGCTTGAGGCGGGTTTCGGTCACCAAGGTTGGTTCGTCCGTGTACTCCCGGCTGCCATGGTACTGGACGACGGGCAGGCGGTCGGCGTTGATTTCCCGCGAGACCGTCAGCTTGATGTTTTTGCTGGTGCCGAAGGCTGCACCGCTGTCGTCCACGCCCTCCGCGACCTGGTTGGGTGAGAAGTTGCCGGCCCACCCGACGTAACCCAGGAAACTGTAAGGGTGCTGGCCCACTTCGACCCGGTATGGCCTGAGTGCGTCGTTTTCATTCAATCCGGCGCCGGAGTAGGGCATGCCGATTGCGGTCAGCGAGTTGAGCGTCGAGGACAGGCCTGCGGCCAGGAAATCGTTGGTATGGTTATTGCCCAGCGTGACGTAGTCCACCCCGGCGTCGCGCAAGGCCGCAACGGCTTCGGGCGGCGTAAAGAAGACGTAACTCTTGGGAGCCTTGCCTTCCGGCCGGGACTTCATCACCTGGGTTTCCAGGTTGACGGTCGCAAAATCCGCCAGTTTCAGGTAAGGCTTCATATGTCTCAGCAGCGCTTTCGTATCTTCCGCCTCGTGGCCGGCGCGGATCAGTACGGGTTCGCCGATGTAGGGTTCCGAAAAACGCCGACCCATCATGGCGTCACCGCCAAAAGCCATCATCACGCGGCCTTGCTGGCGCTTGACCAGGGTCACGTCGGGCACCTCATGCTCGCCGTCGTCGCCGGACCAGGATAGCTCCAGGCTGCTGTAGCTGTGGATTGCCGGAAAATGGTCCTCGGCGGAATAAGTCAGGGCATAGAGGCCCGCCTCACCCACCGTGACCCTGAACGTCCCGCCCGGGTCCGCGATTGCCGGCTGTCCATTGACATCGATGCTGGCGCCCGCCAAGGGGGCCCCTTTCTCGTCCAGGACGCGACCTGAAAGGCTGAGCTCGCCGGCGCGCGTGGACGGTCCGAAAACAAACAACAGGGTGGCTGTGAGTGCGGCGAGTCTGTTCATGGGTATCCCGGGCGATGGATTGCGATCGTGTCATTGATCATCCCATAAGAAGAACGCGCGATAAACTGTCTGTCGCGCGTTCTGAGCCGCCGTGTTTTTGGCGGGAGGGAGAGTGGGTCAGTAGGCGCGCCGCCTGCTGCCGCGATCGTATTCGTCGCGATGGTAGCGGTACCGCCAGGATTCACTGCGCCTCGCATCCGGCCGGTCATACACCGCCGCGTCAACAATGGACCACAGATGGATGATCCAGCCCAGCAGGATCAGCCACAGCATGGTGGTGAGCAGGAACATGAGGCCAGCCAGCAGCCAGCGACCCTGTAACAGCTGTCCCAGGCCAGGGATGAAAAAACTGGCCAATGCGGCGATCACGTTTCCACAAGATCCGTTACCCATGCGTATTTCTCCTGGTTGCGGGTTTCACTATATACATTGCAATTATCGTGCCGTCTCGCAGGCCGCAGAAATGCACCGTTCGGCGCGACCGGGCCGTCGAGGAATGGTGAATCCGGCAGATTAGTGGCCTATCAGACCACGGCGGAATCCGGTCAATCTTAACCATGCATAAAACCGGCCTTCAGACTTCGTTAATCATTCATGTGCTATTTGTTGTCAAGATCATCCTTACCGGGAAAGGGAGAGAGAGGCCCGCAACGATCTCCTCGCAGCCAGTGTCCCGGTTCCGCCGTGATACTGGCGACGGCTAGGCGCCGCACACCCTGTGTGGCGCCTGTTATTTTGGCTCCCGGTTTTCGTCTTTCCGTTTCCACCGGGTGCATGGCAGAATGGCCCCATCAACAGGCCGCGTGTCTGCCTGACCGGAGTAAAAATGAAAATACAGGGAACAGCCCGCTCACTTGCCTTTCTGCTGCTGGTGCTTGCAGGCATTGCAGCTTGCTCGACGTCCAGCATGATCCGCATCGCCGATGTTCCGCTATCGGACGAACCTCTGACCGGCAAGTTCGTCTGGCACGACCTGATCACGGATGACGTGGATCAGGTAAAACATTTTTATGGTCAACTGATGGGCTGGTCGTTCGAGGATACGACGCACCCGAATGGCGGTGACTACACACTGATCACTCTCGGTGACCGTCTTGTCGGCGGCATCGTGCAACTGGATGACCCTGCGGGTGCGGAATACTCCCGTTGGCTGGCTTACCTATCGGTCGCGGACGTTGACCGTGCGGTTGAATTGACCGAATCACAGGGTGGCAAGGCCGTAGCCGGCCCGCTCGACCTGCCGGGTATCGGACGGGCGGCGGCGATCCAGGATCCACAGAATGCCGTACTGGGCCTGTTGCGCAGCGAGCATGGCGATCCAGAGGACAGCCTTCGCAGCGGTCCAGGCCTGGTTGCATGGAACGAGTTGCTGGCCGAGAACGATGAAACAGCGGCCGATTATTACTCCGCGCTGGCCGGGTTCAAGGTCATCGGTCAGCAGCGGGAACACGGGGTTTACCGGGTGTTGATGTCACAGGATCAAGAAAGGGCTGGTCTCATGCAGCGGCCTGCGGATGATGTCGAGCCCTTTTGGCTGACCCATTTTGCCGTGACAGACGTCGCCGAAGCCACCCGGCGGGTTTCGGAACTGGGTGGGCAGGTGCTTCTTGCGCCAGACGCTGAGTTTAGGGACGGCCTGCAGGCTGTTGTCATCGATCCGGCAGGCGCCATCCTGGCGTTGCGGCAATGGTCAGAGTGAAGGAGGAGAGCGAATGAACAAGTACACCAGGCGAATCATGATCCTGCTTCTCAGCCTGTGCTGCCTGATGCTGGCCGGTTGCCAGGGCAATGTCGGTGTAGGTGTGAGCGTGGGCGTTCCCGTGGGTAACCACGGTTACATCAGCCTTGGCGGCAACCGCTGGTTGTAGAGCGGATCAGGATTTGCGGTAGCGTTTCCGGCACTCGCGCGGGACGTGTGCAAAATCACCGCGGATGATGCGGCAGTTCCAGTAGTAGGGTGTTTCAAAGCCTTCGGCCATAACGCCGGAAGGCACCTTGGCGGTCCATTCGATGACCGGGTCCTGCTCGCCCCCGGTGTTGTACAGCCAGACCATCACGACCAGTTCTCTCTTTTTACAGTCACCAGCGAGCACGACGTGGTCTACAAAGTCCTTTTCCGGCGTTGACGTCTTGTAAACGTAACCTGCATCACTGTTTTCGTTGATGATGGCCTGCCCGTCGCGCCTGCACGCGCGGACCAGCGAATCCTGGGCGGGAAGTGCCATTCTCAGACCCTCACTCACCCGGGCGCGCACCGTATAATCCTGGTAATTGGGCATGGTTGCAGCCACCAGGATGCTGGTGATGGCAAAGGCGATGATCACTTCGAGAAGTGAAATGCCCCTGGATGTACGCGTACCGCCCATTTTGTTCCCTTGCCGATTCCGTAAAAGCGAAAATTTCAGTCGTTTGCGTGCGAATTAAATAATGCATGGTGCGTGCCAAGTATTCAAAAAATGTAAATTGACAATATATACAGTCACTTATGCTCCATGACCGGGCGCCATGGGGCGCTCCATTTCTTACCATCGGCGTCAATGGGTGACGAAATTTGTCTCACCCCGGTGTATATTCATCTGCGGCAAAGCGAGCAATCGAAAAAGCGGGCCCAGGTCCGTTGGAGCGACACCTTGAAAATGGATGAAGTGTTGATTCTGGCCCCCAATGCGGATGAATATCTGCCATTGCTGTCGGAGTTACCGGACAAGGGGGCTGTTGCAAGCGCATTCAAAACGGTGAAAACCGCCCTGTCATCCGCCAGCGACTGCCGGGTCATTCTCGGCCAACCTGACCTGGTGGCGGAATTTCTGTCCGTTCGACCCGAAGTGTGCTGGGTGCAATCCACCTGGGCCGGCGTGGCGCCACTGTTGGCGCTCGGCCGCAATGATTATTTGCTGACCGGAGTCAGGGACACGTTCGGGCAACAGATAGCCGAGTACGTTCTGTGCTACCTGCTGGCGCACGAGTTACGTCTGCTGGAGCGCCTGGGCCGCCAGGCCAACCGGAACTGGTGGCCCGAACCCGGTGGGACGCTGGCGGGGAAGACCATGGGCGTGCTGGGGACCGGGTCGATCGGCCGCCACATCGCCGTCATGGTGATTCCGTTTGGCGTCAGGGTGCTGGGCCTCAACCGCAGCGGCCGGGCAGCGGACGGTTTTGAGAAAATTTTCCCCACAGAGCAGTTGACCGAGTTTGTTTCCGAGGCAGACTACCTGGTTTGCACCTTGCCTGAAACACCGGCAACCACGGGTTTGCTTGATGCCCGTGCTTTTGCCGCAGCCAGGCGCGGCAGCTATCTGATCAATGTCGGCAGGGGCAGCACCATCGATGAAAAAGCGCTGATCGACGCCCTGTCCGGCGGCCGCTTGGGCGGTGCGGTGCTCGATGTATTCAGCGAGGAACCCTTGCCTGCAGACAGCCCCTTGTGGCATGCACCCGAGACCCTGGTGACAGCCCACGTCGCTGCAAAAAGCCGGCCCGCTGACATCGCGAAGATCTTTGTCGAAAATTACCGGCGATGGGTCGCTGGAAAAACGCTGAACTACCTGGTCGACTTCGACCTGGGTTATTGAACGGAGGAAATGATGCCTGGAGTGGAAGGGAGGATTGCACTGGTAACCGGTGCGGGGCGCGGGATCGGCCGTGTGACGGCTGAAATACTGGCTGAACGGGGCGCCCGCGTGATGGCGACGGCGCGCTCGGAGAGCGAATTGCAAACGCTTGCCGTGGATTACGTGGTCGCTGACCTCGGGAAGGCGGCAGCTTGTGCCGCAGTGGTCGAGGAAACACAGAAACGCCTGGGTGGAATCGACATATTTATCTGTAACCACGGCATCGGTTCGGCGCATGAGAAGGTGATCTGGCAGCAGGACCCGGCAACCTGGGAGGAGACCATTCGGATCAACCTCGACGGGCCTTTTTACCTGTCCCGCCTGATCACGGCAGGTATGGTTGAGCGCGGCTACGGCCGTATCGTCTATACCAGTTCCACGGCGGGTGACGTGGCCGAATACGCCGGTTCGGCTTACACGGCCGCCAAGCATGGCCTGATCGGGCTGGCCAGGGCCGTGGCGCAGGACTGCGGTGAGTTCAACATCACGTCCAATGCCGTGTTGCCCGGATGGGTGAAGACCGCGATGGCCGACCGTTCGGCGCAGGCCGAAGCCGAGCAACGTGGTACGACGATGGAAGAAATCTGGAAGGAGCGGTCGGCGCTCTACCGGCCCGGGCGCGTGGCTACCCCGCGGGAAGTGGCCGAGATGATCGCTTTCTTTGCCTCCGAGGAAGCCAGCGGTGTCAGCGCGCAGGCGGTAAAGGTCGCCCTGGGCGCGCAGACTTAGATCTGGAGCAGGAGCAAGGCTCGCCCCTACCGTTCTTGCTTCGGTTTCTTACCCGGTTTGTAGTGCACGACCCGGATGTCTCCCAGCGTGATCATGCCGCCTTTGCCGCATTCTTCGAACATTTCGCTGAGAATGGGACGAAACGCTTCAATTCTGCATGCCTCGTCCACGATCTCGACCACCATCGGCATATCGCCCGACAGGTCCAGCAACTTGGAGGTCCGGATGTGATCCGAAGCACCGTAACCCAGCACGCCCTTGAGGACGGTGGCCCCGGCCAGGCCCTCCTGGCGCGCCCTTTTCACGATGGCCTCATACAAAGGCAGGTGCCCCAGGTGGTCGCTCTCGCCCAGGTAAATCCGTAACCGTATTGCCCGACCGCTAATGCCCATGCTTCACCTCAGGATCAATCCGCTGATCACCAGCCCCAGCGCGAAGGCGAGTCCGGCTCCGGCCAGTGTTGCGACAAAGTAGGAGGATGCAAAAAAATATTCCTTGTCCTGCACGAACTGCCCCAGTTCGTAAACAAAAGAGGACATGGTCGTGAACCCCCCGCAAAAACCGGTAGCCAATAGCAGGCGCATTTCGGAAGACATCAGTTCGGTCTTTGCACCGAAGCCTGCGAGCAAGCCGATCACGAGACAGCCGGCAATATTGGACATCAGGGTGCCGTAAGGCAGGCTGAAGGCCGAGACGTTTTGCGTCAGCAAGCTCAGCCCGTAACGGCTCATGCCCCCGGCCATGCTTCCGAGCCCCACGAACAGGAATGAAATAAGACTTTGCATAAGTGAAACCTTACGGAAAATAAAAGGGGCCGGATACAATTACGACCAATCTGGCCATAATTGTATCCGGCCCCTTTTATTTAATCTTCTTTCACGAAACTCCAGGAGATGGCCGACAGGGCCAGGCTGACCGCGGAAATGGCGAAGATGACGCCCAGGTCCGGTGCCCGGCTGACAAATAAGGCAATGCCCAGGCTGACGACCAGTTGTGGCAGTACCACCGACAGGTTGAACAGCCCCATGTACAGGCCCATTCGCGCCTGGTTGACCTTCTGCGACACGATGGCAAACGGCAGGCTGACGATCGCCGCCCAGCCAATACCGACCACCGCCATCAGTATGTAGATCTGCATCGCGGTGGCGCCGAAGAAATACAGGCCCACGTAGCCGGCGGTCATGAATGCCAGGCAGACGGCGTGGGTCTTGATTCGCCCGATACGGTGGGCAATCGGCATCAGCACAAAGGCGGGTAACAGGGCGCCGACGGCGTTCAGCACCAGGAAACTGGTCGAGCCGACGCGCCCGAGGTCGATGTCCGACAGGTGGGGCAAGGTTTGTTGCAGGTAGGCAAACAGGAAAACAAAGGTTGTCTGGATTCCGACCCAGCTGAAAGAATGCGCGGCAATGACCTTGCGAAAGGCCGCCAGTCCGGGTTTCCCTTGCGGATCCTTTTCCAGCACGGCCTGGACGACCAGCAGCAGCGTCACGACCAGGCAGGCGATCTCGGCGAAGTAATTTTCGGGTTCAATACCCGCCATGCGGCGTCCCATCGCGAAGACGTCGTAGACCAGGAACGCCCACAGCGGACGGATGGCTATCAGCATGTTGAGGAAAGAATCATCCTTACCGGCGGGCGTTTCCTTATCCCCGGTTTCGACCTCCGGCGCCAGTTCCCGTGGCTCGGTAATCAGCAGCGGCGGCAGGATCGAAAACAGCAGAACGATGACGGCGCCAGCGTAAATCAGGATGTAGTTGTTCCAGATGGCCCCGACGGCATAGGCGGCTACGCCGAAGGTTCCCGATATGGTCTGCATCCAGGTGTAGCCTTTGGTGCGCTCGCCGCCGTCCTCGGTGACGTCGGCGATAAGGGAGCGCGTCGGGTTGAAACTGACGTTGATGGCCAGGTCCAGGGTCAGCGCCACGGCGATGGCCACGCCGAGGATGCCCCCGATGCCCATGCTGGCGGATATCACGTCCAGGTTGGGCAGAGCCAGCAGCATCAGGGCGGCGAGAACGCCTCCGATCAGGATGAAGGGCCGGCGTCGTCCGTGCCAGAACCACACCCGGTCGCTGATGACACCGATCAGTACTTGGCCGATGATGCCGGCCAGCGGGCCGGCGGCCCAGACCAGGCCGACGTCATGGATGTCGAGTTCGTACTGGGTGGTCAGGATCCAGCTCAGGGCGGAGATCTGGATCGAAAGTGCGAAGCCCATGGCCGTCGAAGGCAGGCTGAGCAGGGCGAAGAAACCGGCGGTCTTGTTTTTCTGGAATGCGCGCATGATGCACAGAACTATAGGGACATTCGACGGCTGGTGCGAGTCGCTGAAAACGAATTCAGCCTGGGGTCAACTCGCGCGCGCCGCAGGAACCACGAATGACCATGGAAACGGGGACCGGCGTTGAAGACACCGGTTCACCCTCGATCATTTTCAGCAGGTTGCCGAACAGGGCCTCCGCGGCCAGGCGCGTGTCCTGCTTGACGGTTGTCAGTGCCGGGTTGAAATAGGTCGCGGCCGGAATATCGTCAAAACCCACAACAGGTATCTGGCCCGGAATTTCGATGCCGTTTTTCTGCAGGCACTTCATCACACCGAAGGCAATCAGATCGCTGGCGGCAAAAATGCTGTCAAACCCGGTGCCACTGTCGAGCAGGGCCTGGGTGGTGTGGAACGCGGAAACTTCCTGGTTCCTGGTCGTGGCGAGCAAGTTTGGATCGATCGCGACACCCGCCGCTTCCAGCGCCCGGCAGTGACCCTCGTAGCGCTGTTTGAACTCGGGTGCGTCGTCGGAAGCGCTGCCCACGAAAGCGATGCGGCTGCGGCCCAGGTCAAGCAAATGGCGGGTGGCCATTTCGCCGCCGCCGATGTTCTCGCAACCGATGGCGTGTCCGTCGAGCTCCGGCGCCGTGGCGCCCCAGATCGTGAAGTGCAACCCTTCCTGGTGCAGGCGTTGCAGCTTGTCGGCAATACGGCCGTAATCGCCATAGCCCAGCAGGATGATGCCGTCGGCGCGGTTGCTGACGACATACTCGTTCAACCAGTCATCGCTGAGTTGCTGGAAGGAGACCAGCACGTCGTAGCCCTTGGTCGTCGCAAAACGCGTGATATGACCAAGCAGGGTCAGGAAAAACGGGTTTATCTGGGAATCGTCTGAAGTTGGATCTTCAAAAAACAGCAGCGCGATGGTCCGGCTCTGCTGCGAACGCAGTCCCGCGGCGCTGCGGTCCACGCGGTAGTTCATCTCACGGGCGATCCGCTGCACCCGTTCGCGGGTTTCCGGGTTGACCAGGGGGCTGTTACGCAGGGCGCGCGAAACCGTGGCCTGCGAAACGCCGGCGCGGTGCGCAATATCGAACGAAGTGGTCTTGCCTGAGCCCATTGCTTCAACCCTGTCTTCTGAGCAGTTTGCGGGTCGTTTTTATTGTTTCTGCCATAATAACACTGTTCCCGGAATCCACCTTTCTAACCCAGGCAGGAATACAGCAGTGAACGACAGGTCGATCAGAAAAATAGTGATTGTCGGTGGCGGAACGGCAGGTTGGATGACCGCCGCCACGCTGGCCAAGCTATTGCAGGGAAGCTGCCAGCTTGTTCTTGTCGAATCGGATACGATCGGCACCGTCGGGGTTGGCGAAGCCACCATTCCGCCGCTGAAACTGTTCAATGCGCGACTGGGTATCGACGAAAACGACTTTGTGCGGAACGTTCAGGGTAGTTTCAAACTGGGTATCGAGTTCGTCAACTGGGGCCGGCAGGGGCACCGCTACATGCACCCTTTCGGTCAGTACGGCGCGGACTTTGACGTGATTCCGGTCCACCAGTACTGGCTCAAGGCGCGAAGCCAAGGACACAAGGCTTCGATCGACGAATACTCCCTGGCCGCCGTGGCGGCGTATAAAGGCCGTTTCCAGCGCCCGGTGCGTGATCCGAGGATGGTCCAGTCGACCTTTGATTACGCCTACCACCTCGATGCGGGCTTGTATGCAAAGTTTCTGCGCGGCTATTCCTCGAAACGCGGCGTGGAGCGGATCGAAGGGCGCGTTGAAAATGTTCTGCAGGATGCGGAAAGCGGCTTCATTACGGGTGTTGTGCTAGAGGACCAGCGCGTGATAGAAGCCGATTTTTTCATCGATTGCAGCGGATTTCGCGGCCTGTTGATCGAACAGACTCTGAACAGTGGTTACCATGACTGGACCCACCACCTGCCCTGCGACCGGGCGGTTGCCGTTCCGTGCGAGTCCGGCGAGGAGTTCACCCCCTATACTCGTTCGACAGCCCATGATGCGGGTTGGCAGTGGCGGATCCCGCTGCAGCACCGCACGGGTAACGGCTACGTTTACTGCAGCCGTTACGCCAGCGATGAAGAAGCGCTGGAAAAACTGCTTGCCAACCTCGACGGCCGGGCACTGGCCGACCCGCTGTTCCTCAAGTTCAACGCCGGTCGGCGCAAGGTATTCTGGAACAGGAATTGCGTGGCCATTGGCCTGGCCGCCGGTTTCATGGAGCCGCTGGAATCGACCAGCATCCACCTGATCCAGAGTGCGATCAACCGGCTGCTGGCCCTGTTCCCGGACCGCGATTTTGATGCCCTCGCCATCGAGGAGTACAACCGCATCACCACCCGGGAATATGAACGTGTTCGCGACTTCCTGATTTTTCACTACCACGTCACGGAACGTGATGATTCGGAACTGTGGCGCTATTGCAAAAACATGCCGATCCCGGACGAGTTGCAGTACAAGATCGACCATTTTCGCCGCTACGGCCGCCTGGTCAGTGACGGGAGCGAGCTTTTCCAGAATCCCAACTGGCTGGCCCTGCAGATCGGCCAGTTCAACTGGCCGGAAAATTACGATCCCCTGGTCGATCAGCGCGGCATCGACTGGAAACCCCGCCTGGCCAGTCTGCGCCGCGTGGTCAACGAGGCCGCCAACGCCATGCCCACCCACCGCAAATACATCCAGAAAAACTGCAGAATGCCGTCGGGACAGACGTTGGCCTAGTGCAGTCGCACGGGGCCGATCCAGGCCTTGCACGGCCGGAAGGGCTTGGTTTGCTCGCCCTTCTCCCGGCGTACGACGAATTGCACACCGTTCAACCGTTCGGGGGAGAACCTGGCCGGAACACCTGATAAACCGCTGTCTTCGGGCCTGAATTCCGGCTGGAAAATGGGGTAGGCGCGGGGCAACAGGGCCAGCGGCACCGGCGCCAGGGAACCGAGATCGACGTCCAGTAATTGCCACTGTTCAGAGGCATCCAGCATGACACCATAAGCCGCGCCGTCGCGGGTGGTCAATGACAGTTCGAGACGGTGAGGCGGAGAACAACTGCCGCGGTAGTTTGCCTGGAGCGACCGGAAGTTGGCGGAATCGAGACGGTGCGAGAAAGCCCCGGTATCGAATTGGGTGCGCAGGGCCAGCGCCTGTTCAGCCGGTCCCAGCGCCTGGAAATCCAGCATCAAGGCGGGCCCATCCTGCGGTAACCCCTCACCAAAATCGACGGCGTACTGGCCGTAACCCCAGGTATGCGGGTAGAGGATGGCTCCGTGGTCCCGCTTCGGATCAAACACCGTCAATGGTGACCGCGGATCGACGATACGGGTTTGCCAGTGGACCTGGCCGGGGTAGTTCCAGTCCGGCGGCGACCCTTCAACGTCGGCGGGATAGCTGCGCTTTTTGCCGCCGAGCCCGACCGTGATGGCGAATTCGATGATGCCGCTGCCAAGGATCGGGGAATTCGCGGGGAGGACGGCCCGGAAAGCGTAGCCTTCCTGCGTTTGCATGGGGAACGGCTCGAACTCCCGGTGGCCCAGGCGCCGTGCAAACAGCATGACCTCGTCGGGCGGCGCATCGGAATACACCTCGGCGTGAATCACCAGGTCCCGGTTGGCAAGCGCTTCGGCTGGCGCCATGTGACGGACGCCGGACAGGCCCGGCCGGCCGGCGGGAGCATGGAATGCGCGGGTTTGCAGTGAACCGGGTTTCGGTTCGAGCGACAGCAGGTAGGTTCCGGGTGAAACACTGAACTGGCCATTGGCAGCCTGGCCTGACGGCCTGGTTGACCCGTTTGTCCCGGTGATGAAAAAAGACGGACCGAGGTCGGGCAGGGCCAGGCTCATCTGCCATTCCCGCCAAACCGTGCTGCGGACTGTTTTTTCAAGGTTTGCACGGCCGAAGGGATCGGTGACCGGGTAAATATCCGGATAGAGTTCAAGTTCCCACAACCCGGGGCCCTTGCGGTCCAGGAAATAGGCTCCGTTGCCCGGGTATCGGACCAGTGGTGATGAGCCGACGCCGGCGATTGAAACAAGCTTGTCCGGACTGGGTGGCATGGTCGCGGTAGCTGATGTATGCCGAAACCGGGTATCGGAAGTGTATTGAGCGAGGTTGTTATCAAAGTCCAGCGTGACCGCGCCCGATTTCCGTTTGCTTTCGGGTGCGCGAAAAATCTCCGATGCAATCAACAACCCAATGGCTTTTCGCGGCGTGTAGACCAGGTTCAAGTAGTGTGTGAAGTACTCGGTATTGGCGTGGGCCAGGTGCATCGGATCGTAGGAGAACATGGTGGCCCAGCGGAACCCTGCGTCTTTCAGGCTCGATGACATGGCCGGGTACAGGGTTGAAGAAGCGACATCGGCGGCATCGAACTCGTACACCATTCGCATCTTGTCCGCGCACGCAGGAACCGCCCGGAAGGGGTCGTTGTACGTTTCCACGTTGGGTAATACGTTGGCGGTGATTACAGCGCCCCGGGTCAGGCCGGTCGGGTACCACTGGAATGAAACGCCCTGGATATCCGCGCGGCACACCGCTTCACCGTGCACAAGGTCAGGACCCTCCTCGGAAATGTTGTAAAAGATGGGTTTCGTAAAACCGGCGTGCCTGGCTGAGCTCACCAGTTCATTGATGAAAAAAGTGGACTGGACTGGCGACGCCTTGCGGTGTTTGGGTTCGTTGAATAACTCGATGGCGATGATATTTGAATCGGCGACGTAGGATTGCCGGGTATAGGGGTTGTGATGCTCAAGAAACTCGCCCACGTAGGTTTTCAACAACCCGATGGCTTCGAGCGATGTGACCATCTCCTCGCGGGAGAAGCGATCGGAAAAGCTGTCGGTTACCGGGTTGGGCTCGGGATAGCCGGGAGGCCACCACGCAACGGGCGTCAGGATGACGCTGATGTCGTGGTTCTTCAGCTGAAAGAGCAGGTAATCCAGGGCATCAAGATGCTCGTTTTCCAGGATGTGGCCATTCCGGTCGGCAATTTCCCGGTCCCAGACGTGTACGCGGTATGCATTGAGACCGAGGCGGGCCATGTGGCTGACATCCGTATCAATCGCCTTTTTGACATCCACGCCGGCCCGACCCAGGGCGCGGTACGAATAGGCAAACGGGGCGGAATAGTTGACGCCGAAATAGTTCAGCGCCCAGTCATCCTGGGTTTTTTCAGGGGTCTTCGCCGCCTGGCTTCCGGTTTCGGCGGCATGGGCGGGCCACAGGCTTGCCAGCGCGAGCGCGACGATGATGATGAAGGAGAGGATGGGCCGCGTTTGAATCATTGGCTTCCGCTAACTGTCGAGAATCAATTTCATTATCATGACCGCGAGTTGACCCGGCTACAAGACGGCGTGGGATTTCGATGCCGTTCCGGCCGACAGGGCTTGGGGAGGCTGCCCGGGCTTATAATGTGGCCCCGACCCTGCCAACGGTAATGACATGCCAGCTTTACGCCACGCAGCACTCCCGCTTTTCTTGCTCCTGTTCGCCTGCTCCGCCGGCCATGCCGTTGCGGACGTGGGCCATGACGCCATTGACCGGAACCTGCAATCCGGTTGGTGGTTTTACCGCTATGACAGGGGGCAGTCATTCGACAAGGATCTGATTCCGGCGGAGGGTTGGCACGAAGTCACCCTGCCGCACACGGCGCGCCTTGAACCCCGGGTCGTCAATGACCAATGGCAGGGTGATGCCCTGTATCGCCGCTCACTGTTTGGCGATCCCGGCTGGCAGGGCAAGGCTGTCTGGCTGCGTTTCGAAGGCGCCATGATGGTGGCGGACATCTACCTGAACGGCGAAAGGATCTTCCGGCACAAAGGCGGGTACCTGCCATTCACCGTGGACCTGAGCGGGCAACTGCTGACGGGTAAAACCAATGAAATCCTGGTTCACCTCGACAACCGTGATAACCCGCTGACCGGTCCCAAACCCCTCGAAATCCTGGATTTCAATACCTATGGCGGTCTCTACAGGGAGGTTCGCCTACAGGTTCGCGACAGCCTCCACATATCGGATGAAATGCTGGCTGGAAAGGTGGCGGGTGGTGGCCTGTTTGTCACTTACCCGCAGGTATCGACAAAGCGTGCGGTGGTCTCGATAAAAACCCATATCCGCAACACGGGTGACGAACCCAGGCGATTTTCGGTCAGCCAGGAACTCTTCAGCGGGGGTCTCACCTCGGCACGGGCCGTCTCGACCGTTCGCGTGTTGGAGCCCGGTGAAGATCTCGAAGACCTGTCTCAACTCGAGGTCACGAATCCCAGGCTCTGGTCGCCGGATTCACCCGGCCTGTACCGCCTGGTCACGCGCATCGTCACGGATGACGGGGTCGTCGATGAACGCGTCACCACGCTGGGAATCCGGCGCATTGCGTTCGAGAACAATCGCCTCAGCATCAACGGCGATACACGATTCTTGCGTGGCGTTAACCGGCACCAGGAGTACCCTTATGTCGGCTATGCCCTCTCCGCCGCGGCCGACTACCGGGATGCAAAATGGATCAAGGAGGCGGGTTTCGATTACGTGCGCCTGTCGCACTACCCGCATTCGCCGCATTTCATGCGAGCCGCCGATGAACTCGGCTTGGTGCTGGTCAATGCGATCCTGGGTTGGCAGTATTTCAATCCCGACCCTGCTTTTTCGGACCATGTCGAGCAGACCTGTCGTGACCTGGTCCGGCGCGACCGCAACCACCCCAGCGTCATTGCGTGGGAATGCTCGCTCAATGAAAGCGCCATGCCCGCAGACCTCGTCGGTCGATTACATCGAGCGGTCCACGAGGAATACCCGGGCGACCAGGCTTTTTCGGCGGGGTGGATGCGCGGTTATGACATCTACCTGCAGGCCCGCCAGCATCGCTTGCAGCACTACGAGGAGCCCGGCCAGCCCTATATCGTTTCCGAGTATGGAGACTGGGAGTATTACGCCCAGAACGCCGGGCTCCAGCAGGACCAATGGAGCGGTCTGAAAGAAGAAGAACGGACCAGCCGCCAGGCCCTGGGAAGCGGCGAAAAACGATTGTTGCAACAAGCGACCAATGTGCAGGAAGCACATAACGACAATTTCGCCACGCCGGCTTTTGCCGACGGCTACTGGGCCATGTTCGACTACAACCGCGGCTACGCTGACGACCTCGAAACGTCCGGAATCATGAGCATTGAACGCGTGCCGAAGTTCTCCTTCCACTTTTTCAGGAGCCAGAGGGGGCCAAACGAAGAATCACGGCGGTTCAGCAGTGGGCCCATGTTGAAAATTGCCTCTTACTGGGACGCCGCTTCCAGTCCGGACGTGCGCATATTTTCCAACGCCGAAGAGGTCGAGCTCCGTTTGAACGGTAAGTTCCTGGGCCGCCAGAAAGCCGACCGCGACCGGATTTCCAACTTCCTGGCCTACCCACCGTTCACCTTCCGACTGGACGCTTTTGAGCCAGGCCGTCTGCAGGCTGTCGGCTACGTGGACAACATCGAGGTCGCCCGTGATACGGTCACCACGCCGGGAAATACCGCGGGTATTGAGCTGTTTTTCGAGGACCAGGGGGTTCCCGCAACCGCGGGTGACTTGTTGTTTCTTCGTGCCCGCCTGGTAGACGGAAACGGCGCGCCCGTGCCGGCAAGCGGAACCAGCGTGGCATTTTCGACCAGTTGCCCGGCTGGCGCCGCGCGGATTCTTGGTCCCTCAACCGTGAGTAGCGAAGCCGGTTTCGCCAGTGTGCTGGTGCAGTTCGTGAAACCGGTTCCGTCCTGCGATTTCAGCGCATCGGTGAAAGGGCAGACCTGGACAGACAAGGTGCAGGCCGCAGGTGGCCGCTAGAGACCGGCCGCGAAACGTAAGTGGCGGTCTCTTATCGGAAATCAGACAGGACAAATCACTGAATACGTTTGCAAAATCTTGCTCCTGCACGAAGTGAGCCTATAGTGTGCCGTGTTAATATTCCGCTAATTTACGGGCACAACACTAAATAAGTAGGGTGAGACTATGAAAACTACAAACGTATTTCGTCGCAAGGAACTGGCTGCAGCCATCTCGATGTTGCTGGCCTTCCCTGTTTTAGCTGTCGCACAGGACCAGACCACCGACTCGCCGGAAGCCGGAGACGAGTTAATCACCGAAGAAGTGATCGTCACGGGTATCCGCCGGGGGTTGATGAACTCCATGGACCTCAAGGAGACGTCGACCTCGATCGTCGAAGCCATTTCAGCAGAAGACATCGGTAAACTGCCTGACCTCTCCATCACCGACTCCCTGGCGCGTCTTCCGGGTGTCACCGCCCAGCGCCTCAACGGCCGCAGCCAGGTATTGAGTGTTCGCGGTCTCGGCCCCGACTTCACGACCGCCCTGCTCAACGGCCGTCCGCAGGTCAGCTCGGGTGACAACCGCGGTGTCGAATTCGATCAGTACCCGTCCGAGATGATCAGCCAGGCCGTCGTTTACAAGACGCCCGATGCGACCCTGATGGGTCAGGGCCTGGCCGGCACGGTTGACATGCAGACCATCCGTCCGTTGGCCTACGGCAAGCAGGCGATGGTGGTCAATGCCCGTTATATCTGGAACGATATCGACGCGCTGAACAACGACGCACCCGATGACGGCTGGCGCGGCAGCGTGACCTATGTCGACCAGTTCATGGACGACACCTTCGGCGTGGCCTTTGGCATCGCCTACGCGGATACGCCGACGCAGAGCGAGCGCTTCAACGCCTGGGGTTATCCGGACGGCCCCGAAGGCACCCCGGTGATCGGTGGCTCCAAGCCTTACGCCCAAAGCAACCAGCTCGAGCGCCTCGGCGTTATCGGTACCCTGGAGTGGGCGCCGTCGGATACCTTCAGCACCTCCCTCGACCTTTATTACACGAATTTCGAGGAAACCCAGCTTCTGCGCGGCATCGAGTTTCCACTGTGGTGGTCCGCGGCGCAGTTGCAGGATAACTACACGATCGACAACGGTCTCGTCGCGACCGGCACCTTCGACAACGTCAAGGGCGTGATGCGCAACGACATCAACCAGCGCGAATCCGATCTCATGGCATTCGGCTGGAACATGCAGTTCGACCTGTCCGACAACTGGATCCTGGAAACGGATGTCAGCTATTCCTCGATGGAACGCCAGGACATCATCCTCGAGACCTACTCTGGCACCGGCCCGGCCAGCGACCCGACGGCCGCGACCGACAGCCTCGGTTTCCAGATGCGCCCGGGCCAGGGCGCCCTGTTCAGCTCGGTGCTGAATTATGCCGACCCGAACCTGATCTTCCTGACCAGCCCGCAGGGTTGGGGTGGAGACATCGTTCCGGACGGCCAGCTGGGTTATGACAACCGCCCGAGCATTGATGACGAACTGGCCATGTTCGACGCGCGTGCAACCTACGAGATTGGCGGCGACTGGCTGGCCAGTATCGAGTTTGGCATGAACTACCAGACGCGCGAGAAGACGAAAGTCGCCGATGAGTGGTTCCTGGCCCTGGCCGACGGCAGCAACAAGGCGCCGCTGCCCAGCAATACGGGGTTCACTGACCTGTCCTTTATCGGTATTCCGGGCATGGTCACCTACAACCCGATCGACGTGATCAACAGCGGCATTGTTGCGCAGGTCCGCAACCCGAACGCGGACGTCGTGATCAAGAGTTGGACGGTCGAGGAAGACCTCACCACGGCCTACGCCATGGTCAACTTTGACACCGATGTGGGTTCAACCATGGTCTACGGTAACTTTGGCCTGCAGTACGTTTACACGGATCAGAGTTCCTATGCCGAATCGGCTACCGGCTCCGGTGACAGTGTTGCACTGTTCCCGACCACGGGTAGCGATACATTCGGTGAATGGCTGCCCAGCCTGAACGTGAACTTCGACCTCGGCAATAACAACCTGCTACGCTTTGCCTATGCCCGTACCCTGGCCCGTGCCCGCATGGACCAGCTTCGCGCCAGCCTGAACTGGGGCTTCGATACTTCGAAAGTCGACGAGACCGACATCAACAACTCGCCCTGGAGCGGCAGCGGCGGTAACCCGGAACTGCGCCCCTGGATCGCCAATGCCTTTGACGTGTCATTTGAAAAGTACCTCGAAGACGGCATCGGCTACGTTTCTGTCGCGGCCTTCTACAAGGACCTGGATACCTGGGTGAACGATGCGCCCGAGGTATATGATTTCAGCGGTTTCCCGACCGGCGGCTTCGACCCGGTGCTGGACCAGGGCCTGGTCACGATTCCGCAGAACCAGGGCGGTGGCAGCATTTATGGCTTCGAACTGGCAGGCGCGTTTGATTTCGGCTACTTCACTGACAGCCTGAATGGACTGGGCCTGATCGCCAGCGCCTCTTTCACCAGCAGCGATGTCACGGTGAACGAGGACGAAATCACCCTTCCGGGCCTGTCAGAAGACGTCTACAACCTGACCGCGTACTACGAGACCGAACGGTTCTCCATCCGCGCCAGCGGCCGCTATCGCTCCGAGTTCCTCGGTGAGGTGTCCGGTTTCGGTGCAGGCCGGGATTTCCGCACGGTTGACGAAGAAACGGTGATCGACGCACAGGCCAGCTGGTTCTTCGGTGGCAAGCTGACCGGTCTGAGCCTGCTGTTCCAGGCGTACAACCTGACCGATGAGGCGTTTACCACGTTCTCCAACGATGACGATCGCCAGGTCATCGACTACCAGCGTTACGGCAGGACGTACCTGCTCGGCGCGTCCTATAGCTGGTAAACGCCAGTTCGGGATCCAAGCTGTGAACGAACCCCGCCCGATTCCGGGCGGGGTTTTTTCGTGGCGCATGCCTCTTCCACGAATTTAGCAGGTGCAATCCTGATACCAGGGAGTATGATTTTGTAGAGGGGTTCTGGATGTCTGGAGAAAGAAATGATCAACACTGACCCGATCCGTAAAGTCATCATCGTTGGCGGTGGCACGGCCGGCTGGATGGCTGCCGCAGCCCTTTCGGAGTATTTCAAAGGGCTTATGGAAATAGAATTGGTCGAGTCCGACGACATTGGCATCGTCGGGGTCGGTGAAGCGACCATCCCGCAGATTCGCCTGTTTACGGGTTTACTGGGTATCGACGAGGCCGAGATGCTCAGACGTACCCAGGGTACCTTCAAGCTCGGCATCCAATTCACCGATTGGGGCAAGCTGGGTGAAGTCTACATGCATGCCTTCGGTTCGATTGGCATGAAGCTGGGTTCGCTGGACTTTCACCACTACTGGCTCAAAGCCCGCGCCTCCGGCCAGGCCGACAGCCTGTGGAAATACTCGCTGAACGAGACGGCCGCCCTGGCCAACCGTTTTGCGCATCTGGACAGGATCCCCGATACCCATATGAACGGGCTGGTGTATGCATTCCATTTCGACGCCACCCTGTTTGCCGCCTACCTGCGCGAATACAGTGAAAAACGCGGTGTCCGCCGTATCGAGGGCAAGGTGGTGGACGTCAGGCAGCACAAGGAAAGCGGATTTATCGAATCCGTTAATCTGGAAAGCGGAAAAAAAATCGCCGGCGACCTGTTTATCGACTGCACCGGTTTCCGTGGCCTGTTGATCGAGGAGACGCTGGAAACCGGCTACGAGGACTGGTCCCTGTGGCTGCCCTGCGATCGGGCCATCGCCGTGCCCTCCCGGCCCTCTGGCCCGTTACGCCCCTTCACCCGGGCCAGGGCGCTCAGCTGCGGTTGGCAATGGCGTATCCCCTTGCAGAACCGCGTCGGCAACGGTCACGTATACTCCAGCCACTACATGAACGAAGACCAGGCGACATCGATCCTGCTCGACAACCTGGACGGTGAACCGCTGGCCGAGCCAAAGAAGCTGAAATTCAAGACCGGCCGGCGCAAGAAGTTCTGGAACAAGAATTGCGTGGCCCTCGGACTGGCCAGCGGATTCATGGAGCCGCTGGAATCGACCAGCATCCACCTGATCCAGACCGGAATCAGCCGATTGCTGGAATATTTCCCGCGCCGTGGTTTCGACAAGGTCGAGATCGACGAATTCAACAAGCGGTGCTCCTGGGAGTTCGAGCGTATCCGCGATTTCCTGATCCTGCATTACCATGCCAACGAGCGCAGCGACAGCCAGTTCTGGATTGACCGGCGAGAATTACCGGTGCCGGCCGAACTGCAGCGCCGTATGGAACTGTTCCAGGCCAATGGCCGCATTCACCGCGAGTTTGACGAACTATTCACGGAAGTGGCATGGCTGCAGGTGATGCTGGGACAGGGCATTATGCCGGCAGGCTGGCACCCGCTCGCTGACCGTATCGACGAATCCCAGATGGGCCGCTTCCTGACCAGTATCCAGACGATCATTGGCGGCACGGTCGATAAACTGCCCAAGCACGAGGCCTATATCGCCAAGCATTGCGCCGCCGGGTAGTGGTTTTGCCGGTCGGCCCCACGGGGCATCCTGCCAGGGAGCAGGCCAATCAGTAGGCGTAACCCCGTGCCTCCATGCAGGCAATCACGGCCCGTTCCCGGTCCGCGCGGTTCATGTCGACACTGGGGCTGCCGTGCACGGCCTGGCCCGGCTTGGCCTGGCAGTCTCCGCCGGGACAGCCGACGCTGCTGCGGGCCTGGTAATCGGGGCCATCAACGGTCCAGTCACCCGGATTTTCCCTGTAGGAAAGCTCCTTGCACCGCTCGAGGTCATGTTGCATCTGCGCCTCGGTGGTATCCGGGCGCGTGTAATGGGTGCTGCAGGCCGAAAGCACCAGGACAAGGCATACTGCAAAGAAAGAAGTCGCGATTCTCATGGGATTCCCCGCTAAATAGTTGACTCAATTATAGCGCTGCAGCGCCTGCACAGATAAGGCTGAATAGGATTGCAACGGTTCATCGGCCTTGTCGCCTGATTCGAAACACGTTTGACCCCTCATGAATTACGTCTATGATTGCGCAAGATACTCCGCCACCGATGCTGGCATTTCTTGGAGGGATCGTGATGGGAAATATTTTCAAATTCTTGTTCGTGATATGCCTGGTTTCCCCGGCCGTATCGAAGGCACAAATAAATCCGGCCGAGGAGTCCCTTTCCGGCCTCTACCCGGGCAAGACCTATTCACCTTACGCGCAGCGTTCATTCCCCGACAAGGTCTACTGGGGCGACACCCACCTGCACACGGCGCTGTCCGCCGATGCCGGCCTTTTTGGCAACACGCTGGGCCTGGAGGAAGCATACCGCTTCAACCGCGGCGAGGAAGTGGTTTCCGCCACGGGTCTGCCGGTCAGGCTGGGCCGCCCGCTGGACTGGCTGGTGATCGCCGACCACTCGGATGCAATGGGTTTCTCCGAGGACATCCGCAGAGGCGCACCCAACTTGCTGGCCATCCCGGAGGCCAAGGGTTGGTACGACGGCCTACAGCAGGGCGGGGAAGCCGCTGCTGCCGCTGCGCTCGACCTGATTACCACGTTCGCGCAGGGCAAGCTGCCGGAGCAGATCCTCATCGACTATTCACCCGGATCCAAGATCTATGACGCCGTGTGGCAGCGCGTGGTCGATGCAGCCGAGGAATACAATGACCCCGGAACGTTCACCACCATCATCGGCTACGAATGGACCTCGCTGGTCAAGGGCAACAACCTGCACCGTAACGTGCTGTTCCGGGACAACGGGGACCGTGCCCGCCAGATGAACCCCATGGTTACCCAGCCGCCGGTAGGCAGCACGGATCCGCTGGACCTGTACAAGTGGATGGAGGCGTACGAAGCCAAGACGGGCGGCACCCTGCTTGCCCTGGCGCATAACGGAAACCTCTCCAACGGCCTGATGTTCCCCGAGGACCGGCAGTACACCGGTAAGAAGATAGACAAGAATTATGTCGAAAAGCGTGCCCGTTGGGAGCCGCTATACGAGATCACGCAAATCAAGGGTGACGGTGAAACCCATCCTCTGCTTTCTTCGCAGGACGAGTTTGCCGACTACGAGACCTGGGATGCCGGCAACCTCGACTTGAGCGAGGCCAAAACCGACGCCATGCTGAAGTATGAGTACTCGCGTGCGGCGCTGAAACTCGGTCTTCAGCTGGAGAAAAAATTCGGCACCAACCCGTACAAGTTCGGTTTCGTCGGTTCCACGGATTCACACACATCCCTCTCCGCGATCGAGGAAGAAAACTTTTTCGGTAAGGCGGCCAACGCCGAACCTTCACCCAATCGCATCCACCACCCGTTCACCATAACCGACCAGGGTGTATTCGAGGGCTACGAGCTGGTTGCTTCGGGGCGCGCCGCAGTCTGGGCACGTGAAAACACCCGCGAGGCCATTTTTGACGCCTTGGCGCGCAAGGAAGCGTATGGAACAACCGGCCCGCGTATCACGGTCCGCTTTTTCGGCGGTTGGGAGTTCACCCGCGAAGACCTCAATAGCCGGCAGCCTGCGTTCCGTGGATACGAGAAAGGCGTTCCGATGGGGGGTGACCTGGTGGCGGCAATAGACGAAAAGCCCCCGACTTTCATGGTTTATGCACTGCGTGACCCGATCGGCGCCAACCTGGACCGCATCCAGATCGTCAAGGCCTGGATGGACAGGGGCGGCGAGACGCACGAGAAGGTTTACGACGTGGCGTGGTCGGATAGCCGTGTTCCCGGCAGCGACGGCAAGCTGCCGCCGGTGGGCAACACCGTGGATGTCGCCGCGGCGAACTGGCTCAACACCATCGGCGCGGCCGAGTTGGGCACGGTGTGGGTCGATCCGGACTTCGACGCATCGCAGCCCGCAGTCTACTATGCTCGCGTCATTGAAATCCCGACGCCGCGCTGGGTTGTTTACGACGCCCAGCGATTCGGAATCGATTTGCCGGAAGAGGCGGAAACAAGCGGCCAGGAGCGCGCTTACACCTCGCCCATCTGGTACACGCCGTAGATTCCCGGTCCATTTTGAAAACCCGGCTGCGGCCGGGTTTTTTGTTCAGAACCCCTCAGGCCGAAGTTCCTCGATGATGCCCGCATCGATCCAGTAGATATCGGAATTGCCGTTTTGCGCTTGTGCGTGCACCTGCTGCAGGTATTCCATGCTGTATCCGTCACCAGGAACGTCCGGTCCCAACGGAGACCGCGTCGACATGAAGAAAAAGTACTTTCCGTCCGGCGAGACATAGGGTGTGTACTCCCTGGCGCCGGCCGTATTGATCTTCGGACCCATGTTGACCGGTTCTGACCACTGGTCCTTTTCATTACGAAAAACGATGTAGTAATCAATCGAGCCCAGGCTTTCCTCGCGGCCCCAGACGGGCACGATGATGTAACTTTCGTCCGGTGCGACAAAGGCGTTGAAGTGGGATTTCCCGCAGTTCACGTTTTCGGGGAGCCGTTCGGGTTCGCCGTAGCGGCCGTTGACCAGGCGCGAGCGGTAGATGGCTTCCATTCCGGGGCTGTCGCCTTCGCGGGTGAAATACAGGGTGCCGTCGTTCGTGATCGAGGGGAAATATTCCTTGCCGGGCGTATTGATCGGGGCATCCAGTTTGCGCGGTTTTCCCCAGGCGTCGCCCTTGCGGTCCATCACCCAGATATCGTTGAATTCATCGCCGACTTCCGACGCCACGAAAAAGAACCGTGAGCCGTCGGGGGACAGGGCGGGTTCGTAATAAACATAAGCCGGGTCCCGGGAGAAAGACGCCACCTCCGGCTGGCTCCAGCCGTCTTCACCGCGCCTGGAAACCAGGATCACCGAGATTCCGAAGTCGCGCATATTGTTCGACCAGTAAATCTCTTTTCCATCCGGCGTGATGGCCATGTCCCGGTTGTTGAGACCGTCGGAAACGATGCCCGGGGCAAACAGGGCCGGCTCATCACCGGGTGGGGGCTGGTCAAGATAAGGGCCGGCCTGGGCCATCGCCGCAGTCATCAACAGGAGGGCTGAAACAGGAACGGAAAAATGCTGGCTGAACATGGGTTTATCCCCTGAATACGAATACAGTTCGTTGACACCCGGAAGGTACGCTTCTACCTTCAGGAGGCTATCAAATCAACCTCGCCAGCGGAATCAGGAGCACGGTATGCCGAAAGGAAAGTTCGCCCAAAGGAGCAGGATGCTGCTGAGCCTTTTTCTGGCCGGCCTGGCCTTGTCCCTGCTGTCCTGCTCAAAACAGGACCAGGCACCCGTTTCCGGCCCGATTGCCGGTGATCTCAGTCTCGCCCGGGCCTGGTGGCTCGCAGCGGACACCGTGGCCTGGGATGTGCCGCCAGACAGCAGGGTCAGGCTGCATTTCAGTGCAGACGCAAGGCTGGAAATCAGCGCTGCAGGGTTGAGGGGGGGTGAGTCCATCGAATTGACGCGGGCGGGTTCGGTCGCCGGGGCGCTGGCAGAAAAATATCCCCACCTGGCCGGCCTGCCCGCTTACCGGGTCGGGAAGAACGATCTGCAGCGTGTGTCCGGCATGCTGAAAACGCAGTTCGCCGTTGCGGCCGTCGACCCCGGCGGCGCGCTGCTCGATGCAAGCGCATTGCAGCCAGCGGGCGTACTGGACGAGCTGTTCAGCTACAACGGTGCTCTCGGCGTCAGCTTTGAAGGGCAGGTGCCAACAATCAGGCTGTGGGCGCCGACGGCGCGGTCGGTGAGCCTGCACCTGTTTGATGGTTCCGACCCCGGCGCCCGGCCTGCCGCCGTGCTTCCGATGCAGGCTGATCCGCTTGGCGGCACCTGGAGCGTGACAGGTGAACCCAGCTGGGATCGCAAGTTTTACCTGTACGAGGTGGAAGTCTATGTCCGCAGCACCGGCCGTATCGAGCGCAACCTGGTGACCGATCCCTGGTCCGTCAGCCTGTCGATGGACAGCCGGCGGTCACAAATCGTCAAGCTGTCTGATGCGGACCTGAAACCGGCAGGTTGGGATGACCTGGACAAGCCCGCGCTTGCCAGGCCGGAAGACATCGTACTTTATGAACTGCATGTCCGTGATTTCAGTGTCGCCGACCTCAGCGTGCCTGGCGGTCAGCGTGGCACATTCGCCGCGTTCACACAGGGTGACAGCCAGGGTGTCCGCCACTTGCGCGGCCTGTCCGGCGCCGGCCTGACCCATCTGCACCTGTTGCCGGCGTTCGACTGTGCGACGATCCCGGAAAACCGGGAGGACCGACTCGAAGTTCCGGACCTGGCTGTCCACGCGGGCGATTCTGAAAGCCAGCAGGCCGAAATCGGCAAGGTCCGGGCGAGGGATGCGTTCAACTGGTGTTATGACCCTTACCACTACACCGTGCCCGAGGGCAGTTACGCCACGAACCCGGACGACGTGACCCGTGTCCGCGAGTTCCGGGAAATGGTCGCGGCGTTGAACCGGAACGGACTGCGCGTGGTGATGGATGTGGTCTACAACCACAGCAGCGCGAGCGGGCAGGCGGACACGTCGGTGCTGGACAAAATCGTCCCGGATTACTACCAGCGCCTCGATGCCGAAGGCCGGGTCGAGACCAGCACCTGCTGCGCCAACACGGCCACCGAGCACAACATGATGGAAAAACTAATGCTCGATTCGCTGCTGACCTGGGCCGTGCAGTACAAGGTCGACGGTTTCCGTTTTGACCTGATGGGCCATCACAGCCGGGCCAATATCGAGAAGGCGCGCGACGCACTGCAGGCCCTGACCCCGCAAGAACACGGTGTCGACGGCTCATCAATATACCTCTACGGCGAAGGCTGGAACTTTGGCGAAGTGGCGGACGATGCGCGTTTTATCCAGGCCACGCAGGCGAATATGGGCCAGGGCACCGGTATCGGGACCTTTAACGACCGCATACGCGACGCGGTGCGCGGCGGTGAACACAACGACGCGGGCATCCTCCATGTTCAACACCAGGGTTTTGTGAACGGCCTCTATTACGACCCGAACACTGAAAATTCGGGCAGCATGGAAGAAAAGGAAAAACTGCTTCAGTTGGCCGACCTGCTGCGCACCGGCCTGGCCGGCGGCCTGGCTGGCTATCGCCTGGTCGATCGACACGGCAACGAAGTCGCGGCCCGTGAGATCGACTACCACGGCCAGGCCGCCGCCTACGCCAGCGATCCACAGGAAACCATCAACTACGTCGCCGCACACGACAACGAAACCCTGTTCGATATCAACCAGTACAAACTGCCCCCAGGCACCTCCCTGGCCGACCGGGTCCGTGTCATCAACCTGGCCAACAGCCTGGTTGCCCTGGCGCAGGGCATACCGTTTTTCCATGCCGGCCAGGACATGCTGCGCTCCAAGTCGCTGGACCGGAACTCTTTCGATTCCGGCGACTGGTTCAACTTGCTGGACTTTTCTTATCAGGAAAATGGCTGGGCGCGGGGCTTGCCGCCAAAATGGGACAACGAGGCCAACTGGCCGGTGGCCGGCCCCTTGCTGGCGGACCCGGAACTGGCGCCTGGACCTGAGGAAATCGAGTCGGCCCGCGTACACCTGGAAGAATTGCTCAGGATCCGGAAATCTTCCGGCTTGTTCAGGCTAAGCACGGCGCAGGATGTGAAGGACCGCCTGGCGTTTCACAATACGGGCCCGGCACAGGTTCCCGGTCTGGTCGTGATGAGCCTGCTTGGCGGGGATGGCGAACGCGTTGTGGTGCTGTTCAATGCAAGCGCATCGGAGCAGGTGTTCCCCTACAGTGGCGAAGGTGGCTTTGTGCTGCATCCAGTGCAACAGGAATCCCGGGATGAAGTTGTAAGGACTGCAAAATTCGACGAAACAAGAGGGGTGTTTTCCGTGCCGGCCCGGACCACCGCTGTTTTTATCGGTTTATCTGAATCCGCCAAGCAGTTACACTGATCTGGATAAGTCAACTATCTGATTATAAGAACAATCTATTAGGGAGTGGAAAAATGAAAATGAGAATTCTGATGGCCGCCGTGATGGCGCTGGCGTTGGCTGGCCCATTGGCCGCACAACCCGTCGAGGGACCGAACGGAAACTATTATGAACACGTTCCCGGTCCGATTAGCTGGAACGACGCCAGGACCGCGGCGGAAGGCATGAGCTTTGGCGGATCGATGGGTTACCTGGCGACCGTTACCTCGGCGGAAGAGAATACCTTTGTCGCGACACTGGGCGCTGCTGATACTGCGTACCTTGGCGGAAACGACATCGATGTCGAGGGCACCTGGACCTGGGTGACCGGCGAGCCCTGGAGCTTCACGGCCTGGGGGCCGGGCGAGCCAAACAATTCAGGCAACGAGGACTGCCTGCACTATCGCCCGGACGGGCTGTGGAACGACATTCCCTGCGGCACCGCCTACAACCGCGGTTTTGTCGTCGAGTACGACGCCGCTGATTTTGTCACGCAAGCCAATACTTTCGCCACTTCGGTCATGGCCGCAGGTGGTGGGGATGCGGGTTCACCGGACGTAACCATTAGCTGTAATGGCGGGATTCCCCTGAGCCAGACGGCTGCTGCCGGCACCACGTTCACGGTAACCGAGTTGAACGTCGGAGACGTCTGCACCATCGAGCTGGCCGATGACCTCGAATCCGGCTGGATCGCGGACGGTTACCTGTCCGGTCCGGCAGGCAGCGAAGTCGAAGACCTCAGCGGCGCCTGCACGTTCAACATCGGTGCCGCCACCGCATGGGGCTGCATCGTCGAAGCCGTCCCGGCGCCGGTCGATTTCAGCGTAACCGTTGATTGGGAAATCAGTGCTGACGCCGATCCGGGTACTGGTGACGGTGCGATGGTAGCGATCTACTGCGAAGACTATAACGGCTCAACCTCAACCACGATGCCGGCAGGCCCGGGTGTGACCACGCCGATCGTGGTCACGGGCCTGGTTCCCGACCCGGACGACAGTTCTTACTGCTCGGCAAGCCTGGAAAACGTCGGCAGCGCCGTTGATGCCGACGACAGTGCCTGTGATGATGTATCCATCGAAGTGGGCGGCGGAGACGCGTCCTGCATGATTTACGCGACCGCTTTCTACGAGGGCATCCCGACTCTGAGCCAGTACGGCATGGCCGTGATGGCCCTGTTGATGCTGGGTGTTGGTTTTGTCGGGTTCCGCCGCTTTATCTAAGTTGTAAGACCGGGGTCAGAGTAGCCGAGCTACTCTGACTCCAAGACACCAAAGCGACACAGCAGGGGAATAACTCATGGGCGCGCTGGACATTTTTGCACTGATTGTTCTGATCATACTGATCGTGACCGGGCTTGCGGCCTGGGCCATGCTGGGCATGTTCCCGGGTAAAATTGCGCGGGAACGCAACCATCCACAGGCGGATGCCATTTCGGTCTGTGGCTGGTGGGGCGCCATCACCATGGGCATTCTCAGCCCGATTGCCTTTATCTGGGCGTATACCAATCCCGATGCAACGTTGAGAGGGGCCCCGAAAAAAGCCAGCGCTGAACAGGAGGAGGCCGCGTCATGATTGCCTTTCTGACCCTGGTCTACATCGCTGCGCTGTTTCTCGCCATCAAGGTTGGCATCATCAAGCTGAACACGTTCTGGAAAATCTCTCCCGTCCTGTGGATGGTTCTGCTGTTCCTTGTGCTGTTTGTTCCGATGCAGTGGGGAGCGCCTTCCGGCGCGGTGCGCATGTACCAGGCGGTTATCGAAGTGGTTCCCAGCGTCACGGGGGAGGTGGTTGAAATTTCAACAACCGCCGCGGTGCCGCTGAAAAAAGGCGACCCGATTTTCAAGATCGATCCGACCCAGTATGAAGCAGCTGTTGACCGGCTCGAAGCCCAGATCATCCTGTCGGAGGCCAACCTGGCACGTGCACAGGACCTGATGGAGCGGGGCGTCGGCCGGCAGTTGGACGTGGACATGTATACGGCTGAGGTGGATTCTGCCACCGCACAGCTTCATAACGCGCAGTGGGAACTCGACCGTACCGTGGTGCGGGCCCCGGCTGACGGCATGGTAGTAGGTCTGGCACTGAGGCCCGGCCAGCGCGTGGCCAATTTGCCGATGCGTAGCTGGGTGTCTTTCGTGGAAGACGATACGATGCGCCTGGCGGTCGGCATTCCCCAGTCACGCCTGCGTCACGTGGAAGTGGGGCAAGACGCCGAGGTTGTTTTGCGGATGTTCCCGGGCCGGACGCTTGGCGCCACGGTAATGGACATTATTCCACTTACCGCAGGCGCGCAGATCCAGCCCAGCGGACTGGTGCCCCAGGCGCCGACACTGGCCGACCCGGCCCTGCCGTATGCTGTGATCCTGGAGCTCGATGACAAGACCATTGAGCTTGCAGCCATTCCGGGTGGCGCGGTTGGCGTGGCGGCCATCTACACGGATTCCGTGTCCGCGACGCATGCGATTCGTCGCGTGATGATGCGCATGGAAGCCTGGATGAATTACGTCAAGCCCTAGTTTGACTATTGCCGGCGGCAAAGCTACCGCCGGCACCCCCTCTTGCGATTTCCTGAAACGCGGAAGCTTCGAAGTATCGTTCTGAAAATGGCAACAGTCATTTCCATAGATACCTGTTTATTCCAGATACAGAAATTTTAAACTACAGGCATGATGAAAAACCCAAGCCTATACCCAATCAACGAACTCTTCAGCAAGCGCTGGAGCCCCTACGTATACGACCCGGACCGGGAAGTCAGCCGGGGAGACTTGCAAAGTCTCTTCGAAGCCGCGCGCTGGGCCATGTCGGCTTTCAATGCACAACCCTGGCGCTACGTCGTCGGTGTGCGCGGACGCACGCAGAAGACCTGGGACCATGTGTACGCGTCGCTGCTTGAAGGCAACCGGGGTTGGACCAAAAATGTGCCTGTACTGGCGCTGGGGCTGGCGGAAAGCCATTTCGAACACAACGGTAAGCCCAACAGGACGGCGCTGCACGACCTCGGCGCAGCTTCCGCCACGCTGAGTTATGAGGCGGCATCCCGTGGGTTGGCGGTACACCAGATGGCGGGCATAGACCCGGACAGGGCCCGCGAACTGTTCGGATTGCCGGAAACGGTGGAACCCTTTACCGCGCTGGCCATTGGCTACCCCGGTGACCCGGGAACCGGCGAAGAAGAGTTTGCCAGGCGCGATGCGCGGGCCAGGGAAAGAAAACCCATCGGCGAGTTGATTATCCGCGGTGGCTTCTGATTTCAGAGCGTGACCTCAGCCGCTGCCTGTGCCTGCGGCGCTCACGCCGAGCATGCGTTTCGGTCATTTCGCCGAAATGAAGATTGGATGCAGCAGTGTCCTTGAACCTGACAGCATGTACCGGGCAGCGATAAACCGTGATGATGACCTTGGCTTTCCTGAACATGGTCGAATTCCAGTTAACGAATTCACTACTCGTTCTTTATACACCCGGCGCCACCGGAAAGACGCCGCGCCACGCCAGGCCGAAATAAAACTGCGGTGAATAATGATCTATGATTTATTGACGAGGAAAAGCCGGGTGCGGAGGAAGCCAATGAAATTTCGTCTGATCGATCGAACGGGCTGGCGGCAGCGCGTGCTGGCCAGTCTCCTGGGCATCACGGCAATTACGCTGGCTTCTCCCGCCTTCGCCGACACCGGCGAGCAGACACCGGCCGGCACGCCCCCGGCGCAAGCCGTCAAGCCGTCCTGGGTCTGGATCCAGGACCCCTGGATCGGAGATTCCGTGCTCACCATGGTTCGCGCGCCGGATCAATCCCTGTGGGATGCAACGCAGATCAAGGATTACGAGGCCGCGCTGAAAGCCGATTACCCTCCGCCGCTGGGCATCCTGACCATCGATGACCTGAACATCCAGGTACCTATCTTCAACGGCACGGATGACCGCATTCTCGATCGTGGCGCCGGGCGCATAAAAGGTATGGCAAAGATGAATGAAGACGGCAACCTGGGCATCTCGGCGCACCGCGACAGCTTCTTCCGCGCACTCAAGGACATCGAAATGGGTGACGAGATACTGGTTCAATCGACACACGGCGTGGAAAAGTACGCGGTCAGCAATATCAACATCGTGCCCAAGGCCGACGCCTCGGTCCTCGCGCCGGTAGACCAGAAAACCCTGACCCTGGTGACTTGCTACCCGTTTTACCATGTCGGGCACGCGCCGGAACGCTATATTGTCACCGCGCTTCCGGTGCCGGAAGTGTTCGAGTAAGCGGAGTACGCCTTGAAAAACCTTCGGGACTTTTGTTGCGGCCTGCTGTTGTTTGTCCTGCTGATGGCTGATACCGATGCGGCCGAACCCGGCAGGCACAGCCTGAACATTCTCGTCTACGGGGCTTCGGGTAAGGTCGGCAGCCACGTCGTTGACGAAGCCCTCAGCCGTGGCCACCGGGTTACGGCCGTGTCGCGCGACCCTGCGAAATTTTCCGGGAGCCACCAACACCTTGCGGTCGTTCGCGGTGACGTTCTTGAACCCGATAGCGTGGCTGGCCTGGTGTCCGGCCAGGATGTGATCATTGTTTCGGTCCGTGGCATTGCTGGTCATTCAAGAGACCCTGCTGATGCGGTTACACGCCTTGCGGCCGGAAACGTGGTCGATGCCCTGCGTGGAACCGGAAACGTAACAGGCCGCCTGCTCCATGTTGGTGGCGCAGGTTCGCTCGAAATCAAGCCGGGCGTGCTCCTGGCTGACAGGCTACCCAGGCTGTTTATGCCAAAAAGCCTCGAACTGGAAATCGAGGGGCAGATATTGACCCTCGAATACCTGCGCGGCGTGAGCGATGTGAACTGGACTTACGCCACACCCCCGAGGAACTTCACCCGGGGCAAGCGCACCGGTAAGTACCGGATCGGTGGCGACCGGTTGATGGAAGATCAAAAAGGAAATAGCAGTATTTCGCGGGCCGACTTTGCCGTCGCATTGATCGACGAGGCTGAAAAAGCCGCCCATGTCCGCCAGCGTTTCTCGGTCGCTTACTGATACTGGCGGAAACGGATACGGTGGAATTTACATCTCGTCTTCGATGGGCAGCAGGTTCCATTGAGTACGTTCGAGCGTTTCCCTCGACAATCATCTTCACCCTCTACGCAAGCTCCTCCCCGTTGCGGGCCTGTAACAGGCGGTACCAGTCCTCGGCGCCGTAATCGAGTTCCAGCGACTGTTTCGCGGCGCGGATCCGGTCCGGCCGCGTGGAACCGATGATGGGGACGATGCGCGCCGGGTGCCTGAGCAGCCAGGCCAGCATGACGATCCACGGCTCGGCCTCGTACTTGTCACCCTGCAGCGCCAGTTCGGCATGGATCATGGCCGACTGCGATTCCGTCAGCGTATTACCCCAGGCTGGGTAAGCGATACCGGCCAGCGGGCACCAGGCCATCGGCGTGATGTGCTCCTGCAGGCACTGGTCGAGCGTTCCATCGTTGAGGGCATCGATACGGTGGATGTTGATCTCCACCTGGTTCACCAGCAAAGGTTCATCGCAAAAGGCTTGTAGCATCGATAGCTGGCTAGGGCGGAAATTGCTGACACCAAAGCGCCGGACCTTGCCAGACGCTTGCAGCATCCTGAACGTTTCTGCGACATCCGCCGGATTGAACAGAAAATCCGGACGGTGCAGTAACAGCAGGTCCATGTAATCGGTTCCGAGCCGTCGCAGTGAATCCTCGACACTGCCGAGGATGTGTTCACGGGAAAAATCATACCGCTTCGGGCAGCCTGCGCGGGGCTGGCCGGGCAGGCGGATACCGCATTTACCGGTGACCAGGAGGTTTTCGCGGAGGCCGGGCGTTTCAGCCAGCACCTCGGCAAAAATCGATTCACAGGCACCGCCGCCGTAGATATCGGCATGGTCAAAGTGGGTATAGCCTTCGGCTATCGCAGCACGAATCGCGTCTTTGCCTTTTAACCTGTCTTCCGGTGATTGGTCGCCGGCGATTCTCATGCAGCCGTAGACCAGGCGTGACGAGACCAGGTCGCCTTTTCCAAGTGGGGTGGTTTTCATACCGGGAATTATGAACGATGTCGACAAATCGAGGTACAAGGGCTAATCTTTGTGGGCTGGGTGAACACTATAGGAGGCAAGCTATGAAATACAGAGTTTTGATTTTGGCCATGATGCTGGCAGCGGTCACATCGATGACAGCTTGCAAGCAGGAAGAAGGCACGATGGAGGAGGCTGGAAAGGCGGCGGACCAGACGGTCCAGGATGTGAACGAATCCACCACAAACGCCGGTGAAGAAGCTGAAGCCTGGGTGAAAGATGCCGCTGACGAGACCGGTGAAGCGATCAAGGACGCCAGTGAAGACGCTGAAGCCTGGGTGAAAGATGCCGCTGACGAGACCGGTGAAACGATCAAGGACGCCACTGAAGAAGCCGAGGCCTGGGTGAAGGATGCCGCTGACGAAGCTGGCGACGCGATCGAAGATGCGGCCCAGGACACGGAAGACTGGGCAAAAGAGCAGGAAGAAAAAGCCGAAAAAGCCATCGAGAAGACGAAGGACAGCGGCTAGTTCTTCAACGCCACCAGCACAAGCAGGGCGGTACCCCATAGCGTGGTACCGCCTTTTTCTGTGAACCGTCGAGAGCCGGACGGCGGCTGTCAATTTACCCGCGTCGGCTTTACTGGCGCAGCACCGCGATGCGGTTATTGATTTTCCGGCCCTTTGTAAAAATGATGACCAGGCAGATAATCGAAAACCCGCTGTAGGAATACCGCAGTGCCTGGTGGGTGATTTCGATTTCGCGTTCATGGGGTGAATTCATACCGGTGTGGGTCAGCCGCCACAAGCCTGCCCGAACAAACAGCAGGAAAAACGTGGCCAGCACAATGAGCAGGGAACCGATACCCAGGGCGTCTATCATGTGATTCATTTCAATCCAGGCCCAACTGGTTACGAAATTCCTCGCGGTAGCGGCGTGACAGGCTGATCTTCTGCCCGCCGGTCAGCAGGATTTCAGCATCCCCTGTTTCCAACGGCGTGATCGATGCGACAACTTCAAGGTTGACCGCGCTGGAGCGGTGCGTGCGCCGGAATCCCCTGGGCTCGAATTGTTTAACCAGGGAAGAAAGCGTTGAGCGCAGTGGGTAGATGCGCTTGCCCACGTGCAGGTTGACGTAGTTACCTGCTGACTCCAGCCACTCGATCTCGTCGACCCGTACGATGAATTCCTTGCCCAGTTTTTTGACCAGCAGGCGGTCCGGGATCGCTTCGGGCGTATTGTTTTCACCTTCGGCAACCAGGCTGGCTTCACCCCGCAAGCGGCCCAGGATAAAACGGTAGATATAGATGACGGTGATAAATCCCGCGTAAGTCCATGCGTCTTTGCGGTACTCGTAAAGCAACTGCCAGGAAAGGTCGCCGAGGTGATACACCGAGCCGGCAGCAAGAAACACCACCTTGCGCAGTACGGTCATCAATACGATGTGCAGAACCGTGAAAAGCAGTGAGCCCAGCACGTGCCAGCCGATGTTTTCTTGCAGCCGTGGCCAGTCCATCGGGAACCGTTTTACATAAAGAAACACCAGTGGAAACAGCGCAATCATGGCGATACCGGAGGTGTACTCCAGTGCGAAAAAAGTCCATGGGGGCGTCGGGTCACCTTCGTTCGCGGCTTCCATCAACAGGCTGCTTGCATTGATGGTGGTTTCGACCCCCAGGAAACAGAAAAGCATGGCGAAAATGTAGATTCGTTCATGCTTGAGGTAGTGTTCCAGTTTGCTCATACCCATCGCCCGTCCCCGTATTCCGCCGCCTGTCCCCGCGGTCCGTCAAACCGTCATTCTACTGTAGCGAAAATACACCCGCCCGGTAGTGTAGACCACAAGAACTGGCGGAGACGAGCATGAGAAACGACCTCTACGAGATCACGGGACGTCGCTACGACCTCGACTGGTTGCGCGTCCTGGCTTTCGGAATCCTGATCCTGTACCACGCGGGCATGTTCTACGTCGCGGACTGGGGCTGGCACATCAAGAGCGATACAAGCAGTGAAACGCTCCAGTACTTCATGTTGCTGGTGAACCCCTGGAGAATGCCGCTGCTGTTCCTGATTTCGGGCGCGGCGCTCTGGTTCGCAAGCAAGAAGATCCGGCCTCGGGAATTGCTGAAACTGCGACTGGTCCGCCTGTTGCCGCCCCTGGTACTCGGGATGCTGGTGATCGTGCCGCCGCAGATGTACTTCCAGATCCTGCAGGCAGAGGGAGTCGACCTGGCTTACATGGAGTTTTACCGCTTGTACCTGGACCTGGGCACCGACCGGTTTCCCAGCCAGCAAACACCCGTTGGCCTGATGACCTGGAACCACTTGTGGTTCATTCCCTACCTGATCGCCTACACCGCGGTCTTCGTGATTCTGAGGCCCGTGCTCGACCGTGCCGCCCGCAAACTGTCCCGGTTCAGGGTGCCGCTGTTTCTGCTCTACCTCGTTCCGGTATTCGTTTTGCTTCAGTATGGCCTGTTCCTGAAACCCATTTTTCCCCAGACCTTTGCCCTGGCAGGCGATTGGTATACACACGCACTGTACTTCACGTTCTTTGCGACCGGTTATGTACTGGCCGGTCAGCTGCGGATCGTAAGGGGGCTGGTCGCCTCCCGCTGGCACTGCCTGGGGTTGTCGTTGACGACCTACTTGTTGCTCGCCCTGCTGCACGGTGGCGTGATCTTCAACACCCAGGGCAGCCGGCCGGACTGGATCGCCAGCTTGTTGATCCAGTACCTGAACGGCTGGAGCTGGCTGCTGACCGTCATGGCCTGGGCTGCCACCTGGCTGAACCGTCCCAGCCGGGTTTTGAGCTACATGAACACGGCGATCCTTCCGTGGTACGTACTGCACCAGACCATCACCATCACCCTCGCCTGGTACCTTGCGCCGCTCGGATTGAACATCGGGTTCGAAGCCTTGTTGATTGTCATCGGAACGCTGGCGGCTTGCGCGCTGGCTTACGAATTGATCCGGCGCCACCCACTGACCCGGTTTCTATTCGGCTTGTCTCTAAAAACTCCGCAACGCGATCCAGCTGAAAAACACCAGTATGACGAGCAGGGCCAGGTTGGCGGTGATCCCGTTGCGGTAGCGCTCACCGATCCAGGCGCGCCGATTGTTCATGACCAGCAGGGCCAGGGTCAATGCCGGGAAAAACCAGGCGCCGACAACGGCGTACAGTTTTTGTACCGCCTGAAAGCCCAGAAACAGGCCGGCCATGGGTAACAGGGCCAGCGCGGCCAGGTAAAGGCGGTATGCGGTTGGGTCGCCAGGAGCGGCATTGCCCGAACGGCCGGATCCACGCAGTTGCTGCCAGGTATCGGCAAACAGGTAGGGTACGGCCTGCCACACACCGAGCAGGCTGCTGAAAACCGCGCCGGCGGCGCCGACCAGGAAGGCCAGTCTGCCAAACGGGCCCAGTGATTCTCCAAGCCGGGCCGACAAGTCGACCAGCAGCGATGCGCCGCGCCCCTCGATTTCGATGGTGCCGCCGATGATGACCATGGCGACGCCAAAAACGGCCGTTACCAGGTAGGCTGCCGCCAGGTCGATGCGGCTGGTGTTCAACGCATCCGGTCCGCTGCGGTTTTCCTCACGAATCCAATATCCGTAACACAGTACCGTCACCGTGCCCCCGACGCCGCCCATCAGCGCAACCGTCCAGCCCAGTGCGCCATCGGTCTGGGGTATCGATGGCAGCAACAGGCCGGTCAACACGGCTTCCGAACCGGGCCACAGCAAGGCCGCGGTGCTGATGACGGTAAGGAACATGAAGCCGATACAAACTTTCATGATCTTTTCGAACAGCGGGTAGCCGCCAATCAGCACGAGGGCCCAGCCCAGCAGGCTGCACAGGGCTCCGAAAACGATCTTGCCGCTGCGCGCATCATCGAACACCGGGAGCAGCGCATGCAAGGCCACGCCGCAGGCGCTCATCAGGGCTGAGCCGACAAAAAACGACCAGAACACCAGGTAGGCCAAAAATACCCAGCCGAATGCGGGGCCCAGCCGCCCGACGACGCCTTCGAGCAAGGTCGTGCCGGTGGCCAGTTGCCAGCGAGCCAGGCCCTCGGTCACCGAGAACTTCATCAAGGCGCCGATCACCACGGCCCAAAGAACAGCCGTACCGAGGAAACTGCCGGCAAAGCTTGCCGTGGCCAGGTCACCCGCCCCGATGCCGGTCGCAGCGACGAGCAGTCCCGGGCCGATGATGGTGAGAAATCTTTTCACAGGACGGTCATTGTACCCGGCATGCCCTGAACGGGCGTTATCCGCTGAACGATCTCTTGTTGAGCTTCTTGACCGAACGTGAAAGCTCCTTGACCAGCACGTAAAGGTGATAGCCCATGCTGGCGGGCATGTCTGTTGCGATCAATTCACCGTCCTCATCGAAATGGTCGTACCAACCGCCCTTGCAGTCGGTATCGAGCCAGTCCTTCTCGATCACATGGGCGCATTCGAGCGCGCGACCCAGGGCGCCGGGCGCCCGTTTCGCCGGGCCCAGTTCGGCCATGGTGAGGTGGGCCTTGAGGCTTTCGGTCTGAGACCAGAGGCGCCGGGTGGGGTCGACTGCTTTTTGTTGGACCGTCAGGCACATCGGTGTTGCGCCCTCGGCGATGCCCGCTGAGTTGTAGTGTTCGTAAAGCCTCGTGGCGAACGGGTCCAGTGGCAGTTTGAACAGGCGTGAGCGCCAGCCCAGCAACCAGACCCACTCCATGGAGTGCCCCGGCTCGTACTGGCTTGTCGACATCTCGAGGGCGGGGTTGGCCTTTTCCTGCACCACTCCGCTGCACTCATCGAAAAAAGTATCGCGGATGAAACCAAGCAGGGTTTCGGCACGTTCAAGCACATCCGGGTCCCGGGTTGCCCTGTAGAGGCACAGGAAGCTCTCGAACAGGTGCATATGCGGGTTCTGCAACCGGATGGTGTTGGGCGGCAGGGTTTCGCGGTAGCCGTTTCCGTCGGGGTGGGCCAACTGCCTGTCGATGGTCTCGAGCAGCCGGTCCAAGGCAGGGTCGATGTTCTTTCCGCCCAGCACCTGGCGGCTTTGCGCCAGAGCCATCACGGCAAAGGCGCTGTTGTAAAGGCTGGGCCTGCGGTCGGTCAATTCGCCGTTCTCGATATTGACCAGTGTTCCGGGAATACCCTCGGGACCGAGGCAGGTATCCAGGTAACGCCGTATGCTCTTTTCCAGCTTGCGGGGCATGGATTTTTTACGCCAGCCCAGCTTCCAGGCCAATGCGAAGCCATAAATCTGCCTCGCCTGAACCCGGACCCTTGCGATTCGGTCGGGCACCGGTTGACCGGAAAAATCGAGTGCTTCGAAAAACGCACCGTTCTCCAACCGGCTGGCTTTCCACCACAGGGGCAGGGCATGGTCATGCATCCAGGCGTCGAGCCGCCCGGAAACCTTGGCGAGTTTTTTTACCTGGTCTTTCAAGGGCTAATCACGGCTCCATGTCGCGCTTGGTCCATCCGATGGGCTTTGCGACGCAGTCCGCACTATACAGCGGGTCTTCAGCTGTATTCAAAGCATTCCGGTTTCTCGATCGCACGCTCATCCTCCAGGAAGGAGGACGTCCCCCGCGCTGGTTTACAACAACAGCGGGCACAGCGAAGGCCGGGGAGGCCGTTTTGTTCACGGGATTGATGGCGGCCACTCAGGCTCCAGTACGGCTGACGGATTCAGGTCACCATTGTAGCCACGTGGGCGGCGATTGCACCTGTCAGGATCGCTAGCGTTCGAGTTCCATCACCAGCACGGAACGGGCCGGAAGCGCCAGGGTCTCGCCAAGACGTATTGCCTCGCCCGAAACCACGTCCCTGGCCTTGCTATAGCCGTCCAGGCGTTCCGCAAACCGTGACAGGAGCAGAGGCATGCTTGTTCTGTTCTTGTTCAACACGACCATCACGCTGTCGCTGTCATCGTAGCGAAAATAGACATACGTCCCGTCTTCCGGCACAAAATGCATGGTTTTGCCGTCGTGAATGACGGTTTTGTCCCGGCGCCAGCTGAGCAGGGTGCGGATAAATGCCTGCGCTTCGAGCGCGTGCTGGCCCAGGCCTTCACCGCTATAGGCGCTGCTTTCATCGCCCGGCCAGCCGCCGGGGAAATCGCTGCGGATGGCGCCGTGGCTGCGATCGTCCGTGTTTTCCATCAGGATCTCTGTGCCGTAATAAACCTGCGGTACGCCGCGCATGGTCAGGATATAGGCCATGGCCATGCGGTACAGGTCGTAGTCCTCGTCCAGTTGGGTGTAGATCCGGTCCATGTCATGGTTGTCGGCGAAGGTCACCAGTGCGGCCGGATCGGGGTACAGGAAGTCCATGGAGAGCTTGCGGTACAGCCGGTCAAGACCGCCCGGGCTGTGGTCGAACATCTGCTCGCCATCCTCGGTGGTGAGCGCCAGCCAAAGTGCTTCCTGCAGCGGAAAGTCCATCAGGCTGGGCAAGTAGGAGACATAGCCATCGAGGTTGCTCTGCCCGCGCTGCCAGTAGGAGACGACTTGCGGGTCTGACGACCATTCCTCCCCGACGATGTTGAAGTGCGGGTATTCCAGCATGATGCGGCGTGTCCACTCGGTCATGTAGTGCTTGTCCGGGTAGGGGTAGGTATCCATGCGGATGCCGGCCAGGCCCAGGTATTCGATCCACCACAGCGAGTTTTGGGTCAGGTAGTCCGCCATCAGCGGGTTACGCTGGTTCAGGTCGGGCATGCCGCGCACAACGAACCAGCCGTCAGCGTGTGCGCGCCGGTCATAATCCGAGGCGTTCGGATCCTGGTTGGTATAGCGCTGGTGGCTGGTAACCCGGGGGTTCTCGTTCAGGTTGATCCAGTCGTCGCTGGGCAGGTCATCCATCCACCAGTGTTTTTCGCCGCTGTGGTTGACGATCATGTCCATGATGGTGTCGATGCCCTTACCTCGGGCGGTCTGCACCATTTCACGATATTGCTCGTTGCTGCCGTAACGGGCGTCCACCTTATAAAAATCGGTCGCCGCGTAGCCGTGGTAGGAATAGGCCGGCATGTTGTTTTCGAGCACGGGGTTCAGCCAGATGGCCGTGAAACCCATGTTGCTGATGTAGTCCAGGCTGTCCACGATGCCCTGGATATCGCCGCCGTGGCGGGCGTTTTTGTCGCTCCGGTCAAGCTTGTCGGGCATGCCCTCGATTACGTCATTCGACGGGTCGCCGTTGGCGAAGCGGTCGGGGGTGATCAGGTAGATGGCGTCGGAGGCGTCGAAACCCATGGTGTGTGCCGGGTCGCTGTTTTTTTCCTGCAGGGTGTAGCGGTGCTTCAGTACCTGGCCTTCATCTGAGAAAGTAATATCGAAGTCGCCAGCTGCCGCACCGGGCGCGATATCCAGGTACAGGAACAGGTAGTTCGGGCTATCGACCCTTTCGACACGCTCGAGGCTGACCCCTTCGTAGTCCACGGAAGGTGTGTAGCCCGAAATGGCTTCACCGTATACCAGTAATTGCAAGCCGGTTTCCTTGAAACCCGTCCACCAGAACGGTGGTTCGACCCGATCGATCGACGCAGTATTGGCGCAGGCCTGCAACGGCAGGGACAAAAGACATATCAGTACCAGGGCTTTTTTGTTCATAAACATGATTTTAAGTAAGCAGCGCTCACTTTGATATGCCTGCAAACGTATTCACTTCAAAAGCCGGTGGAATTGCAGACCGGGGTCGATTAGTTTTCACTGGTTGGCGTACGCCAAGCCGTTTTGTTGGAAAAACGATGATTGCTCGAACCGCCTTCCGGGCCCTTGCCACGACTGTAATTGTGCTGTTCAGCACCCCGCTGTTGGCTGATACCGCCGGGGACGAAACGCAGGCATTTGAAAATGGCCCGGTCCTGGCCAGGGTTTCTTCGCCTGATGGCAGGCTCGTTTTCTTGCTGGGCCGAGGCCGTTTCGACTCGCTGGTATACAGCGTGCGTTTTGCAACAGAAACCGTGGTCCTGGAATCCCGGCTTGGTTTGCGTTTCCAGAAACAGCCCGGTTTCGACCGCGGCCTGAGCCTGTCGGGCATGGATCGAAGCAACCGCGACGCGCACTGGGAGCAGCCCTGGGGTGAACGGCGGTTGGTTCGCGATCATCACGAGGAACTGCTGCTTCATTTTACGAGTCCGTCGCAGCACCGTATCGATCTGCGTGTGCGGGTTTTCAACGATGGCCTGGGTTTCCGCTACGAGGTGCCTGAACAAGAGGGCCTGGACGAACTGAACATCGTGGACGAACTGACCGAGTTCGCCCTGCCGCGGGAATCAACGGCCTGGTGGATTCCCGGCCGGCGTTACAACCGTTACGAGTACCTGTACCGCAACAGTGGCCTGGAGGAAATCGGACTCGCCCATACGCCGTTCACACTGAAAACGCCCGCGGGTACGCACCTCAGTATCCACGAGGCTGCCCTGGTGGATTACGCGGCTTTTGTACTCGACCAGCGGCGCGAGGGTGTTTTCCAGGCCAACCTGACACCCTGGTCGGACGGAATCCGTGTCAAGACCGCCGCTCCGTTCAAAACACCCTGGCGGACCCTGCAGGTCGCGGAGAAGGCCACGGGACTGCTCAATTCCAGCCTTATCCTGAACCTGAACGAGCCCAATCGGCTGGGTGATGTTTCCTGGGTTAACCCGGGCAAGTACATAGGTATCTGGTGGGCCATGCATATCCGGGACCGAAGCTGGAGCAGCGGTCCCATTCATGGCGCCACGACCGCAGAGACCATCCGTTACATGGATTTCGCGGCAGAGCATGGCTTCGACGGTGTCCTGGTCGAGGGCTGGAACATCGGCTGGGACGGCGACTGGTTCCACAACGGTGACCTGTTCCGTTTCACCGAGCCCTACCCCGATTTCGATATCGAAGCGGTGACCCGGCACGCCCGGGAAAAGGGTGTGCGCCTGATCGGTCATCACGAAACCTCGGGTAATGTGAGCAACTACGCCGAGCAGATGGAAGCGGCATACGACTTGTACGAATCTGTCGGCGTGCGGCAGGTCAAGACCGGTTACGTTGCGGACGCCGGCGATATCAAGCGGGTTGATGACGAGGGGATTGCCCATTACGAGTGGCATGATGGCCAGTTCATGGCCGGCGAGTACCTGAAGTCGGTAAGGGAGGCGGCGAAACGCCGGATCAGCATCAATACGCACGAACCGATCAAGGACACCGGCTTGCGGCGTACCTACCCCAACTGGTTGTCGCGCGAAGGCGCCCGCGGCCAGGAGTTCAACGCCTGGGGTGATCCCGGTAACCCGCCAGAACACACGGCGATCCTGCCCTATACGCGGATGCTGTCGGGTCCGATGGATTTCACGCCGGGTATCTTTGACCTGACTTTCGAGGGTACGGGGGGGCAGCACCGCGTCAGCACCACGCTGGCCAAGCAGTTGGCGCTTTACGTGACCCTGTATAGCCCAATCCAGATGGCGGCCGACCTGCCCGAGAATTACCAGGCCAGGCCGGAAGCCTTCCAGTTCATTGTCGATGTGCCCACCGACTGGGAAGAAAGTATTGCGCTGGCCGGGGAGGTGGGTGAATTCGTGGTTTTTGCACGGCAAGAGCGCGGCGCGGAGGATTGGTACCTTGGCGCGGTCAGCGATGAGCAGGAACGCGATCTCGAGATTCCTCTGGAGTTCCTCGAAAGGGGGCGATCCTATACCGCACATATCTACCGGGACGGCGACGAAGCCGACTGGAAAAACAACCCCTACCCGATCCTGATCGAAAAGAAGAAAGTACAGTCTCATGACGTGATGTCCCTGTGGCTGGCCCCGGGCGGCGGCGCGGCCATCCGCTTCGAGGCAGGTGAACGGCAGTGAAACAGAAACCGCAACTGAGCTTCTGGCAGATCTGGAACATGTGCTTCGGGTTCCTGGGCATCCAGTTCGGTTTCGCGTTGCAGAACGCCAACGTCAGCCGGATTTTCCAGACCCTGGGTGCGGAAGTCGAGGACCTGCCCATTCTCTGGGTCGCAGCGCCGGTTACCGGCCTGCTGGTGCAGCCCATCATCGGCTATATGAGCGACCGAACCTGGGGCCGCCTCGGCCGCCGTCGCCCCTATTTCCTGTTCGGCGCCATCCTGGCTTCCCTGGCGCTGTTTGCGATGCCCAACTCGCCCTATCTCTGGGTGGCGGCCGGCATGTTGTGGGTCATGGACGCCAGCATCAATGTCTCGATGGAGCCTTTCCGCGCTTTTGTCGGTGACAACCTGCCCAAGCAGCAACGCACGCTGGGCTTTGCGATGCAGAGTTTTTTTATCGGCACAGGCGCCATCGTTGCCTCGGCGTTGCCGTGGATGATGGCCAACTGGTTCGATGTCGCCAACACCGCCGCGCCGGGACAGATCCCGGATGCGGTCAAGTGGTCCTTTTACATGGGCGGCGCGGTCTTTTTACTGGCCGTCTTGTGGACGGTTTATTCGAGCAAGGAATATTCGCCCGAGGAAATCGCCGAGTTCGAAGCGGGTGAAGAAACCGAGGCGTTTACCGACCCGGACCCCCGGCCTGCCCGCAAATACCTCAATGGTGGCCTGGCCTGGATTGCCGCAGGTGTTCTGTTGCTGGTCTGGATCATCTCCATGGGCCTAGACAAGCAACTCTATATCCTGGCGATCAGCGCCATTGCGTTTGGTGTCCTGCAGATACTGGCCGGTGGCATGCAAAAAGGCGGCAACACGGATAACGGGCTCTATCATATCGTCGAGGACCTGTTTCATATGCCGCGCGTGATGAAACAACTGGCCGTGGTCCAGTTTTTTTCCTGGTTTGCGCTGTTTGCGATGTGGATTTACAGCACGGCCGCGGTGACGAGTTTTCATTTTGGCGCCGAAGACGTGGCCGGCCAGGCATACAACGACGGCGCCAACTGGGTGGGCGTGCTGTTCGCGGCCTACAATGGATTTGCGGCGCTGGCGGCGCTCGCCATTCCGTTTTTGGCGCGCAGGCTGGGCTGCCGCTGGAGCCACCTGGTCAACCTGTGCATCGGCGGACTCAGCCTGCTCAGCTTCTTTTTCATCCGCGATCCGGACTGGCTGATCCTGCCGATGGTCGGCGTGGGTTTCGCCTGGGCATCTATTCTGTCGTTGCCTTATGCACTGCTGTCCGATGTTTTGCCCACCGCGAAAATGGGTGTGTACATGGGTATCTTCAATTTCTTTATCGTGATACCTCAACTTGCTGCCGCGAGCGTTCTGGGTTTGCTTCTTCGGGAATTTTTTGACGGTGAGGCTATTTACGGCCTGGCGATCGGTGGCATTCTGATGATCGTGGCCGGTTTGAGCACCCTGATGGTCGACCGGGATGCAGAACCAAACCATTGAATACAAAGAATAATATTATGGATTCCTACATCATGGACATGGGCCGTCGCGCCGGCGTCATCATGCACATTTCTTCCCTCCCGGGTGACCATGGTATCGGTGATATCGGTGACAGTGCCCATGCTTTTGTCGACGCATTGGCCGACATGGAGATCGGCGTGTGGCAGTTTCTGCCGCTGGGCCCTACGGCCTATGGTGACTCGCCCTACCAACCTCTGTCTGCCTTTGCCGGCAATGCAAACCTGATCGGCCTGCATCAACTGGTCGAACTGGGCCTGCTGCATGAACGCGAATTGTCCGTGTTGATGGGCTTGCCGCGCGACTATTGTGACTACGGCCACCTGATCCCGGCCAAGCGCGAGTTGCTGAAAAAGGCCAGCAAGCGCTTGATGGGCCGGGCGGGTGGGGTTTTGATGTCAGAATTTGACGAGTTTATGCATCAAAATGGCGATTGGATGGAAGATTATGCTCTTTTCCGCTATCTGAAGACCCATCACGGGGAGCGTCCCTGGCCGGAGTGGGGGCCGGAATATGTGCATCGTGATGCAGTGGCTCTGCAGCGGGTCAGGAACGAGCACCGTGATGCCATAGAAGCCACGCAGGTGACCCAGTTCCTGTTCGACCGCCAGTGGCGTGAACTCAGGTTATATGCGAAGGAGCGTGGCATACGCCTGCTGGGTGACATCCCGATCTACATCGCGCTGGACAGCGCCGACGCCTGGGCACACCGCGAAATGCTGTTGCTCGACAACGAGGGCACTCCGTCCAACGTGGCAGGCGTGCCGCCGGACTATTTCAGCGAAGACGGCCAGTTGTGGGGTAACCCGCTGTACGACTGGGACTACCATGAAAAAACCGGCTACCAGTGGTGGATCGAACGCATGCAGCACATCGGGCGGCAATGCGACCTGGTGCGCATCGATCACTTCCGCGGATTTGAATCGTTCTGGTCCGTACCTTTTGGTGAAACCACCGCCAAGAACGGTGAGTGGGTGCCGGGTCCGGGAGAGGGTCTATTTGATGCGCTGAAAGATTCGCTTGGACCACTCGGAATCGTAGCCGAGGACCTTGGCGTCATCACGCCCGAAGTGGATGCCCTGCGCCTGGGACAGGGTTTCCCGGGCATGGTGGTGCTGCAGTTCGAGGTGGGTGACAGGGACTTCGACATGAGCAGCATCGAAGAGAACAGCGTGTGCTACACCGGTACCCACGACAATGACACCACCATTGGCTGGTTCCAGGGCACCGGCAACGATACCCGTACAAAAGAGGAGATCCGGGAGACCCAGGTCCTGGTCCTGGAGCGCACCGGCGGCAGCCCCGAAACCATTCATACTGACATGGTCAAACTGGCCTTTTCCAGCAACGCCAACCTGGCGGTCGCGCCGATGCAGGATTTCCTGGGCCTGGGTTCCGAGGCCCGGATCAATACGCCGGGCACGACCAAGGACAACTGGCGCTGGCGCATGAAGGAAGGCGACATCGACGCCTCCCTCGCCGCCGGGGTGGCGGCAATGGTGCAAAGCGCTTCACGAATACCTTAGACTGCATTCATGCTCCAGGCCGGTAATCCATCCAGGTTGGGCGCCACCGCTGGCCGTGGCGGGGTCAATTTTGCGGTCTATTCCAGCAGCGCGGAGGCCGTCGAGTTGTGCCTGTTCGATGCACAGGGGCAGCAGTACGCCTGTCATCCCATGCCGGCACGATCCAATGGTATCTGGCACGGTTTCCTGCCGGCTTGCGAGGCCGGGCAACAGTACGGTTACCGGGTCCATGGCCCGTGGAACCCCGAGAAAGGGCAGCGCCACAACCCGGCCAAGCTGTTGCTCGATCCTTATGCGCGCCGCCTTGCAGGTCTTTTCCGCTGGGCTCCGGCCCTGTTCGACTACCAGTCAGGAGGCGAGGCTGGTGTCTGGGCCATGAACAGCCAGGACAGCGCGCCGTACGTGCCCCGGTGCGTGGTAGACCCCCCTTTTGCGGGCGGAGGTTTCAGCCGCCCGGTGGTGCCTTGGTCCAGTGCGGTCATCTACGAAGCCAATGTGCGCGGATACACCATGCGTCACCCGGAGGTGTCCGCGGCCGACCGCGGCCGCTTCCGCGGTATGAGCAACGGTAAAATCCTGGCCTACCTGAAAGCCCTGGGCATTACCTCGCTGGAACTGATGCCGGTGCATGCCATGATCGACGAGGAGTTTCTGGCCGGCAAGGGGTTGCGTAATTTCTGGGGTTATAACAGCGTCCAGTTTTTTGCGCCCGAGGGACGTTACGGCTTAGCGGACCCGGTTGCGGAATTCCGCGAAATGGTCAATGCCATCCATGACGCGGGAATCGAGGTGATCCTGGACGTGGCCTACAACCACACGGGCGAAAGCGGCAGCGGCGGACCCAGCCTGAGTTTTCGCGGTATCGACAACCTCGCTTACTATCGCACCGAGCCTGAGCAGCCAGGCCATTACATCAATGACACCGGTTGCGGCAACACCCTCAATACCGACCACATTCGCGCACAGAACCTGGTACTGGACAGTTTGCGCTACTGGCACCGGGAGATGGGCGTTGACGGTTTCCGTTTCGACCTGGCGACCGTTCTGGGGCGCACCCGCAACGGATTCCGCAAGCGTCATGCCCTGTTGAGCCGGATCGGGGCCGACCCGGAACTCGAGGGCGCCAAGCTGATCGCCGAACCCTGGGATCCGGGTCCGGGTGGATACCAACTGGGTCGTTTCCCGGCCGAATGGGCAGAGTGGAATGATCGTTATCGCGACTCCGTGCGGCGCTTCTGGCGCAGCGATCCGGACCAGGACAGCGAATTTGCCCGGCGCATCCACGGTTCCGCCGACCTGTTTGAAGGGAGTGGCAGGAACCCGACGGCCAGCATTAATTTTGTCACCGCGCACGATGGCTACACACTGTCTGACCTGGTCAGTTACGAGCAGCGTCATAACCAGGCCAACGGTGAGGACAACCGCGACGGCCATGCCCATAACTTCAGCTGTAACTATGGCGAGGAAGGGGAGACAGGCGACCCGGAAATCCTGTCCACCCGCCGCCAGCAGCGCCTGAACATGCTGGCCACCCTGCTGCTTTCACAGGGCACGCCGATGCTGCTGGGCGGTGACGAGTTCGGCAACAGCCAGGCGGGCAACAACAACGCCTACGCCCAGGACAACGAGACCGGCTGGCTGGACTGGAAGGGTATCGAAGACGACCCGGCGTTTGTACAGTCGGTTCGTGAGCTGATTGCAATTCGGCGCGATATGCCGTTGCTGCGGCAGGCCAGGTACATCCATGGCCGCATGCCAACCGACAGTGGCTGGTGTGATATCGACTGGCTTCATCCCGACGGCAGGCCAATGCTGGCCCAGGACTGGAATAGCAATCGGCAACTGGCGCTGGTCTTTTCAACCCACGGCGACCAACGTGATGACGCACCGGTGATCGAAGCCGTGGCCATTCTGTTCAATGCTTCGGGTGAAGAAGTGGAATTTGCCCTGCCTTACGACCTGCCGGACAGCATGCAGCAGAGATTTTCCAGCGCCACCGAAAGTAGCGGGAAAAAGGGTCCCGGACGCTGGTCAGTCGCTGCCCGCTCCTTGTTGCTCGTCAGCAGCGAACTGGATGCCTGAGCGATAGAACCCCACCGCGTTTTCGTAAAATACGCGCGCAGCTTCGGTTTCACCCAGGGAATTGATGACCAGTTTGAAATCACTGTCGCTGTACGGGCGTGCTGCCCTGGTCGAAGGCAAATCGGTGCCGAACATCAGCGCTTCCGGGTTGATCGAGTGGATTTCCCGCAGGGCGCCAGCGACATTGAAGTTGACGCGGCCAAACCCGGAGGCTTTGACCCTGGCGCCGCAACCGACCAGTTCCAACAAGGTTGGAAATCCCTCTTTCGATAAACCCAGGTGGTCGATAACAATCGCAGGCAGGCTGCAAAGCAGTGGTTTCAGTTCGGCCAGTTCCAGGCTGTCGACATAGAACTCCACGTGCCAGCCCGCCAGTTCGTGCACGCGCCGCGCCATCGTTTCCAGGTGCTTTACGTCTTCCGAGCCGCCGCGCTTCATGTTGAAACGGATGGCCCGTACGCCAGCCAGGTCGAGTTCGACGATCTCCTCATCGCTGAAAGTGTGAGGTAATTGCGTGACACCGACGAAGCCTGCGCCCAGTCGCGCCAGGGCGTTGACCAGGTAGTCCTGGTCAAAAGCCTGGAAGGAGCCGGAAACCACGGCGCCGCCCTGCAGATTGTAATCTTCCGTGCGCTCCAGGTAGTCGCGGGCGAGGTATCGCTCGGGTACGTAGCCCTTGTTCGGCACCAAGGGAAACCGGGGATCAATGATGTGAAAATGGGCGTCGAATACTTTGAAATCAGAAATTTTCATGGATCGTGTACCTCGATCACGCGATCCATATTAGTCCCGCCGGGTCAAATTTTGCTTGATCCAAGTTCGATTTTCTTGATTCTGCAGGAGCAAGGCTCGCTCCTACAGTCTTTTAAACGCTGCGTGTCGCCAGCGCGGGCGGTATATTTGCGGCCCGCCGCGCGGGCACCAACACCGCTGCCTGGCCGAGCAACCACATGACCGCCATGCCGGCAGGCAGATACCAGAGCGGAATTCGCCCCACTTCGTAGTTGGTATCGAGAAACCAGTTCAGGGTCACGGTGCCCAATACGCCGAGAACCAGGCCGGCGGTGGTGATCAGCCCGTTTTCCACCATGAAATAGCGCACGATGTCACCACGCGTCGCGCCCAGGGCGCGTCGCGTACCGATCTGCTTGCGTCGCTGCGTCACGCTGAACCAGGCCAGCCCGACGATACCGAGACCCGTGATGCCGACCAGCACGACAATAACGGCGGTGAGCAGCTTGACCATGGCGATGTCACCGGAATAGGTGCGCTGTTTTGACTCTTCGAACGTGCGCACGGTATCCACGATCCGGTTGCGGTTTTTACTCAGGTATTCCTCGACCTGGGCCATGACCGTCTCGAGCTGCCCGGGTTCGGAACGGACCACGTACTCCATACCGCCACCAAACATGATGATTTCGGGCAGCAGGGCTGAGCGGTTGATACTGCTGGCGCCGGGCCAGGCATGCTGCATATGGCCGTAGATGCCGATGATCTGCATGGGTGATTTTCCACCCGGCTCATCAAACACGGTCTTGCCCAGGGCGTCGCCGTCCGGGAACAACTCGTCGGCCAGGGCCTGGCTGGCGATCAGGACTTTCGGACTCTCGGTCGACGTCATGCTGCGCACCTGCATCTCCTCGGGCAGGAAGTTCCGTCCTGCCACCAGGTCCAGGTTGAACGTTTCCAGGCCGTGCTCGTCAACCATGAACTTGCCGAAGCTGATGGAGTCGTTGGACTGCATCTCGGCGTAGGTGTACAGGTCGTCACCCCAGCCGCTTCCGCTTGCCGGGGTTGAATTCGTATGGGTTGCCGCAATCACGCCGGGCATCGCCCGGATTGCCTCGAGGTCGTCGCGGTAGAGCTGACGCTGGTCCACGTTGGGTTCGAACAGGTTCGTATAAAAAAGCGCCGTGTTGGCTTCGTCGAGCCCGGTGGGGCTGGCGATATCCGCGGAGCGCTGCTGGATGATGAAAGCGGAGTTGATCACGATGGCCAGGGTCAGGGCAATCTGAAGAGCGATCAGCAAAGCGCCCATCCGGTTGTGCATCAGGGTTCTGAAGATGGGTCCGATGTCTTTCATGGATAAGTCCTCACTGGGTTTTCAGCAGGCTGGCGGGGGCCAGGCGTGAGACGCGCCAAACCGGGTACATGCCGGCCAGGACCGCAAAAACGGTTGCCGTGAAAATGGCGGTCGCCAACATGACGGGGTCGAGGTGCACCAGGTGCTGATAGCCCCGATACATGCTTTCCACCGCCCGAAGACCGAGCCAGGCCAGCCCGCTGCCGACGATGCCGCCGAACACACCGATCAGCCCGACCTCGACCAGGTTCTGGTGGAACACGGCACGGCGGCTGGCGCCCATGGCGCGACGCAATGCTACTTCTCCGCCCTTGCCCATGAATTTCGCCATCAGGAGCCCAACCGTGTTCACCACGCACACCAACAGGAACAGGAAACTCAGGCGCACCAGCACGCGGTTGTCATTGCGTACGATCTCGTTGACCTCCATCCACTCCATCACGTCGGATATGAAAGTATTGAGCGGCCGTTCGAAACGGCCGATCTTTTTCTGCTCCCGCACGTAGTTATCGAGGAAATCCTTGTAGTCCGCGACCTGGCGGGGTGTCTCCAGCTCGGCCCAGAATTGTGTCCAGACACACTCACCCTGAAGGAACCCTTCGAGTGGCGGCAGGTCTTCATCGTTGGCTTTCCAACAGTTGGTATTGCCCCAGGGAGTCCATTCCTGGTCGATCGCCCGGGTCATGGGGACGAAGACCTGTTCCGTGTCTGCCAGCGCCCGGGAAGTGCCGTCGGCGTGGTAAAAGCGCGGTACCGGTTGCCAGTCATCGATCACACCGACGATCTGGAAGAAACTGTCATCCAGCCGGATGCTCCGGCCCAGGCTGTTTTCACCATTAAATAATTTGTCGTTCAACTCGCGCCCGATGATGGCAATACTGGCGTGGCTGTCGTCGTCCTCGCGGCTCCACGGCTGCCCGTACAGGAACGGTACGTCGAACATCTCGAAAAATGTATACCAGGTTGCACGGACGTGTTCCTCGAAAGGCGGCGCATCACCTTCTGGCACCAGTACCGCTCCGGTGCCGTACATGTGCACTTGCCGGCTTGCGGGTGTTTCAGCGTTCATCAGCCAGGTGCCATCGCGGTAGGTTATCTGCGGCCGCACGTCCTTGGCCGACTCGGTGGGGTCATCGTTTGGGTCCCAGTTGTCCAGTTGCACCGCAAACAGAACGTCACTCTTGTGGGGTATCGGGTCGCCGGACATCAGGTAGTAGACCGTAAACGTCGTCATGAAAGCGCCGATACCCAATCCGAGCGCCAGGACCATCAATGCCGACAGAACCGGTGTCCGCCGAATACTGGCCACAGCC
>JAZBOH010000257.1:0-15510 GCA_036351055.1 Lysobacterales bacterium
CGTGGCTGATTCCGAAACGTCTACCTCCATCGAGGGCGGCGTGAAGATGCTGCTGGCCGATGACCGCGTGCGTGTCAATTTCAACCTGTTCAGCTACGTCGTTGATGACGCACAGCTGACCGCCGTGGGCGGACAGGCCAACTTCAACCAGGTGATCAATGCCAATGAAGTGAATGGCCAGGGTTTCGAACTGGACCTGCAGGCGCGCCTGCACGAGTCGTTTACCATGAGCTGGAGCATTGGTTACACCGATACCGAGATCAACGACCGTGACCTGGCGGTGGCCGGTTGTGGCGCCCCGTGCTCCGTGACCGATCCGGCGGGCGAAGTGGCCGGTTCCTACCTGATCCACGGCAATCCGCTTCCACAGTCACCGGAATGGACTTCCAGCCTGGTTTTCGACTGGATCCACCCGGTCGAGTCCGGCGATATCTACATCAAGGGTGACTGGCTGTACCGGGACGAGTTCAACTTCGTATTGTACGAAGCGGCGGAATACCGCGGACAGTCGCTGTCAGAAATCGGCCTGCGTTTTGGCTACCGTTTCGGTGAAGGCCATCACGACCTTTCCGTCTTTGCGCGTAACCTGGCCGACCGCACGGAAAATATCTACACGATCGACTTCAACAACCTGACCGGCGTCGTCAACGAACCGCGTACCTTCGGTATCGAGTACGGCTGGCGTTACTGATCGTCAGGTATTCGAGGCAAGGGGGCCGGCGATCGCCGGCCTTCTTTTTATCGCTTGAGGCGAATCACTTCAGAACGCGAACACAGCTGTGCCTGCCCCATGGGGCAGACCCGGTAGCGGTAACGCCCACCCGGCGCGACGTCGTGGTCGGTCCAGAATTTGCCTGAGACCGTCACCGGCAGCGCCATCCCGTTGCGGTAAATGTCGACCTTGCCGGCTGGAATGCCTTTCCAGGCGAGCCGCACTTTGTGGCCGTTGGCATTGGTAGACAGGCGCAGGTCAGGCCGGTCCGTCGTTTCGGGCAGGCAGTCGCCCCAGGCGGCGCCCGCCGAGTCGCCCGAAGCAAAGGTCGCGGTGACTTCCAAACAGGCGGCGTCCCCCTCCAGTTCGAGAAACTCGAGGCTGATCTCGTAGTCGCGTTCATTGCTCGGCCAGTAGCGCAGCGTGCGGACCCTTATGCCGTTAAACAGGCCCACCAGGTAGTCTTGCGGGTCCTGTGCGTCGACATGCAGGCTGGCGTCGTAGGAACTGCCGTGTTCGGCGTGGTAAGGGCACTCATTGACGCCGCCCGCGCCGAAACTGTGCCAGGGAAATGCCGATGAATTTTTATGGCTGTACAGGAAGTTGGTCCACTCCAAGTCGAAGTACGGGGGGTGGACGGGGTAACCCCTGCCGTCCGGGGCATCGCCGGGCTGGGGGATGGGCCGCAGTTTCCTGTCCAGCACCTCCACGTCGACCGCCTGCAGGTCATAGCGGCTGGAAATCAGGCTTACGCTCAAGGTGGTCGCGGAACCTCCGCTGGGCGGAGAAGTCGCATCGAGCGACATCGACACCCGGGTTTGTGCACGGTAGGGCAGCAGTCGCAGGGCGTGAATGGCGTCTCTCGACCAGGCGGAGTTCGGGTCGAACGAGGGCGCATCGCGGACCTCGAAGTGCATATGTTCGAATCCCGAGCCGCTGGCGCCGGTGTAGCCGAGTAACTGGCCTTTCTCAACCGTTTGTCCCGCGGCAACCACCCACTGGCTGATGTGCAGGTACAGGCTGTAGTAGCAGCCTACCGGAACACAACTTTGGTAACCCGGCCGGTAATGGCGCAACTTGACCAGCGGGTCTGAATACGACGGGTCCACGCCGGCGATCTGGACCAGTCCTGCGGTAACGGCGAAAAATGGCGTTCCGATCGGTGTGGCGATATCCAGGCCGCGGTGGAAGTCGTAGCGGTTGGCGCCCGAATACAGGGGGCGAGGCCCAAAGGTGGATGACAGGGGGTGGTCGGAGAAGTGCGCATTACCGAATCGTTCGGGCGGGCAGGGGTCACCCGGCACCCAGTTTTCGGGTGGGGAATCCGATAGGCGGCCGCAAAGCGGCCAGGTTGCCTGCGGGTCAAATTCCGCGGCCTGGGTCAGGCCTCCCGCCGGTCCGGCGCAGAGACAGGCGGCGATGAGAAAGACGCATCCGCGGACTGTCGAAAACGGCATGATAGCGGCGCTCATCACGCCATTATGGACCCGTCAGGTTCGGGGGGGAAGCGGTTCGCCGGCCTGCCGGGTCTTCAATTCCCGTATCTCGCGGCGCAGTTCCTCCATCAATTCCAACAGTTGCTGGCGCTCGTCGCGGGCCGGTTCCGCGGTATGGGACGAGCGCTTCAGCTCCTGAGCCTGAACCGTCTGCATCGAGTTGACAATGAGTGCAATGAACAGGTTCAGTACGGTGAAGCTGGTGACGATGACGAATGGGACAAAGAACAGCCACGCATAGGGATAAACCGTCATTACCGGGCGGGCTATGCCCATCGACCAGCTTTCAAGGGTCATGATCTGGAACAGGCTGAAAAAGGAGGTGCCCACGTTTCCGAACCACTGTGGAAACGTCGCGCCGAACAACTGTGTTGCCATGACCGCGGAAATGTAGAACACCAGGGCCAGAACAGCCACGATGGCGCCCAGACCGGGCAGGGCGCCGAACAGTGCACCCACCACGGCACGCATCTGTGGCACGACGGAAATCAGGCGCAGTACGCGCAGGATGCGCAGCGAGCGGAGCACGGAAAACGCACCGCTGGTGGGGATCCAGGAAATGGCTACTACCGCCAGGTCGAACAGGTTCCAGCCGCCGCTGAAAAAGCGGGCACGGTAGACCCAGAGGCGCAATGCGAGTTCCACCGTGAAAAAGACCAGAGCGGCGCGGTCGAGGGTGTCGAGCAATGTGCCGGCCACCGCCATGATCCGCCCGGATGTCGACAGGCCGAGCGTTACGGCATTGACCGCGATCACCGCAATGACCACCTGGTTGAATCGTGGCGATTCGACCAGAGACCTCAAACTGCCGGTGGCGGGCGTTGCCCTTTTTCCGCTGGCGCCGCTCAGGGCTGCCCGGGTGATTCGTTCCATGGTTTGTTCCAGGCTGTCAGTAGCGTCGTGGCGCCACAATTCCTGTCATCCGGACCGCGGCCTCAGGCCCCTTCCATCGTCAGTTTGCCCAGGTCGACGCGGCGGTGTGCAAGGGGCGTCTTGAGCGCGCGTTTCACGGCCCGCTTGGCGCGTTTTGCCGCCACGTTGATAGCCGCCCGGCTGTCGTGCCCGGTGGCCTCGACCACGACCCTGACGCCATCGTTCAGATGGACCTGCGCCACCACGCTCTTCCCGGTGCCAGCTTTGCCGCCGCTCTGATCCTTTACATACACATCGGTGCGGTTGATGCGGTTTTCGAAACGATACAGGGCGAAAGTGAGCCGGCGGGTCAGGTGGGCCTTGAGCCTGGGGGTCATCACGAGACCCTGGGTGTGGATAATGGTTGTCATTGGGCTATCTCCTTGGCTGTTGACAGCCCCATGCTAACCGCTTCAATAGATCGTAAAGATCGAATTTAAAGAACTAAATATTCGAAATAAACGATCTTTGTGCGCGACGCTTACGCGCGGCTTCCGGTCAGGGAGGAGAGCCTGTGGCGGGCCCGGTCCGTAATCGTTCGAACGGCGGCCTGCCTGAGCACCCGTTCCGGTGAAATGGCGTAATACGTTTCCGTGATATCGCCGGCCGAACCGATATGCCGGGCGTGGTAGGTCTGTTCGATCTGCCGGGCGATGGCAATGGGCGCAGGGAAAATTCCGGCCCCTGTTTCGCCAAAGGCCTTGAGCAGGGCGCTGTCATCGAATTCAGCCACGATTTTCGGTGCGACACCGATCTGGTCGAACCAGCCATCCAGGCTACGGCGCTGGGCGCTGCCGGTCATCGGCAGCAGCATCGGTGCACCGTCGAGCGAACCCGGAAAGTCTGCGCCAAAACGCTGCGCCAGGTTTTCGCTGCCGAAAAACGCGACCGGGCTCTCACCAAGCGGGTGGTTGAAGGCCTTGACGCTGAACCCGATTGGAATCGGCCGGTCGGATAGCACCAGGTCCAGGCGGTGAATCGAAAGGTCGGCGAGCAGGGTTTGCAGCGTATCCTCCTTGCACACCAGGCGCATCGGCGGGTCAAGATCGAGACCCGCCGAGAGAACGCCGTGCGCAACCAGTTTCGGAATCGAATTGACGATGCCGATGTTCAGAATGTTCGGCAACGAAGACTGGCCGCGCTTGACCCAGTGGGCCAGTTCCGAGCCCAGTGAAAAAATCTCTTCCGCATACTGGTTCACGCCCTGTCCTGTTTCGGACAGGACCAGGCCGCGGCCGACGCGTTCGAACAGGGGGGCCCCGACGGCTTCTTCCAGCCGCTTGATCTGGCCGCTGATGGTCTGGGGTGTCAGGTGGAGTACTTCGGCCGCCTTTGTGATGCTGCCTTCGCGGGCGATCGTATGAAAATACAAGAGGTGGTTGTAATTCAGGTGCCGCATACCAGGGTCTCCGGGAGAGTCGTGCAATGACATCGCATACTTCGAATTGTAGCCCAATGGCCAGGACACGGACGCACTGCCTTTGCCGCCTGAGCCAAAGGTGGCCTGCCGGCCCCGGTTGGGTAAGTCGAGCAACGCCAGCGGTACCCGAGGCGCGGCGCTCTTTGGGGTATGATAATGCCACCCCCGTTGACAGGAAATCCGTTTTCGTGACCGTGTGCAAACCCTTCTGTTTTCTGCTGTTCATTCTGCTGTTCATGCCCTGCTGCGTGCAGGCACAAGATGCGGCTGGCAACCCCGGTGTCGTGGTGGAAACGGCCGAAATCGTGCCGTTTCCACTCTCGGCCGAGGCCCTGGGCAATGCCCGCGCGAACGAGGCGATCAACGTCCGGCCGGAGATAACGGCCGCCATCACCTCGATCGAGTTCGAGGAAGGGCAAACCGTGCAGAAGGGTGACGTGCTGGTCAGGCTGGAAAGTTCCGAGCCACTGGCGGACCTGGCTGCAGCAAAAGCAGCCCTGGTCGATTCCGAGAGCCAATACCGGCGTTCCAATGAACTGTTCAAAACCCGGGTGGTTTCCGAGTCTGAACTGGAACAGCTGGAAGCGCGGCGTGACGCCGATGTCGCCGCGGTGAACGCCGCGCAGGCACGCCTGAACCAGACCGTCCTGCGTGCGCCTTTTTCCGGTCAGCTCGGTTTGCGGCGCGTTTCCATGGGCAGCATCGTGAGCCCCGCCACCATCATCACGACACTCGACGATACGTCCCGCATCAAGCTGGATTTCGACGTGCCCGAGGTATTTCTCTCGCGTTTACGCAAGGGTCTGAGCGTTACGGCCCGCAGCGCGGCCTGGCCCGGGCTGGCCTTCAGTGGCGAAGTCACGACCGTTGATACGCGCGTGGACCCGGTCAGTCGAACCGTGGCCGTGAGGGCTGTGCTGCCAAACGAGGAGGGGCGTTTGCGCCCGGGTATGTTCCTGACCGTAGCGCTGATGAAAGACGATGTAACCGCCCTGATGATCCCGGAGCAGGCGATCGTTCCGGAACGCAGCAAGCAATTCGTTTATGTCGTGGGGCAGGGCAACGTGGTCGAACGGCGTGAGGTGCGTACGGGCCGGCGGCGTCCGGGAGAGGTCGAAATTGCACAGGGGCTGGAGGCCGGTGAACGGGTTGTGACCGAGGGTACTCAGATCGTACGCCCGGGCCTCATCGTGGACCTGGTCGAAGCGCCCGGCCGCTAGGGGAAAGGCAGGCATGATCATTTCCGATTACTCGGTCCGCCGTCCCGTTTTCGCGACCGTCGTTTCAGCCTTGCTGGTATTGCTTGGACTGGCCGCCATGGGCAGCTTGCCGGTGCGTCAGTACCCCGACATCGAGTCGCCTGTTGTGTCGATCGAAACCAGCTACCGCGGCGCCTCTGCCGAGGTAATCGAGACCAAGGTGACGCAAGTCATCGAGGACGTCATCGCGGGCCTCGAGGGCATCGAGATGCTGACTTCGGTCAGCCGTGATGAACGTTCCGATATCCGCGTCGAGTTCAGCGTGGACCGTGACATTGACGGGGCCGCGAACGATATCCGGGACCGGGTATCCCGCATCGCGGACCAACTGCCGCGTGAAGCGGATCCGCCGGAAATCGCCAAGGTGGATGCCACGCGTTCGTCGATCATGTTTCTGAACCTGACGTCTGACCGTCATTCAGGCCTGGAGTTGACCGATTACGCCGACCGTTACCTGGTCGACCGGATCTCGACCGTGCCCGGCGTGGCCCGGGTCCGCATTACCGGCGCACGGCGTTACGCGATGCGAATCTGGTTGTCACGCGAGGCGCTGGCCGCTCATGGACTGACGGTGGCCGACGTTGAAAATGCCTTGCGTGCCGAAAATGTCGAACTGCCCGCGGGGCGCCTGGAATCACAGGAACGGGAATTCACCCTGCGCACAGCCACCGGTTTCAAGCGCGAGGAGGACTTCAGCCGCCTGGTGGTCGGGCGTGGAGCTGAGGGCCAGCGCGTCACGCTGGCAGAAGTGGCCGAAGTCCGATTGGGCGCCGAGAATGAGCGCAGCATTTCACGTGCTAACGGCATTGATGCGGTCAGCCTCGGTATCGAACAACTCTCCCGCGCCAACAACGTGGCCGTGTCACGCGGCATCCGCGAAGAGATCGACCGGATAGGGCCGGACCTGCCGGAGGGCATGGTGCTGGCGGTCAATTACGACCGGGCCGAGTTTATCGAGGCATCCATGCAGGAGGTGTACAAGGCTCTCTTTATCGCCATCGCCCTGGTGCTGGTCGTAATTTACCTGTTCCTGGGGTCTTTCCGTGTCACCCTGATTCCGGCGCTGGTGGTGCCGGTTTCGGTGGTCTCCACCTTCATGGTCATGGCCGCGATGGGGTATACGATCAACATCCTGACGCTGCTGGGCCTGGTATTGGCCATCGGGCTGGTCGTGGACGACGCCATCGTGGTGCTGGAAAACATCTACCGCCGCATCGAGGATGGGCAGCGACCGATACTGGCGGCCCTGGACGGTTCCAGCGAAATCGGCTTTGCAGTCGTGGCCACGACCCTGGTGCTGGTGGCTGTGTTCGTGCCGCTGTCCTTCATAGAAGGTGACATCGGCCGCCTGTTCCAGGAGTTTGGCATCACCCTGGCCGCGGCGGTATTGTTTTCTAGCCTGGTCGCGCTGACCCTGACCCCGATGTTATGTTCCAAGATGCTGCATCGGCGCAGTCTTGGCTCCGGCCTGACGCGCCTGGTCGACCGCTCGTTCCGGCGTTTCGCGGACTTGTACCGTCGGGCGCTCGCCCGGGTGGTGGACATGCCCTGGGCCGCGGTCACCATGCTGGTGTTGTTGACGGGTGTGGCGGCCTGGCTGATGAACCGCCTGCCTGCCGAGTACGCACCGCCGGAAGACCGGGGTGCGTTTTTCGTGATGCTGCGCGCGCCGGAAGGCGCCAGCCTGGAATACATGGACCGCTACGCGCGTGAAATGGAAGTCATCCTGTTGGAAGAGGCAAGGGAATCGGATGCGGTCCGTCGCTTTATCACCCGTATCCCCGGCCGTTTTGGCGGTGGCGAGGTCAATTCGGCGCGGTCGATCGTATTGCTCGAGAACTGGTCGCAGCGCGATGAGAGTGACAAGGACATCGCGAGCCGGGTGAGGCAAGCGCTGAGCGGGCTTCCCGGTGTGCGGTCGTTTGTATTCACGCCCGGCAGTCTCGGTCTGCGCAGTGACAGCCGGCCGGTGGAAATGGTGATCGGTGGGCCGGATTATGTTCAATTGCAGGAATGGCGGGACAATTTGCTGGTGGCCCTGGAAGACGTGCCCGAACTGGTTGGTCCGGACAGCAACTACCAGGAGCGCAAACCGCAGATGGATATTTCCATCGACCGCGACCGGGCCGCAGCCCTCGGTGTCTCCCTGGCCTCGGTCGGGCGCACCCTGGAAACCATGCTGGGTTCCCGGCGGGTGACCACGTTTATCGACCGCGGGCGGGAGTACAACGTGGTGCTGATGGGCAAGGAATCGGATCGCGCCAGCCCGGATGACCTCACCAACCTTTACGTGCGGTCCACCTTGACGGGCGGCCTTGTTCCTCTGGCCAACCTGGTGAACATCACCGAAACGGCGGGCCCGGCGCAGTTGAACCGGCAAGACCGCATGCGCGCCATCACCATCGAGGCCGGGTTGGCCGACGGCGTTACGCTGGGAGACGGCATCGCAGCCATGTTGAAGGCCGCCGAGGCGACGCTGCCCGCAGCGGCCCGTGTCAGCTGGGGCGGGCAGAGCAAGGAGTACCTGGAGTCGGGCAGTTCGCTGTACCTGACGTTCGGGCTGGCACTGTTAATCGTATTCCTGGTCCTGGCTGCGCAATTCGAGAGCTTCATCAACCCGCTGATCATCCTGGTGACCGTTCCCCTGGCCATGATGGGCGCGCTGGTGGGTCTGCATCTTTATGGTTCATCCATCAACGTGTTCAGCCAGATTGGCTCCATCCTGCTGATTGGCCTGTCGGCCAAGAACGGCGTATTGATCGTGGAGTTCGCCAACCAACTGCGCGACCGCGGCCAGGCTATCCGGGAAGCCGTGCTGGATGCCGCCGCCATTCGCCTGCGTCCAATCCTGATGACCAGTACAGCCACGACTTTTGGCGCCTTGCCGCTGTTGCTGGGCGGCGGCGCCGGCTGGGAATCCCGTCAACCCATCGGCATCGTGATTGTGTTCGGCGTCACCATTTCGGCCCTGTTGACCCTTTTTATCGTGCCGGCGCTGTACGCCCTGTTCGCGCGGAAAACTTCCTCGCCCCAGGCGGTTTCGCGTATCATCGAACAGCTGCGAAATAATTTGGGGTCAGAGTAAAAATAGTTTGGGGTTAACACAACGGGCTCAGCAGAGACGGGGATCATCTTGGCCAACCACAGGATTTACCAGTACACATCGTTAGGCCGGCCGCTGAAACCCGCGGTTGCGCCCGGTAAGGCGGTACTTTACTTGCTGCCGGTCGCGGCACTGCTTGGCCTGGTCATGGGGTGGGTGCGCTTCGACAGTATCACCGGCGCGCTGCAGCAAGCCATTCTGTACGTCCTGGTGATGTACGGCTCCTGGGCCCTGGCGCGTGAACTGGATCCGGATGACTCACCGGCGGCCTTTATCAGCATGGCGGCCGCCATGCTGGCCGTTGTACTGGTCGATGTCCCCGGTATCCTGATCGTTTACCTGGCCATCACCCTGGTCAGAATGGTCAACCGGCGATCGGGCCTGCCGGCAAAACAGTCGGATTCCATCATCCTGATGGCCCTGTCCATATGGCTGATCTATGCTGCCGAGATGCCCCTTTTCGGGGCCGTGGCGGCACTGGCGTTTTTCCTGGACGGAAGCCTGAAAGACCCCAAGCGGAGCCAGTGGATTTACGGCCTGGTCTGTTTTGGAGGCATGATCGTGTACATGGTTGATCACGATGCGGGTCTGCAGCTGGTGAACTGGCCGCAAACCCTGTTCGAGTGGATATCCCTGCTATTCATCCTTATTTTTGCACTGGATACGTTTTTATTGAAAAGGGTCAGGACGCGTGGCGACGTCAATGGCCTGAAACTGGATGTCACCCGCGTCAGGGGGGGCATGACGGTCGGTTTCCTGGCTGCTTTGCAGGGAATCAACCAGCCTGACCAAGTTGTTATTATTGTCGCAACGATCGCCGGCTTGTGCATCGGAATGGCATTCCGAAAGAGCTTCACGGCGCCTGTTGCCTGATTTTTTCCACGGAGAGTTTTATGAAACGAATTATTTCAGCCATTGTTATCCTGGCCCTGTCCGGCAGCAGCTGGGCGGGTGACGAATCAATCGATGCCCGGATCGAAAAAGCCATGACCGGTGACCATCGTTCCGAGGCGAATATTGCCCGGAATGTTTACCGGCACCCGGCGGGCACACTCGAATTCTTCGGTCTCGAAGACGGCATGACGGTGATGGAAATATGGCCCGGCGGCGGCTGGTACATGGAGATCCTGGCGCCCGTCATGAACGGCCACGGCCAGTACATCGCGGCCTCTTACGATATGGATGTGCCCGATCAGCCGGCCTACCGCTACCGCCTGCACGAGGCCATGCTCGAAAGTTTTGCTGAAATGCCCGAGCTGTATGGCACGCCCGGGGTCGTCTTCTTCTCACCCCCGCAATCCGCTTCGCTGGGTGATGCCGGCTCGGTCGACATGGTTTTGACGTTCCGCAATACACACGGCTGGATCGGCGCAGGCGTGGCGGACGCGGTATACGCCGAGTTTGCACGCGTGCTGAAACCGGGCGGAATCCTGGGTGTCGTCCAGCACCGGGCGCCTGACGGCGCGGATCCCAAAGAATCGGCAAAATCGGGTTATGTCTCGGAAGAAGCCGTGATCGCGATGGCTACGGCTGCCGGGCTGGAGCTCGAAGCACGCTCCGAGGTCAATGCCAACCCGAATGACAGCAAGGACTGGGAGAAAGGTGTCTGGACCCTGCCGCCTTCTTTGCGCCTGTGTCGCGATATCGAGGACGAAGCAGCCAAGGCCGAGTGCGCGGACAAGTACCAGGCGATCGGTGAAAGCGACCGCATGACGCTGAAGTTCCGCAAGCCTAAGGCTTAATCCTCCAGTTCCTGCCTGGCTCTTTCCAGCGCTTCGCTGGCATCGAGCCAGGACCATTCCAGGGACTCGACTTCTGATTTGAGACCGGCCTGTTCCCGCAACAGGCCGGTCAATTCTTCTTTCCGCGAAGCATCCGTGTAGATGTCGTTGTCCGCCAGTACCTGTTCCATGCGGGCCAGTTTCTTGCGCAAATCTTCCATCTGTCTTTCAATCGAACGGACCTGGTCGGACAGGGGTTTCAGCTGACGACGCCGCTCGGCCTCGTTGCGACGTTTTTCTTTACGCGCCACCTGGCTGCCGGTACCGGCAGCGGCCGGCCTGGTTTCACCCGGCAGCTCTTCTTCCTGCTCTTTCAGCCACGAAGAGTAATCATCGACCGCACGGTCGAAACGGTCGACGGCGCCGCCGTGTACGACCAGGAGGTCGTCGCAGACGCTGCGCAGCAGGTGCCGGTCATGTGATATGACCACGATGGCCCCACCAAAATCGACCAGGGCGCGGCTCAGCGCCTGGCGCATCTCAAGGTCGAGGTGGTTGGTGGGTTCATCGAGCAACAGCAGGTTGGGTTTCCTGCGGATCATCAGGGCCAGTACGAGGCGTGCTTTCTCTCCCCCTGAAAACGGCTCGACCGGATCGAAGATCCGCTCTCCGCCAAAACCGAACCCGCCGAGGTAGCGGCGCATTTCGGGCTCCGCGATATCGGGCTCGATCGACCGGAGGTGATCTGCCGGGCTGCGTTCCGGGTCCAGCAGATCCAGCTGGTGCTGGGCGAAATAACCAATGCGCGTGTGCTGGCTGAGGGTCCGTTCGCCACCGAGCAGGGTACTGCCATCCGCCAGCGCCTTGACCAGGGTGGACTTGCCGGCACCGTTAACGCCCAGCAGGCCAAGCCGGTCTCCTGCTGAAATCAAGAGATTGACATGGCTGAGCACCGGCCCGTCGTAACCCGCGGTAACGGCTTCCAGCTGGGCCAGGTGGTGCGGTTGGCGGCCGGGTTCCATGAAGCGAAAGTGAAAGGGCGAGTCCACGTGGGCGGGGGCAATCAGGGTCATGCGCTCCAGCATTTTCAGGCGGCTTTGCGCCTGCCTGGCCTTGGACGCCTTGTAGCGGAACCGGTCGACGTAAGACTGTAGGTGTTTGACCTCTTTCTGCTGCCGTTTGAACATCGCCTGCTGCTGCGCCAGGCGTGATGCGCGCAGCAGTTCGAAATCGCTGTAATTGCCGTTGTAAACACGGATCTCACCGTGCTCCATGTGGGCGATGCGCGTGCAGACGCCGTCCAGGAAGTCACGATCGTGCGAAATGACCAGGAGGATACCCTGGTAGCGTTTGAGCCACTGCTCCAGCCACAGGATGGCCGGCAGGTCCAAGTGATTGGTCGGTTCGTCCAGTAGCAGAATATCCGAGCGGCACATCAGGGCCTGCGCGAGGTTGAGCCGCATGCGCCATCCGCCGGAGAACGTTTCGACGGGTTTGCCGTAATCTTCCGTCGCAAAGCCCAGGCCGTGTAACAGGCGTGCCGCCCGCGATTCGGCGCTGAAGCCATCGATGGTCTCGAGCCGGTCGAACAGGTGGTGTGTCTTGGCGCTGTCACCCTGTTCCTCGGCCAGCTTGATCGCTTTCTGTACGCGCCGGAGTTCGCCGTCGCCGTCCTGGACGAAATCCAGTGCCGTGTGCCGGCCGGCCGGGCTTTGCTGGGCGACATGGGCGATCAGCAGCTGAGGACTGAGTTCAAGCTCCCCGCTGTCGGCGTCAAGTTCGCCCTGGAGCATCGAAAACAACGAGGTCTTGCCGCAACCGTTGGCCCCGACCAGGCCCAGGCGCTGTCCGGCGTGTACCTGGAAAGTCGCATTTTCAAAAAGGAGTTTACGCCCGCGGCGCAGACTGATGTTCTTGAGGCTCAGCACGGATCTGTTAATTGCGGTAATTGGAAGGGCGCTATTATATCCTTCCCCACATGAAGAACACGTTTTACCTTGTCCTGGCCGTTGCGCTGGTCCTGCTGATCAGGAACTGGGAGGGCAGGGACATCGTGCATCCCCCCGGCGTGCTGGTCCCGGAATCACCGCGGCAGACAGACATGGTTGACGCCGCCCCGTTTCCTGTCGGCCGGTTCCTGCTGACCCCGCGGGCGGAATTTGGAATACGGGCACGCGTGCTTTCACGTGAAAACTATTACCTGGGTGACGAGGCAGACCTGTCGCCGGTCGACCTCGCGCTGGGCTGGGGTGTGATGTCGGACCAGGCCGTGCTTGACCGCATTGAAATCAGCCAGGGTGGGCGCTGGTATTTCACGCGCTATGACTACCCTGCGCCGATCGAAGACCAGCAGATCATCCGGCACAGCGGCAATATGCACATGATTCCGGCGAATGACTGGGTTGAGGCCAAGTTGAAGGAAGTCCGTGTCGGTGTCGTGATCCAGGCCCGTGGTTTCCTGGTCGATGTAGACCGCGACGACGGCTTCTACTGGCGCACATCGAGAACCCGCAACGACAGCGGGAACGGGTCCTGCGAAATATTCTACGTAGAACAAATATTCCTGGAGCCCCGGAGTTGAGGCGCTAGACAGTCATAAAATATCGTGTATATTCAAAGGAATATAAAGATAAACAGACTGGAGCGTCATGGCGGAATCCAACAATGATTTGAAAGGATCGGCTGCGGAGGAGATTAGACCTTTTGTCGCGCCCTGCAACGATCTGCACCCTGGTGATCCCTTCAAGTGGTTGCAGGCGGGCTGGCAGGACTACCGGAATTCACTCGGGCTCAGCCTGGCCTGGGGCGCTTTTTGCTGCCTGCTGTCGTTGCTGGTGGCATGGGTGGCATGGGAGACCGGTGGCCTGGTCTGGCTGATCAGCCTGTTGTCCGGTTTTGTTTTCGTGGGGCCTTTGCTCGCATTCGGCATGTACGCGATAAGCCGCAAACTGTGCATGGGCGTGCAGCCAACCCTGGTCAACACCCTGCGGGCGATCCGCAGGCCGGTGACCAATTCACTGGTGTTCGCCCTGGTGCTGTTGGTGATATTCCTGTTGTGGGCGCGCGCCGCGTCGATGGTGCACATCTTTTTCCCAAGCACCGGAACGGTTCGTCTTGAAGACATGGCGATGTACCTGGGTGTTGGTTCGGCGGTCGGGGCTTTTTTCGCAGCCATCTGCTTTGCGGCCACGGTATTTTCCCTGCCGTTTATCGCCAACCGCGACGTGGATGTCGTCACCGCGGTCGTGTCCAGTATCAACGCGGTTCTCAGAAATAAGTGGACCATGGCCGTGTGGGCAATACTGATCGTAATGTTCACACTGATTGGTTTTTTCACTGCCATGGTGGGTTTTATCTTCATTATTCCCTGGCTGGGATACGCAACCTGGCATGGTTACCGGGATGCATTGCAAGTAGAGGGTTGGGAAACACTCCCGGTAGCAGCCTGAATACGTGCAGTTTCACTTATCTGGACTATGCTTAAAAGGTGACCCACGCACAGTCCCCCCCAATTTCCTGTGTCAGGGGCCCCATGGGCCCCGGTGGGTCACACTGGGATTGAGAAAAGCCACGATTGCAGTTGCTGTTTCGAAGTACTGAACCCGGTCGCGGTGGCGTATACCCCTTTTCAGGGGACACGCACAACGGCGCCAAGTAGGCTCTTCTTTCAGTTGCGCTGAAAACCGTTCCTGCCCCGCTGCCTGTGTCCCCTTGCAACAAAAGGGGCCGGATACGTTTTTCACCAATTAATGTATCCGGTACCTTTTCCAAAATGCACCACCGGCATCGGCCAGGTTTCACGTGGCGCTGCTGTGACGCGCGTTTCAGGGTGTATCAAGGACAAAAGATCATGCGCCAATAAAAGGTACCGGATACATTTTTCGCCAATAAATGTATCCGGTACCTTTTGCTACAGAGAGTATCGAGTCAGTCTTTCTTAATACCCAGGCGTTCGTGCATGACGGTGCTGGTGGTGGTGTACTGGACGCGGGCTTTTTTCTCGGGATGGAGGTGGGCCTGGACGCCGAAGGCGGCGAGGGCGGCTTCGTGGAAGCCGCTCAGGATGAGTTTTTTCTTTCCGGGGTAGGTATTGATATCGCCCACGGCGAAGATACCCGGCACGCTGGTCTGGAACTGCGCGGTATCGACCTGGACCTGGCGGCGTTCAATCTCAAGGTCCCAGTCCGCGATCGGGCCGAGGTTCGGTGACAGCCCCCAGAAAACCAGGACTTCGTCCGCATCCAGCCGTTGTTCCGAACCATTGGGTCCAACGATGTCGAGCCCGCCGAGGCGGCCATCACGGCTGAAAACCGAGCGCACATTACCCTGGAATTCCTGCAGGCCGTCGCCGTCTGCCAGGGCTTTCATGGCCTTTACAGAAGCTGGCTGGGCGCGGTAGTCGGCCCTGCGGTGAACCAGGGTGATGCTTTTTACCTTACCGTGCAGTTCCAGTGTCCAGTCCAGGGCCGAGTCACCGCCGCCCAGGATCACCAGGTTCTTACCGGCCAGCCGTTTCGGATCCCGCACCCGGTAGTGAATGTGGCTGTTTTCCCACTCCTCCGCACCCCTGGCGCGTAGCCGGCGCGGCTGGAAAGCACCGAGGCCGGCTGCCAGCACCACGGTCGCGGTGTCGAAAGACGTTCCAGCCGAGGTTTCCAGCAGGAAGCGGCCGTCGCCCGGTTGTTCCAGCGAGGTGACCATCTGGCCGAGATGAAATTCCGGTGCGAACGGTTCGATCTGGTCAAGCAGGCGATCAACCAGTTCCTGCGCACCCACTTCGGGGAAGGCGGGGATGTCGTAGATCGGCTTGTCCGGGTACAGTTCGGCCAATTGCCCACCCGGCTGTTTCAGCGAATCCACGACGTGTGCCTGGATATCGAGCAGGCC
>JAZBOH010000258.1:0-37090 GCA_036351055.1 Lysobacterales bacterium
AACCCCGATCATGGAGTACGAATCCCGCCGCCAGGTGGCCGAATGCATTTGCAACCTGCCCCAATAGGCAAACGGCATCATGACCAGCGTGACGAGGATCGCCCGGAAGAACAACGGAACGTAGTCGAAGCGGGGCTGGATGCCTGCCGCAATACCCGCGAGCTGCCCCGATACATACATGACGGGGGCCACTGCGAGCAGAAGGATGGCCATGTCCAGGAAACTTCCTGTAAAAAATACCCTGGATTTTTGTTGCCGTGAGAGTGGATAAAGCATGTTCCCGGTCAGGGCAGCCGGACGCCACAGCGCCATGCTGGCGCCCGCGATGATGATAAAAATTGCGACCATGATGAACGCACCACTGTGCTCACCGGTAAGGGTTGGGTGTGGTGAGCGCATCAGGCCGTCGTGAAGCACCCAGAAAATCGACCTGCCAAAGCCAAGTTCACCGCTGAATTTTTGTGCTTCGATAAGCAGGACAAGGAACAGGCCCGATGAAGCCCCGATGGATTTCAACAAATCCCTGCCCCTGAGACCGCCATAGCTCTCGTACCATGCCGCCCTGGTCCAGGCCGTAACTGAACAGCCCAGGTACGCCGGCCGCCACGCCGTGTTTTTTGGGCCGTAAACCGCTTGCCGTCTTTTTTGCGCCCGGGTCAGTTTTTCTGTTGAAAAAACCAGCACCGGCCGCCCCCGGTTCACCGCGCGAAGGCGAATGGCATTTTTACTGAAAAGCCGGTACAGCCCCATGGCAACAAGAGCTGCAGCCAGGAACACCATGAACAGGGGATGGTCGCTGGCCAAACGGGCCTGCGTCCCACTGGTCACGACCAGCACGAGGAACAAGGCGATGCCCAGCCCGGTCAGGAATCCCGACTGGGGGTCTCTTATCGAAGCGCCTGTCGCAAATGCGCCCAGGCCAACAACAAAAAGCATCCAGTTGTCCTGGGGCGAAGGACTTGCCGCAACCGTCGGTAATACGGCTGCCAGAACCACCCCGGAACCAGCCAACAGGAACCCTGGCAGAAGCCGGGCCTGGCTCCCTGGTAACAGGGACAAAAACGATGTCTGCTGCAGTTCCATGATGCACGAACCGATTATCCAACCGGAATAGACGGACAACACCACCACCGTCAGGTAGACGGCATCCATGAACAGGTCCGGATCCCCGCCTATGCTGACCAGTTGGCTATTCAGAAAAGTCGCGATAATCATCCAACCAATTGCCCCGAAAATCACCAGCGGGCGTTGGATCAACAGGAAAAACGGTTTCAGGGAACTCATGACCACTTGCCCCGCACCAGCCAGGGAAACATGTCCTCAAGGTTGAGTGGGCGCACCGCGACCTCAACACCATGGCTGGCGGTGAATAACTCCAGGTTACCCGGTTCGCATTGCACGACCAGCCTTGCCTGCCTGCCGCTGACCTCCTGCTCCAGAATGAAGGCCTCGCTGAAAGCCTCCGGTAAGTTGCCGGCCGGGGAATTCACGACCCACTCCACCAGGGTCTCCTTCAGATCATCCAATACAGCGTTGGCGGTGACCTTTCCTTCGTCGATGCAGATCACGTGATCCACAATTTTCTCTACATCACGTAATACATGACTGGAAATCAAAATCGTGGCTTCATCCTCTTGCAACACCTCCAGCAGGAACCGTAAAAGCTTCGAGCGTACGATAGGATCGAGATCGCTGACCGGTTCGTCCAGGAGCAGGAATTTCGGGTGGTGGCAAACGGCAAGAATGATGGCCAGTTTCTGCAGGTTGCCCGAAGAGAGGTTTCCCACCAGGTCATCCGTCAATAGCTCGAGGCTTTCCAGCAGTTTCTGCTGCCGCCCCGTATCCCATGCCGGGTAGAAACTGGACACGTATTCGAGCTGTTGTTCCACCGTCATCCAGTCCAGCAGCTGCACCTCCTGCGGAACGAAACCCATGTTCAGCAGTTCATCATGACCAAGGTTCGCGCCCGGCGTTCCCAATGTCGTCGCCGTGCCTTCACTCGGCAGGTAGAGACCGGTCATGTGGCGGATCAGTGTGGTTTTACCACAACCGTTTCGCCCCAGGAGGCCGATGATCGCCGGTCCTTTCAGTTCAAGGTCAATGGCGTCGAGCACGGTCTTTCCATTGAATCTCTTGGTCAGTTTCCTGGCTTCGAAAACGCTTTTCATCACGTCAATCCTCTTCATCCAGCAGCCGGCGGAATATCTCTGCCGCCTCACTGCTTTCGATATTCATCTGTTTTGCCTTGACGGCCACGGGGCGCAGCGCCTGTTCCAGTTGTTCAAGCTTCGAGGAATGCCCGGAAGCCTTGCCCTGCGGGCGTACCAGCAGGGGCAAACCGGGCCTGCGCTCCAGCACGCCCTCGCTTTCCAGCAATGCATAAGCCTTGCTGATGGTCATGGGGTTGACCCCCAGCTGGACGGAAAGTGAACGGGTGGACGGTATTTCATCGCCGGGCTGAAGCACCCCGCTGGACACCTGGAAGCGCAACTGCTCGACGATCTGCCGGTAGACCGGTATGCCGCTATGGGGGTCGACAACAAGGATCATCGTTACGCCTCTAAGGTGTATAACACGCCTAATACACCTGGAGTTTAGAACCACCAGGTGTATATGTCAACTAATACAGTTGCAGACTGTCCGGCCACCAGAACCGCCCAGGTCGTGGTGCCGCATACCTCTTCTCAGGGCATCCAGGTGTCGGGAACGCCTGAATAGCGCCCAGGGATGGCTCGAGCGTGCCCTGAGAAGAGGTATGCGGTGCCTCGACCGGGTTTAGAACTCCGAGACCGCAATCGTGGTTTTCCCGCTCCAACTGTCGCCCCAAAGGTCACAAAGAGAACGTAATGGCCGTAGTTCTCACAAAGCTCAGGGGAGGTCCGGTACAATTGCTCTCTTTTGAACGAATACGAAAAGGAACCAGCGTGAGTGAACTGACCCGGTCAAGTGAATGGCAGGCGCTGCAGGCGCATGCCGAAGAGATGAAAAACACCCGGATGAGCGCACTGTTCGAGGACAGCGGTCGCTTCGAGGGCATGTCTATCGACGACCGTGAACTCGGGATGTTGCTCGATTTCTCAAAAAATATCGCCACTGATGAAACCATGGCGCTGCTGCGCCGCCTGGCACTGTCGGCCGGCGTGGCGGATAAGGCCAGGGCCATGTTTTCGGGTGAAAAAATCAACTGGACCGAAGACCGGGCCGTGCTGCATATCGCATTGCGCAATCGCAGCAATGAACCGATCCATGTCGATGGCCAGGACGTGATGCCGGCCATCAACGCGGTGCTGGCAAAAATGAAGCAGTTTACTGATGCAGTGCGAAACGGTGACTGGAAAGGCGCTTCCGGTAAAACGATTACCGATGTCGTCAATATCGGCATCGGTGGCTCGGACCTGGGTCCGGTGATGGTCTGCACGGCCCTGCAACACTACGCGGATGGGCCGGAAGTCCACTTTGTTTCCAATGTCGATGGGACGGATATCGTCGAAACATTGAACAGCGTCAATCCGGATACCACCCTGTTCCTGGTGGCGTCAAAAACGTTCACCACCCAGGAAACCATGACCAATGCCCACACGGCCCGCGACTGGCTGGTGGCCGCACTCGGTGATGCGGCGGTGGCCAATCATTTCGCGGCCATGTCGACCAACGCCGAGGCGGTTTCCACTTTTGGCATCGATACCCGGAACATGTTCGAATTCTGGGATTTTGTCGGCGGACGATATTCACTCTGGTCCGCCATCGGTCTTTCGATCGCCCTGCGCGTCGGTTTCGACCATTTCGTGGAACTGCTGGAAGGGGCGCATGCCATGGACCGCCATTTTGCCGACAGCGAGGCCGAAGACAATCTTCCGCTGACGCTCGCCTTGCTAGGCATCTGGTACAACAACTTTTTGGGCGCACAGACCCACGCCCTGTTGCCTTACGACCAGTACCTGAGCCGCTTTGCCGCCTACTTCCAACAGGGTGACATGGAAAGCAACGGTAAAACCGTGGACGCTGAGGGAGAGCGGGTTGATTACGAAACCGGCCCGATCATCTGGGGTGAACCCGGCACCAACGGCCAACACGCTTTCTACCAGTTGATCCACCAGGGCACCAAGCTAATTCCCGCCGATTTCATCGGTTTCGTGAACTCACTGAACCCGACCGGAGACCACCACCTGAAACTGATGGCCAATTTCTTCGCGCAGACCGAAGCCCTGGCCTTTGGCCTGGATGCAAAAACGGTCGAGGAACAATTACGTGCGGCTGGCATGTCGGAAGAAAAAGTCGCGATGCTGAAACCGCACAAGACCTTCGAGGGCAACAAGCCGACCAACAGCCTGTTGATCGATCGCCTCACGCCCCGCAGCCTGGGGTCGCTGATCGCGCTCTACGAGCACAAGATCTTCGTACAGGGTGTGATCTGGAACATCAACAGTTTTGACCAGTGGGGCGTGGAACTGGGCAAGGTGCTGGCCGGAGTGATCCTGCCGGAACTGGAAAGGGGCCAAGCGGGCCAACACGACGGTTCGACCCGGGGCTTGATCAGCCATTTTATCAGCAGGCGTAAAGGCTAAGCCCCCGCCTCCCTGGCGATTGCGCTTTGCCAGGAGGCATCCAGCCACGCCTGGGTGCGTTCACTGGCGCGTACACTTTTTTCGAACAGTCCGCGGTCCGCGACCATGGCGGCGAAATCTTCGAACATAAGGGTGGGTGCCCGCTTGCTGAACGGGATTTCCTGTTCGAAAAGCTCCCTGCCTCTTTTGTACCTGATTCGTTCATGCGCCGGCGAACCTGGGATAAAGACAAAATCATCGATCCAGATGACGCCGTCAGGGCCGCTGATGCGAAGCTCCTCCACCATCGCGCCTGAATTGAACCCGCAATTCCAGGTGCTTGTCGAGCCATCGCTGAAACGCAGCACCCCGCTGCCGGAAATCACCGCGTTGTTCTGTTTCTCACGCAGCAGGTAAGCATCCGCTGAAACCAGCTCGACGTCATCGGACAGGAATTCCACCGCGGCACGCATGTTGTACCAACCGGTATCGCCGATGGCGCCGTAGGGCTCGAGGGCCGGGTTCATGCGAATATTGCCTGTGTTCTGCAAATTGAACTGGAACGCCGAGTCGACCGACCATGGCCTGCCCGCCATATCGTGCATGTCCTGCTGGATTTTCCGGGTTCGCAGGAGATGCGGAAAATGCGTGCCGTCCATGAAACCGACACCCTTTTCCCGGCAAGCCGCGGTCATTCGCTTCAGGGAAGCCAGGTCGGCAAACGGCTTTTCAGCCAGGACGTGTATTCCCCGCCCCGCCGCTGCCAGGCTGATCTCCTCCTTCACGCTGGTGGGCGTGGCGATGTAAACAGCATCTACCCGGCCCGATTCGATCATTTTCTGCCAGGAATCGAAGGCTTGCGGCACACCGTGCTTGTTGGCAAATTCATCTGCCGTTTCCATCTTGCGGCTGGACACTGCCGAGAGTTCGGCCGATTCGGCCTCCTTTATCCTGGGCGCCATGCTGTTTGCAATCGTACCGGTGCCAATGATGCCCCAGCGAATTGTCTTTGTGTCCGAGGCCGCCAGGTCACGCGGAACGACACCGCCCAGCGCGGCCGCGAATACGCCAGCGCTGGCGGCGCCGATGAGGTCACGCCTGCCGCTGTCGATGGCTTGCAGGACTTCTTTTCCAACAGGAGTTTTGTTCATGTGACTCTCCGGGTCATGGAAGCATGGGTTTCAATATGGCGTTGAGCTGTTCGGCAAAAACAGCATAGCCTTTCTCGGTCGGGTGCAGGAAGTCGGCCATGATTTCAGGCGACATGGAACCGTCTTCTTCCAGGAACGCCGCGCCGATGTCATGGAAGACGACACCGTTACGCCCTCCAAAGGATTGGGTCAGCATATTGGTCTCGCTGACTTTCTGGCGGATCTCCGTGCCCGCTTCTTGGCCCACCGGCAGGATACCCAGCAGCACGATCCTGGCCTTGTCAAAATCCGACTGGAGTTGATCGATGATCTCCTCGATGCCGCGCGCTACTTCAGTGGGGGTGTTGTCCCCAAGCCCGAAGTTATTGACGCCGATCATCAGGACGATCACGCCCGGGGCCAGCTTGCCGACGCTGCCGTTGCGCAGTCGCCAGAGCAGGTTCTGGGTCTTGTCACCGCCGATGCCAAAGTTGGCTGCTTCGTACGGTGCAAAGTTGCTGTTCCAGATCGCTTCCGGCCACCCTTCGGTGATCGAATCACCGAGGAACAGCAGGTCGACCCCGCCCTCCTGGGCCACCGATACGTCCTCGCGGTACATGTCCCACCACCGCTCGATGGACATCCACGGGTACTCGTTAACGCGAGGCGAAGCAATGGTGGCCGCGCTGAGTTCACCCGCTTTCGCCTGCAATAGAACGTCGCGGAAAAAGCGCCCCTGCTCCGAGGGCGTGAAATCCCAGTCGCTGATCATCACCGGCGACCAGTCAACGTCAAAGCACCAGGCCGTCCAGGAGATTCCGCGTTCCTGCATGAAGTTGACCAGGTTTGGGCCATAACTGCCGTCGTTGTTGATCACGGGCATATGGGCGTTGTACCCCTCTTCATGCACCCAACCGATCTCGGTGGCGATGACCGGGTAGCTTTCCGCGACAAAACCCCAGTGTTCCTGCCAGGCATCGAAATACGCCTGTCGTGTATTCTGCTCTGGCCTTGCCTTCTGCGGGTAAGGATGGGACGCATAGGCTATGCCCTCGCGGCGGACCGGCATTTCGGCCACCGGCCCCAGCTCGTATGCCCAGTTCATACCGCCGACCAGCGAGATCGAGGCCGGGTCATAGACCTGGACGATATCGACCAGGGTTTCCAGGGTCTCGCGCCAGCTCTCCCAGCTCAGTTTGCCGAGCGAGCCTTTGCCGTTGCCGATAAAGTCGTCGGTAGGTTCGTTGAACAGCTCGTAAACAGCCACGGTGGGTACGTCACGGTAACGAAATGCGATCCGGCGCCAGAAATCAGACGTTTCGACCAGGGATGTCTGGTACATGGGGTGCTGGAACATCTGCGTTTTCAGGTTGCCGATCGAATGCCAGTCGATGATCAGGTAGAGCCCCAAAGCGTTGGCCCAGAACACGGCCTCGTCGATCCGCTCGAGGTACCAGTCAGGGCCGCGCTTGCGCCAACCCATCGGGTGCACGGGCAGACGGATCGTATTGGCACCCCAGTTGGCGATCTCTTCAAAAAGTCGACGGTTCCAGCGCTCCTGGCGGGTAAGCTTGTCCGGGTCGGCGATGTTCACGCCGCGCAGGACCATGACCGAGCCGCTCTCTGTGACGATGTCTTTGCCGGATACGGAAAGGGCCTCCTGTTTTTCCGTCAACAATGACGAGTCAAACCGCTGTGGATAGGGAATGTCCCACCACTCCTCATCGCTAAGCTGTACATTTGTAGCACCATGGTTCAACTCGTCGGCCATTGTCGCCGGCGCGGTGAGACCCAGGGCAAAAAGGGCAAGGGTGGTGACCAGGAGGTTATTTTTCATTTGCGGGCTCGGTTTTGTTCAATGGGCGAGGTACTCTCCCTCACCACCAGCTCATGGGGCAAAAAGGTTTGCAGGGTTTCGGGCGACTTTCCTTCGATCAGGTCGAACAGAATCCGGGCGCAGTTGGCGCCGATTTCTTCCGTGGGCTGGGCGATGGTGGTCAACGACGGCGTGACGTAGCGTGCAAAGGGGATGCCATCGAATCCCATCACCGACATGTCACCGGGCACTTTGAAACCCTGTTCCTGCAAGGCGTGCATGCAACCTATGGCCATTTCATCACTGAAACAGAAGATCGACGTGGGGCGGTCCTTTTGCACCATCAACTTCCGCGCCGCGATTTCACCGTCACCGGGAAGGTAGTTACCATAGGTCAGCCAATGCTCGTTTACCGGCAGTCCCGCCGCCTGCATCGCTTCCCTGAAACCCTGCAGGCGGTTCCGGCTGCTGGCGCTTTCCATGTCTCCGGTGATGACCGCGATTTCACGGTGCCCGAGTCCCAGCAGGTGGTTGGTGGCGTCGATAGCTGCCTGGCGATCATCCACTGATACGCAGGGAATTCCATCGACACCGGTGTTTTCGCAACCGTTCACGATCGGCGGCAGTTTGTCGATGACCAATCCCCCGGCCGGGGCTGAAAAAGGCATGCGGTGCGACATCAGGATGATGCCGTCCGCCTGGCTCGAAAGGGTCATGGCGGCAAATTCGCGTTCACGCTTTTCCGAGCCCTGAGTATTACCCAGCAGGACCGAGTACCCACGGCTACGGGCCACGTTTTCAATGCCGGTGATGATCTTGCCGTTAAGGCTGTCCGCAACGTCCGGAATGATTACGACGATGTTGCCGGAGCGGGCTGTGCGCAGGCTGGCTGCGAGGCGGTTGGGCGTGTAACCGGCCTTTTTGGCCGCAGCCAGTACTTTCCTGCGGGTTTCGTCCGAAACCCGGCCCGGGTTACGCAGTGCATGGGAAACGGTGGCGATGGAAACGCCGGTTTCGGCCGCTATGTCCTTGATCCCAACCTTTGACATGACACCTGGAAAACTGGATGTTCAATTCATTTTAAGCCGGGCAGGAGCACTTGTAAAACGTTTTACATAAAAAAGCTAAATTGACTGATTTATTGTAAAACGTTTAACATACGGCTTCCGTGCAGAACGGTGTAGCCCTGCGCATACAGACAGAAGAAGACTCATGCAACTACAAGCGATCGACCTGATCATCATCGGGATTTACCTGGCATCCACGGTGGCCATCGGCCTGTACCTGAAAAAACGGGCCGCAAAGAACATGCGCGCCTACTTCCAGGGCGGAAGAGAATTGCCCTGGTACATGCTGGGCCTGTCCAACGCCTCGGGCATGTTCGATATCTCCGGCACCATGTGGCTGGTCACGCTGTGTTTTGTATATGGCCTGAAAAGCGTCTGGATACCCTGGTTGTGGCCGGTATTCAACCAGATTTTCCTGGCCGTATACCTTTCGACCTGGCTGCGGCGCTCCAATGTCCTGACCGGCGCGGAATGGATTCAGACCCGTTTTGGCACCGACCTCGGTGGCCGCCTGGCGCATATCGTGGTCGTGCTGTTTGCCGTCATCAGTGTGCTGGGCTTCCTGGCTTACGGCTTCGTCGGCGTAGGCAAGTTCATGGAAATATTCATTCCCTGGGAAGTGATCTCACCTTACGTACCTTTCGATATTCCGCTCGAGTACGTACCGCATTTCTACGGCGTCTTTTTTACCAGCATCGCCACTTTTTACGTGATGCTGGGCGGGATGCTGAGTATCGTCTGGGCCGACGTACTGCAGTTCACCATCATGACTGTCTCGGCCGTGATCATCGCCGTGCTCGCCATCGTTAACGTCACGCCCGAAGCGTTGCAGGCGGCAACGCCGGAAGGCTGGGCCAACCCGTTTTTCGGCTGGACGCTGAACATTGACTGGACCGGCCTGATCGACGAAATCAATACCAAGGTCGTGTCGGACGGTTACTCCCTGTTCAGCATCTTTTTCATGATGATGCTGTTCAAAGGCGTCCTGGTCAGCCTGGCGGGCCCGGCACCCAACTACGATATGCAGAAAATCCTGGCAACGAAGTCACCGCGCGAAGCCGCGCTGATGAGCGGGTTCGTGTCCATCGTGCTGATGCCCATCCGCTACCTGATGATCGCCGGTTTTGCGGTGCTTGCCATCGTGTATTACCAGGACCTGGACCTGATGACCGGTGGCCGGCTGGATTTTGAGAACATCCTGCCCTCGGCCATGTTGCAGTTTGCCCCGGTCGGCATCCTGGGCCTGATCCTGGCGGGCCTGTTGGCGGCCTTCATGTCGACGTTTGCCTCGACGGTCAACGCGGCCCCTGCTTACCTGGTCAACGATATCTACAAGCGTTACATCAACCCGGAAGCCGAGCCGAAACGACTGATACACATGAGCTACCTGATTTCCGTCCTGGTGGTTGTCATCAGCACGATGATCGGCTTGTGGGTCGAGAGCATCAACAGCGTGCTGCAGTGGCTGGTTTCCGGCCTGTGGGGCGGTTACGTGGTATCCAACGTGCTCAAATGGTACTGGTGGCGCCTCAACGGCATGGGCTATTTCTGGGGCATGATGGTGGGCATCGTCGGCGCCCTGGCCTTCCCACCCCTGTTTGGCAGCATGCTCTCGTCCATAGCCACGGACATCCTGCCGCTGTACCTGTTCCCGCTTCTGCTGGTCCTGTCCGGCCTGGCCGCCGTCATTGGCAGCCTCGTCACAAAACCAGAAGATCCTGAACTGCTCAAGGAGTTTTACCGGACCGTAAGGCCGTGGGGCATGTGGGGGCCCGTACACGACATGGTGATCGCGGAGGATCCTGCTTTTGAGCGCAACAAGGACTTTAGACGGGACATGTTCAACGTGACCATAGGCATCATTGCCCAGACCTGCCTGGTTGCGGCGCCCATCTTCCTGGTGGTGCGTGAAAACGCCTCGCTGGCAACCTCGCTGGTCGTGTTCGCCATCTGCGCCGGGATCATGAAAAAGACCTGGTTCGACAAACTGGAAGGGACCCCGGCCAATGCCTGAGCCTCATATTCAACCGGAAGACAAGCGCTTTGGCCATTTCGACGACGCCAGGCGCGAATACGTCATCACGAACCCGCAAACGCCCTACCCCTGGATCAACTACCTGGGCAGCGAGAAATTCTTTTCACTGATTTCCCAGACTGCGGGTGGTTACAGTTTTTACCGTGACGCCAAGTTCCGGCGCCTGACCCGCTACCGGTACAACAATGTACCGATGGACGACGGCGGACGTTATTTTTACATCCAGGACGGCGAAACAACCTGGTCGCCCGGCTGGAAACCCTGCCGCACCGAACTTGACCGCTACGAATGTCGCCACGGCATGGGTTACACAAAGATCACGGGCGAAAAGAACGGCATCGTCGCCAGCGTACTTTTTTTCGTGCCACTCGGGGACAACACCGAGTTGCAACGCGTGAATATCACGAACCGCTCAACTGAAACCCGGAAGATACGACTGTTTTCGATGGCGGAGTGGTGCCTGTGGAACGCGGAAGACGACATGACCAACTTCCAGCGCAATTTTTCCTGCGGCGAAGTCGAAGTGGAAGGTTCGGTGATCTATCACAAGACCGAGTACCGCGAACGCCGCGACCACTATGCTTTCTACGGCGTGAACCAGGATATCTGCGGCTTCGATACCGATCGCGATACTTTCCTCGGGCCATACAGCGGCTTCGACCGGCCAGACTCCGTCAGCAGGGGTAAATCAGGCAACTCCATCGCCCACGGCTGGTCTCCGATCGCTTCCCACTGCATCGAACTGGAACTGGCGCCCGGCGAGAGCCGCGATATGGTTTTCCAGTTGGGCTACGTGGAACTACCTGAAGACGAAAAATGGGCCGCGCCGGCGGTCATCAACAAACAGCCTGCAAAAGAGATGCTGGCTCGTTACGACGATAGCGCCAAGGTACAAAAAGCACTGGATGAACTGGCCGCCTACTGGGACGATTTGTTGTCCCGCTTTACGGTCAATTCCGGTGACGAACGCCTCGACCGCATGGTCAATACCTGGAACCAGTACCAGTGCATGGTCACGTTCAACCTGTCACGCAGCGCCTCGTTTTTCGAAGCGGGGATCGGCCGCGGCATGGGCTTCCGAGATTCCAACCAGGACCTGCTGGGTTTCGTGCACCTGGTGCCGGAACGGGCGCGGGAGCGTATCCTCGACATTGCCGCGATCCAGTTCGAAGACGGCTCCGTTTACCACCAGTACCAGCCCCTGACCAAGCGCGGTAACGCGGCCGTCGGCGGTAATTTCAACGACGATCCGCTATGGCTGATCATGTCCACCGTCGCCTATCTCCGTGAAACAGGCGACATGAGCATCCTGGAGGAACAGGTTCCGTTCGACAATGACGAAACCAATACCGCTCCCCTGCTCGGCCACCTGAAGGCTTCATTCAACCATGCCACCAGTAACCTCGGACCGCATGGCCTGCCCCTGATCGGCCGCGCCGACTGGAACGACTGTCTCAACCTGAACTGCTTCTCGACCGACCCGAACGAGTCATTCCAGACCACGGAAAACACCGAGGGCCGGGTAGCCGAATCCATTTTCATCGCGGCCATGTTCGTCAAGTTCGGCAGCGAATATGCCGAGCTGTGCACAAGGCTGGGGCAGGAAGAGGAAGCCGAGAGAGCTTTCGCAGCTGTCAGTGACGTTAAGGGCGCTGTCGAAGAATACGGCTGGGACGGCAACTGGTTCCTGCGCGCCTACGACGCAGCCGGCAAGCCGCTGGGCAGCAATCAAAACGAAGAAGGCAAAATCTTCATCGAACCCCAGGGCTTTGCCGTAATGGCAGGCATTGGTATCGATGACGGCAAGGCAGTGGCCGCCCTCGACTCCGTGGAAACACAGCTGTCCTGTGAATACGGTATCGTGCTCAACTACCCGGCCTATACCCGTTATTACCTGGAATACGGCGAAATCTCCACTTACCCGCAGGGTTACAAGGAAAACGGCGGGATTTTCTGCCACAACAACCCCTGGGTCATGATCGGGGAAACCGTGCTGGGACGCGGTGACAAGGCCTTCGATTACTACACCCGTATCGCACCCGCCTGGCAAAAAGATACAGCCCTGCACAAAACCGAACCCTACGTCTACTCGCAGATGATAGCGGGCAAGGAAGCGGTACGACCGGGCGAAGCCAAGAACTCCTGGCTCACGGGCACGGCAGCCTGGAACTATCATGCCGTCTCGGAACACATCCTGGGGATCAAGCCGGATTACGACGGACTCTGGATCGACCCCTGCATTCCGGCGTCCTGGACGGCTTACGAAGTAACGCGCAAATTCCGCGGCGCGACTTACCGCATCCGGGTGAAAAATCCGGATTCGGTGTGCAAGGGCATACGGTCCGTGCGGCTCAATGGCAAAAGCATTGATTCCAGCCATATACCGGCGGCTGCACCCGGCACCGAGAACGAAGTTGAAGTGCTGATGGGCTGATACTGCTTAACGGGTACCGTCTGCCTATATCCCCGACCGTTCATCAGCGTGCTGGGCTTCGACTTTTTTCCTGGCCTGCTTGAGCGCCTTGCGGCGTGCCTCGTGGTGTGATTCCAGGCCGTCGCCGGCATAATAGACATACAGCGTCGAGTAGCAGAAGTACATGGTCAGCACGGTTGCGATCTCGAGTGATGCAACACCGGCCGAGATGCCGGTTCCGATGGCGACCAGGATGAAAAGCGCATCGAAAGTGTCCTGCAGCGCCCGCCTGAAGTGCACGCCGGCGACGATGCCGGCCAGGCTGAACGCCAGGGCCAGGCTGTGTTGTACAACCAGCACGATGGCCGCCACCACACCCGGCAGGATCAGCGTGGTTTCATCCAGGGAATGGTCGTGGGAACTGGCCTTGTGGATCCCCTTGTGAACCCAGGAAACCGGCAGCACCAGTAACCAGACCCCGACCAAAACGATGAGCAGTTGGCGCCCGTAGCCCAGGCGGTCGAACTGGCCGGTCGCCCTGATCATGGTCGTGACGATTTCCGAATCGACCACCGGTGGGTCCGCCTGCATCCAATCAGTGCTTGCCGGGCTGGCGCCTTCCACCAGTTCGGTGATACCGCCAACCGGCAGCAGGTCCACGAAACCTGGAAATATCATGGCCAGGGAAACCAGCAACACGGCAAGCGAGACATGGTACAGCAGCACCTTGCGCAGCAGTCTGTAATCGGCATTGGCGGGCGGCAGGAACCCCTCTTCCAATTCCGATTCCACCTCGGCCTGCACTTCCTTTTCCAAGCTTGCTTCGCTCACTTCACCACCCCGGTTTCTGCTCTCCTCTTCTCTGATTGTACTCAATATCACCGAAACTTATCCCCTGGACCGCAAAACCGGCTGTTATAAAAAAACCGCGCGAACGGGTTGCGCGGTTTTTTTAAGCGCCTGGTGGATTACCAGGCGTTCGAGTCGACTTTCTGCCAACCCTCCGGTACCTGGAACTGATTGTCGGCAATATCTTCGTCGCTGATGCCGGTCAACTCGGTGGTCACCTTGAACAAGGTTACGGAGCCCGCCGCGGGGTTGGCCGCCTCGGCTTTGGGTTCCTGGTCTTTCTTGCGGTTACGGAACTTGCCCAGCGCGCCGCCGATCAACTTCTGGCTAGCCGCCCCGATGGCTGACCCGGCGACCGAGCCGCCGACACTGTCCCCAACCGCCTCGGCAGCCTGCTGCCCAACGGCCGAACCGGCGTGTGAAGCAGCCGTGCCGGCAGCGGCATCAAGCGCGGCGTTACCCGCCTCGCTCCAGATGTCGTCCATTGCAATCGGCTGACCGGCAGGCGTGGTGCATTGTTCACCGCCCATTTCCAGGCTCATCACGGTCTTCACCGGGTATCCCTTGAGGTCACCTGATTCGGACAGCACTTCTTCCCAGCCATCCTTGAACATGCCCAGTAGTCCCTGGGTATTCACCTTGGCCAGCGCCAGCAACTCGTCGCCACCCATCGCTTTGGCCATACCTTCCTGGAAGGCGCGGGCTTCGTCTTCACCCGGAATTTTCTTGGCATTCCAAAACTCCAGCGCCCATTTCATATCGCAACTCTTGCCGGTATCGGGGACCGTGCAGGATTGCGTGGCCGTGATGATGGTCTGGCGCGCCTTCACGCCGGCAAACGCTTCACTGTTCCTGGTTTTCTGCACATCGACAACCGGCTCGGACCACTCGCATTCCTCCTCGCTGACCGGTAAGCCGCCACCCTGCATCTCTTCCATCTGCGCCATGCCCTGCTCCATTTTCTGGCGCATCTGTTCAAAGGTCACCTCGGAGTACTTTCGTTCCTCAGGCATCAGGTTGAGCATTTTTTCGTCGTCCAGCAGGACAATGGTCGCCGTATTCAGGTTCTTGGCGAATTTCTTCATCAGTTTCGAAGCCATTTCCATGCTGTTTTCGGTGCGCCCCCGGTTACCGGAAACGGCCGTGGTGACGGTTCCCGTCGAGTTCATGACCGACATGCCGCCACCGGCCTCGACTTTGACGCTTTGTTGTAATGTCACGTCCGTCCAGGCCGTGGCTGAAAACGCCACCAAACACATCGGCAAGAAAACTTTCGGTATATACCCTGGTTTCATAGTGCTCTCTCCTTTCACGAATTTTTCCACCACTGGTAAGACTATGATGTAAAGAATAAGCAACTCGAAATCTACCACGGCCCATGTTGTAAAAGATATAAGTCATCTTCCGCGAGCGCCTTGGACCGTGCCACGGACATCAAACCTGTGCTGGCCTGAACAGGCGCCGGGCGTGGCCCACGGTATCCCACGCGATGATGATGATGGCCACCAGCAAACAACCACGAATGGTATTTTCAAGAATCGGCAGTAATTGCGCGATTTCCTCGTTCTGAACTGAGAGGAAACCGCTTTGACCGGCCACGAAAGCCAGCAGGGCAATCCAGAGAAGCTGGGTCACCACCGTGACCAGCCGCATGTTGCGGGTCCAAAGGGTTCGCGTCAGCCGGTAAATACTGAATGCAATGTCTATGACCAGCAATATTCCGGCCAACAGCCACACCCAATCCGGCAGGCTGACCGTCCAGTCCAGAATCCACTCGCCGTCGTGCCGGACCATGGCCGGAAGCGGAATCAAATCCCCCAGCCACAAAAGCGCAAAACTGGAAAAAACGAGTTCGAAAGCGATCTCACCGCGCGATATCGACTGGTGATCTTCGATCCCCCGCAACTCACTGGCATCCCATTTGTCCAGCCACGTGGCCTTCTCACCGCTCTTCTCAAGCGCGACGAATACGCCCAGAACGGCGGCCCCGACCCACAACAGGGACCCGGGTATCCCGGTGATGGAATGCCAGAATGAACTCCAGATTCGCCCGCTTGCCATGGCGGCGGCCACTCCGATGACAACGTGAAAAACGACCACGATGGAAAGCGAAATCTTCAGCGACGACAGGAAGCTGAAGTAGAACTGCGGGCCGACCAGGTATGCCGACTCATCGGCGGCCAGCTGGGTAGCGTACTTCATCGGGTGGGGTTTATTGGCGTTCAGGAAGTCCTCTTCACCCAAGTCCGGGTTTTCGGCTTTCTGATCGGCGTATTCCTCGCACAGGCTGTCATAGATTTCCGCGAACTCCTCGTCGCGTTGCGCCGCGGGGTGATAGGACACCACCTGGTGAGCGTAAGCCTTGAGCATATCCATCATGAACTCTCCTGTAGAACCTTATCGATGCTTTCATTCAACATGCGCCACTCCAGCACCAGGGAAGTCAGCACTTCCTGGCCCAGTTCGGAAAGCCGGTAGTAACGCTTTTTCCGCTTGTCGTCGAATCGCCACTCGCTGGTCAGCAGACCCTGTTTTTCGAGCCTGCGCACCAGGGGATAGAGGGTGCCTTCGTCGATTTCCAGGCCTTTGCCGTTCAGTTCCCTGCGCAGAGAATAGCCGTAATGCTCCCCGCGCAACTGGGCCAGAACAGCCAGCGGCAAAGCGCCGCGGCGCAGTTCCAACCTGAGCTTCTCAACGATTTCAGTACTGTTCATTTCATATCCATATACTGTGTATTGCATAGTATGTGACATATACTGTATATCACACAGTATATGGTTGCAAGCCCGCATGGAAAAACACCCCGGTTGGTGCCGGGGTGTTCAAGTTAGCTTGCTATGTTTCGGCTTAGCCGCCACCCCCAAGGAGCGCCAGCAACAGGCCGGCCGCTACGGCCGAACCCAGAACGCCGGCCACGTTGGGGCCCATCGCATGCATCAACAGGAAGTTGTGCGGGTTGTTTTCCAGCCCGACCCTGTTGACCACGCGAGCCGCCATGGGCACCGCCGAAACACCCGCGGCGCCGATCAGGGGGTTCACCTTGCCGCCGGTGACGCGGTACATGATCCTGCCCATCAGCACGCCGGACGCTGTCCCGATGGAGAAAGCAAAAGCGCCCAGCAACAGGATGCCGATCGTCTGCACCGTCAGGAAGCTATCAGCCTGCAACTTCGAACCCACGCCAAGGCCGAGGAAGATCGTGACAATGTTGATCAACTCGTTCTGGGCGGTCTTGCTCAGCCGGTCCACGACCCCGCATTCACGCAACAGGTTGCCAAAGGTGATCATTCCGATCAACGGCATGGCGGCAGGAAGGAACAGCGCCGTAACCAGTAGCACCATCAACGGAAACAGGATCTTTTCCAGGGGCGTGACAACACGCAGCTGTTCCATGACGACCTTGCGCTCGTGCAACGGTGTGAGCGCCCGCATGATCGGCGGCTGGATAATCGGCACCAGCGCCATGTACGAGTATGCAGCTACCGCGATGGCGCCCATCAACTCGGGCGACAGGCGCGAAGAAAGGAAGATCGCCGTCGGCCCGTCGGCGCCTCCAATGATGCCGATGGCGGCCGCATCCTGCAGGCTGAAATCGAAGCCAGGCAGGTAATTGAGCGCCAGCGCACCCATCAAGGTCAGGAAAATTCCGAACTGCGCGGCCGCCCCGAGCAGCAGGGTGCGCGGGTTGGCGATCAGGGCACCAAAGTCGGTCAGCGCACCCAGGCCCAGGAAGATCAGCATGGGGAACACGCCGGTCTCGATACCCACATGGTAGATATACCCCAGCAGGCCTTGCGGACCCGCCATGTCGGCCACCGGGATATTGCTCAATATCGCGCCAAAGCCAATAGGCACCAACAGCAAGGGTTCAAACCGCTTGGCGATGGCCAGGTACAGCAAGACAGCGCCGACCATGATCATGAACAACTCACCGATGCCGAAATTGGCGACGCCGGTCGTGAGCCAAAGTGCTTTCAGGTTAAATTCCATGGCTGCCTTTCCTGCAAGCTCATCCGATGTAGAGCAGCGGATCCTTCAGGGAAACCGAGTCACCTTCCTTGACGACCACGCTCAGTACCGTGCCGCCACGCGGCGCACGGACTTCGGTCTCCATTTTCATGGCTTCCAGGATGATAACAATGTCGCCCTGCTGGATTTTCTGCCCGGGTTTGACCTTGATCTTGGCGATATTGCCGGACATGGGAGAGGGAACCGCTTCGCCGTCGCCAGTCGCCGTTGCGACTTCTGCCGGCGCAAGCGACGTGATGGCGCCTGCCGCGCTGACCTCGACCTGGTAGGACTGTCCATTCACCTTCACGGTGTAGGCTTCAGGCCCACCCTTGGCTGCAGACGGGGCCACCGGGGCTGACTTGGGGGCAGGTGCTTCGGCGGTTGGCGCCGGTTCAAATGCATCTGGGTTGCCGCGGTTTTTGAGGAATTTCAGGCCAACCTGCGGAAACAGCGCATAAATCAATACATCATCGATCACGTCCTTGGCCAGGACGATTCCCTGGTCACGGGCCTTTTCCTTCAACTCGGCCGTCAACTTCTCAACTTCGGGTTTCAGAAGATCCGCCGGACGGCAGGTAATGGGCTGCGCCCCTTCCAGAACCCGCGCCTGCAGTTCCTTGTTGACCGGCGCGAGGGTTGCGCCGTATTCGCCCTTCAGTACGCCTGCCGTTTCCTTGGTGATGGATTTGTACCGTTCACCCGTCAGCACGTTAATGACGGCCTGGGTGCCAACAATCTGGGAGGTCGGTGTTACCAGCGGGATGAAGCCGAGGTCTTCACGCACACGCGGAATTTCTTCCAGAACCTCGTCGATCTTGTCGCCCGCACCCTGTTCCTTGAGCTGGCCCTCCATATTGGTCAGCATGCCGCCAGGAACCTGGGCCACCAGGATACGTGAGTCGATGCCCCGGAGCGCGCCCTCGAAGCGTGCATATTTTTTACGCACATCGCGGAAGTAGAGAGAAATCTCTTCAAGTTCCAGCAAGTCCATTTCCGGGTCGCGGTCGGTGCCCTGGAAAATGGCGGACAGGGATTCCGTGGGGGAATGCCCGTAAGTCTGGCTCATGGAGGAAATCGCCGTATCAATGATATCGACGCCGGCTTCAACCGCCTTGACCAGGGTGGCCGTGCTCAGGCCGGTCGTCGCATGGCAGTGCAGAGCAATCGGTATATCGCAGGACTCCTTGAGTCGTGAAACCAGTTCTTCGGCCACGTAAGGCCTCAACAGCCCGGCCATGTCCTTGATGCAGATGGAGTGGCAGCCCATGTCTTCGAGGTGCTTGCCCATGTCGACCCACATGTCGGTCGTGTGCACGGGGCTGACGGTGTAGGACATCGCGCCCTGGGCGTGTTTGTCGAACTTGCATACCGCCCTGACCGCAACTTCAAAGTTGCGCAGGTCGTTCATGGCGTCGAAAATACGGAAAACGTCCATGCCGTTCACGGCGCAGCGTTCCACGAATTTCGTCACCACGTCATCTGCGTAGTGCCTGTAACCGAGTATGTTCTGCGCCCGGAAAAGCATCTGGTGCCGGGTATTCGGAATGGCGCGTTTCAGCGTGCGCAAACGCTGCCACGGATCTTCCCCGAGGTAGCGGATGCAGGAATCGAACGTCGCGCCGCCCCAGGTTTCCAGGGACCAGAAGCCCATGGCGTCCAGTTTCTCGGCGATCGGAAGCATGTCATCAATGCGCATGCGTGTTGCCAGAAGGGACTGGTGGGCGTCACGCAGCACCAGTTCGGTAATGCCTAGTTTGTTGGCCATGAGCGTTTCAACTCCTGTAATGCCTTGTCGTGTTTTGGAAATGCCTTGATTTTCGAGAGGTCAGCGCCGGGAATTCCTGAAGCGGTGGACGGCGGCGCTGATCGCAGCAATGAGGGCGGGGTCCTGTGCACCGGGCGGCCCGTCGGTCATACCAAGCCCCATCGGCACGGGCTTGGACGGCGGCGCCAGGCGGTGGGCCAGCTTTGTCATCCAGCCGATGGCCAGCACCATGAAGGTGAGTAATAGGAATACGGTCACCATGCCGGTAAGCGTCAATTCGAGACCGGCGAGTAGTTGGTCAGCTACGGACATGATCTGTTTCTCCCAGGGTGCGTTAGCCGGCGCCAACGTGTTTCTCCTCGCATGGCCGGAGCCAGGCTGTCACCCTATACCTCGCGATTTTACCGCAGGGCCCCGATCAGCTTGCCGGACAATGGCCCGATGGATGACCTGAGTCAGACGCTTTATCCCGGTTGGCTTACACCCCTCCGCTATGGACGATTTCGTAGTAAATTTTTTCCAGTTCTATCTTGTGCTGGGTTTCCTCGTTCGCCAGGAATACGAACAGTTCCCTGATCGGGCCGGGCGGTGAAGTTTCGGCCAGTGCGGAATACTGGTCGATGGCCTTCTGCTCACGGCCCAGGGCAAATTGCAGGACCGCCTGGTCATCGGGATTATCACCCAGCCTGGGCAGATGCACGCTGTCGGAAAACCGCCTGTCGCTGACGGGCGTTTCTACCATCGTGCTGATCTGTTGCGCCAGGTCCGGACGTGCACGAAGTTCAGTCACAAGGTCGTAGTGGCCTTGTTCTTCCGCGACCAGTTCTTCCACCAGGTAACGTAGCTGTTTGCTCACGCGCGGCACCAGGTCAGCGTAAAAATCCCGCGCCGTGCGTTCAAACTCGGCCGCGACATCGAGAATCTCGGCCAGGCTTTTCTTGGATTTCAACAGTTGCCGGTTACCGGCCTGGCCTTCGCTCAGGGGTTTCTTCTCGCTCATGCTTCCTCCTGCTTCGCCATGATGTAGGCATCGATACTGGCCGCGGCACGGTGACCATCCGCCACTGCATGCACCACGTCGGGGCCGTTCACGCAGTCACCGCCCGACCACAACCAGGGCTCGGACGTGCGACCGGCCTGATCGACCCGGATACGCCCCCGGTTCCACTCCAGCGCTTCGGTCAGTTCTTCACCCAGGACACTGACGTCAGACATCTGGCCGATGGCCTCGATAACCATTTCACCAAAATGAATCCACTCGTCACCGTCGTCGTATTGAGGCGAAAAGCGGCCGTCTTCATCAAAAATCGACAGCACCTTCCAGGTTTTCAATCCGGAAACGCGGCCGTCCTTCTCCAGCATGATTTCACGCGGGCCGCGGGCATCGATAATTTCGATGCCTTCCTCGAAGGATTCCTTTACCTCCTCCGGGTCCGCCAGGAAGTGGTCAAAGTCCTCCAGCGCGGTGACCGTCATGCCGACCTTGCCGAATTTCTGCTGCTGCAGGCGGGCGATGCTCCGGGCGATATCCATCGCAACGTTGCCGCCGCCGATGACCACGGCCGTTCGAGGTACTTCCAGCGCTTTGCCTTCGGTGATATCACGCAGTAAGTCGACGGCCTTCATAACCATGGGGTGATCCGATCCCGGAATCCGCGTTGAGCGGCCCAGGTGCAGCCCGATCGTGAGCAAAACGGCGTCATGGTCATCCCGCAACTGCGCCATCGTGATCTCCGTTCCCACGCGGCAGTTGTAATTGATCTTTACGCCCTGTGCTTCGATCACGCCAACCTCGTTGTCAATCACGTCGTAGGGAAGGCGATATTCCGGAATGCCGTAGCGGATCATGCCGCCCGGACCGGCCTGCGCTTCGAACACGTGTACTTCGTGGCCCTTGCGCGCCAGGTCATAAGCCGCGGTCAACCCGGCCGGCCCTGCGCCGACCACCGCCACTTTCCGGCCCGTGGGTTCTGCGGGCTTGCCAATGATCTCTGTGTATTTCTCGATCGGCACCTGGTCCGTGATGTGCCGTTTCAGCCAGCGGATCGCGATGGGGTCGCCATCGTGGGCGGCGGCGCAGGCGGTCTCGCACTTGTGGGTGCAGACGCGGCCGCAGGTTTGTGAGAAAGGGTTGCTGTCATAGAGCAAACGCAGACCCTGTTCATAATCTCCCTCGCGCACGGCGCGTATGTAATCCGGGATCGCCATGTGGGTCGGGCAGGTCGCCACGCACAGGCCGCATTCAACACAACGGTCGGCTTCCAGGACGGCCTGTTCAATGGAGTAGCCATCGACAATTTCGTCGAAGTTGCCGATCCGGACCTGGGGCTCCATCTCACCCATGCTGACCCGCGCAGCAGGCTTGATATGGTGATCGTCCGGGCGCCTGTAGCCCAGTTCGGCATCGTCCCAGCTCTTTTTTTCAGCACCGGGGATGAAGCGGAAAACATCCGGGTCGCTGTCTACCCACTGGTACTCATTGGACATGGTCAGCGAACCGGTCATGCATACGTCCACACACAGGGCACACCAGCAACAGCGGCCGTAATCGATACGCGGGCGCAATCCGGAATCGCCATCCCTGGCTTCCTGGCCATCCACCGGCACCATGTCGATGGCCGCGTTCTGGCAGATCACCTCGCAGGTGCCGCAACCAATGCATTTCTCCATGTCGTTCTGGTGGAATCCACGGTAACGCGGCGCACCCGGCCTGGAGTTGATCGGATCCTTGATCGAAACCGTTTCGCGGAAAACGTTTTTCCACGCCGTGAAAGGTGAAATGACATCGCGTACGCTCATCGTTCGATCTCCGGCGGATAGGTATGCAGCGAGACCATCAGGCCCGCGACATCCGAGATGTTCACGTTGACGATCAATTTTTCCAGCAAGGCCATCGCGTGGGTATAGGACGGCCCGCGCACATTGACCCGGCGCGGGTAGCCGCTGCCGTCGGTCACGAGGTAATAGCCGTATTCACCGCGCGAACATTCGCCGCGGATCCAGGTTTCGCCACGCGGAATTTTCCAGTGCAGCACGTTGGGGATTTCCGCCATCACCGGACCGCTCCCTGGCATACGGGCCAGGATCTGGCGCACCAGGTCGATGGACATCTGGACGTCCCGGAACCGCACTTCGGCGCGTGTGAACGTATCGGAGCCGGTCCCGGTCACCGGCTCGAAATCCAGTTTTGGGTAGACCAGGTAGGGCTGGTTGCTGCGCACGTCCAGCGGCACGCCCGCGGCCCGCGCGGTAGGACCGGTGACACCGTAGGGTTCGATCCAGTCCGGGTCGATGTAACCGAGACCTACTGCACGTTTCTTGAACACGGCGTTGTTGAACATCACGTCCCAGACGTCTCTGAGCGTGCTTTCCATCTCGCGCAGGGTTTCTTCCATGCGCGCCCCGAAACCCTCGGGCAGCTCGTCACGGACGCCGCCGGGCAGGATGAACATGTGGTAAATACGCCCGCCGGTCAATTCTTCGAAACGGTCCAGCATCAGGTCGCGCACGTAGGTCGTCCACTGGCCGACAACACCCAGGCCAAAGGCACCGGCCTGGCCGCCCAGGTACATCATGTAGCTGTTGATGCGCCCCATCTCCAGGATCAGGGTACGGATCCAGTCGGCCCGCTCCGGCACCTCGATGCCGGCCAGTTCTTCGACTGCGGCCGCATAGCAATACTCGTTGAAGTCGGGTTCAGGCACGCAGATACGGCAGACGATGGGAAAACACTGGATGAAGGTGCGCCGCTCCATCAGTTTTTCGAAACCGCGGTGCAGGTAGCCAACGTGTGTTCGCCCCTCAACGACTTCGTCGCCGCACACGGTCAGTTCCACCGACATATTGCCGGTGATGCCGGGGTGTTGCGGCCCCTGCCACAGCTTCAGGTACTTGCCCGAACTCAGGTCGAAATCGAGAGAACCGTCGGGCTTCTTCACTGGGGATTGGCTGCGGTCCGGTAGGTAACTCATCCTATTCACCACCCGGGTAGAGTTGGTTTTTCATATACGTGGCCGGGTCGCTGGTTTCGCGTCCGGGGCGGTGCTCGTAGTTCTCTTCTGAATACTTTTTGGTATCGAAGTCGCGCCGGTAAGGCGGAATATCGTCCCAGCCCTCGAGGATAAAGTCCTCGCCGATGCGCGGACTGCCGGGAAAATCGATTCCGAACATCTCCCGCAGTTCGCGCTGGTAGGTCTCAGCGGTGGGCCAGATATCATGGATGCTCTGCATCATCGCCGCGGTCCGCGGGATAATCACTTTCACACCAAGGTCAACCGCGTGCCTGCGGTTGCACAACAGGTAGGTGAGCTGGAAATCACCGTCTTCCAGCCAGTCCACGGCGGTCAGCAGCACCAGGTGGCCAAAACCCTCCTGGTCACGCAGTTGAAGCAGCAAGGGTCTCAGGTATTCCGCCGGCGCTTCGACAAAGGCCAGGTCTCCGCGGCGAACGTCCAGTTCACCCAGCGGGAACAGTGTCTTCAATCTTGAATACAGTTCTTGCATCATGTGTTACCAGTTGTAATCCGGCATATCCCAGTCCTTGACCACGGACTTCTGGTTGCTCTTGTACCAATCGAAGTTCTCGGCGTAGTCGTTGGCGCCCTCGCCCTTGCCGGCGCGGATGATCTTTTTCAGTTTTTCGAAACCGGACAACAGCGATTCGGGACGCGGCATGCAGCCGGCAACGTAGACATCCACGGGCAAGTAATGGTCCAGGCGCTTGATGGTGTTGTAGGAGTCCCAGTACATGCCGCCGTTGATGGTGCAGGAACCCAGGCCCATCACGTATTTCGGGTTCTGCATCTGCTCGTAGGAACGGATCACGCGTTTCAGGGTCTTGGTCGACAGGTAACCGGAAATGATGAACAGGTTGGACTGGCGCGGTGTCGGCCGCCACTGCACGCCGTAACGGTAGGCATCGAAACGCGGCGTCATCAGCGGACGCATCTCGATTGCGCCGCAACCGGTGCCAAAACCCAGGATCCACAACGATTCAGCGCGCGCCCAGTTGAAGAATTTTTCAATGACCTTCGTGTAGGCGGCAGGTTGAACCGTCGGCCCCTCCTCGCAATAGTAGTCCCGCAACGGTTCGACCTCGAACTCGACTCCGTCGGGGCCTTTGACTTTTCGGATTTTCAGTTCTTCTTTCATAAGGCTCACACCAACACGATGGCCAGGATGCCCAGCGGCAAAGCCCAGACCACGAACCAGCGAATCGACTGCTCCACCCGGAACCGCGGGAAGACCACGCCGACAAACGCCGAGACCATGTAAATCAGGAAAACTTTCAGGAAGAAGACCGGCCAGTTCGTCGCCCCGCCAAAAAACAGGTTCATGTAGATCACGATCTTGGCGATCGGGAAAATCGCCCGGTTGGTCTGCATCATGGCCAGGTAAGACGAATGGTATTCGGTCGGCGGGCCGATCGGGATTTCCTGCGGGGCAAGCACGATGTCGAACGGCGAACGCATCATTGAACCCAGGAAACCCAGCATCGCCGCCACGACAGCGACGGGATTGGTAAACAGCGTCCAGTTCAGGATGCTGCCCTGTTGCGCCGCCACGATGTCGGTTACGGAAAGGGACTGATACTGCAAGGCCACGGAGAACACCGCCAGCGCAAACGGCAGTTCCGCCGCCGTTACCTGCGACAGGCCCCTGGTAATGCCGATCGCCGCATGCGGGTGTCCGCTTTCCGCCGCGCCCAGCGCCATGCCGAGTGTCCCGAAGAACACGAAATACAGGGCCAGTATCAGGTCACCAGCAAAGGACAGGTTCGAAAACATGACCGAGCCGTAAATCGTCGGCACAAACAGCAGCAGGCCGACGCCGCCCGACAGGCGGAACACCGGGCCCAGGTAGTACATGGCGCCATGGGTGATGGAGCTGCGCTGTCCGTAGTTCTTGACCAGGTCAATGTAGTTCTGCCAAACGGGAATTCCGTGCCTGCGCCCCACCCGGGCCGCGATCTTGCGGATAAAAGCCGTCAGCAGGAAGCCAAAGTTGACCACGATAAACAGGGTCAGCAGCGAATAGGGAATCTTGATCCATTGGAACTCCATGACTACACCCCCGTGCTCAGCAGGTAGACGACGACCACGAAGGCCAGGAAGTGAATCGCATAGGTCTGGCCATTACCCGTGTACATCCTGCGGGAGACGTCGGCGCCGCTGTGCAGCAGGTCAACCAGCGTTCCCCAGAACCTCGTGGCCAGGGGTTGGGTCATGAAACCCAGAGCTTTTCTGTAGGGGGCAAAAAAGTTCCAGGCAAAATGCGTGGTTTCGGGCCGGTACGGCCGTTCCCCGGCAAACACGATGTTGAACTGTTTCACCTTCTGCGCCTTGCGGTTAACGAACAGCAACCAACCCAGCAGTGTTGCAAAAATGACACCAACGGCAATCATGATGGAAACCGGGCTCCAGTAACCAAAATTGCTGGTAATGGTCAGGCCGTTACTCCAGTTCAGGGCGCCCTCGGGGAAATACTGGCTGATGTAAGCGTCCACCCGGCGCAGGGCCAGGCCCGGCACCAGGGCGAAGCCGACCAGGAACAATACGTAGATCATTTGCGGCAATACGATCCAGAACGGCGCCTCCCTGATCTTGCGGTGCTCGTCCTTCAACTGGCCCAGGAAGATCGTATGGATCAAGCGGAACAGGTACAGGAAGGCTATCGGCCCGGACAGGAAAATGATCACCATCGGCAAGCGGTATTCGGCGGTCATCAATGCGTTGTACATGATCCAGCGTCCGCCAAAACCGGACAACGGCGGCACGCCCGACACGGCGATGATGCCAACCAGGACCGCGACGAAGGAAAGCGGCATCAACGCAATCAGTCCACCCATGCGGTACATGTCGCGGGTTCCCGTGCGCTTGGCGACACCACCCACCGAAAGGAACAGCATGGATTTATAGACGTAGTGGTTGATCACGAACATCAACGCAAGCAGCCAGCCCAGGTGGTTCATCAGCGAAAGCCCAAACAGCGCATAACCCATCTGCCCGATCGACGAATAGGCAAGCAGCCGCTTGGCGTCTTCCTGGAAGATTGCCAGCAGGTTGCCGATCAATGCCGAGAGCGCGCCGATCCAGAGCATGACGTGGGTGAGTTCAATACCGTGTAGCTGTTGCTTGCCCATGTTCATGAGCAGGACGAACAAGCCGAACAGGCCGGCCTTGAGCAGGATGCCCGACACCATGGGCGAAACGTCCGTTTCCGCCTCTGCGTGTGCGCCCGGCAGCCAGATGTGCAGGCCGATGGCCGCGGTCTTGGTCATGAAACCCACTGCCAGCAGGATGAACACCCAGGGCGCCAACGCGGTGGGCACTTTGGCAAGCGCCGCAATCGGCATCGGGTTCTGACCCTGGGCAGCCAGCGCAAACGCGGCCAGGATCAGGAAGGCGCCGCCCAGTGAAAACAGGATGTAGGAGAGCGCATGCGGCTCCGAGCGCTTACCCCGCAGGATCAGGAAATACGAGCCGACGGTCAGGAATTCCCAGGCCGCGAAGAAGGTGAACGAATCGCTTGCCACGATGAGCATGGCCAGCCCGGCATACATCAGCATTGCGGAAGGATAGAACCCGGCCCGGCGGCCAGTGTTGAAGAAACTGGCCAGCAGGATGACCGCCCCGCCGATCAAAATGATCGCACCGAAAATAAGCTGCAGCGGATCATAGGACGGGTAGGAAGCAAGGAAAAAGGCCACCAGGCCGGCCATGGCAAGCGTGTTCTTGATCCGTGCCGGCAGCCAGTCCAGCAGCAGGAAAGCAAAAGCGCATAAGAGAGGAATACTGTGCAACAGGTTCGCCTGCGGTGAAAGCCCGCCCCAGACGAAAGCCAGCAGCCAACTGGCGAGCATCGCGACCAGCACGGTTGCCAGCCTGTGGCGCGGCAAATCTACTGCCATACCGCCGGATTCGCGCTTGATGATGTAGCCGAACCAGCGGAACAGGTAGCCTGCTTCGACCAGCGTGCCAAACAGAATCAGCCCCATCAATACCAGCCTGCCTTCGCGGGCCAGCACGTGGACCAATTCCCACTTGGCGTAGAATCCGGGGAACGGCGGCAGGCCGGTCAACATCGCCACGAAAGTCACGAAAGCGAGCAGCAGCAGGGGGTAACGCCGCAAAACGGCCCATGCGGTGAGATCACGATCTCTCACCAGTCCCGAAAGCCAGTACAAGCCGGCTTTGGCCACCGCGTGCGAGAGCAAAATTCCGCCGGCAATCATCAGGTAGTGTTCACCCAGTATGTCCTGCAGGCCAACCACGGTGAGCACCAGGCCAACCTGGCCCACCGAGGAATAACCCAGCAGGCGCCGGTCGTTACTCTGCGGCAGGGCGAACAGGTTGGCCGCCACGAAACTGAGGATGCCGATGGCCGTCGCCAGCGGGTACCATCCGGGCCCACCGATCAGCAGCAGCTTGTCGACCGCGAACAGCGCCGCGCCACCCGCCATGGCCGCAGAAAAAATGGCGGCAAACCCGGGGTGAGCAGATTCGTAAATATCCAGTGCCCACCCGTTGGCCGGAAAGGGCTTCAGTTCGGTCACGACGGCGATAAACATCAGGAACAGCGCCAGCGAACCGCCTTTCAGGGTCACCAGTGAAGCCTCGGAGATGCCGTCGATATTGAGCGTTCCCGCCGCGTGGTAAGCAAAGATAATACCAACCAGCAACAGGATGGAAATCACCTGGGAAATCACCAGGTACTTGAAACCAGCGCCAAGCGCCAGGTCATTTTCCGAGAGCAGGACCAGGCCGGCGGTAGAAATGACCGTGAGTTCCAGGAACACGAACAGATTGAATACATCGCGTGTCAGGATGATGCCGCATAACGCCATGATGATGATCAGCAGCACCGACATGGCGCGGCGCCCCAGCCGCAACAAGGATCGCTGCATGTAAATGGCCGAGAGCAAGCCGGACAGGCAAACCATCAGGCTTAGCGCCGCCTCGCTCATGCCCATTCTGAGGTTAATCGCGAAAGGCGGTTTGTGACCAGCGGTAAAAATATCGAAACCCGCGACGCCGTTGACGGCGAAGGCCCAAAGCCAGCTGCCCGCCACCCAGCTCATGAAAGCCAGGGCCGCCAGGGTCATGAGGTAGGCGGCACGACGTGACTCATCCCTCAGCAGCCCCAGCAGGAACGCTGTGCCCAGCCCGGCAACGATAATGTGAACGGCGCTCACCATTTCAGTTCCGTGTATTTGGAGATATCAAGGGTGTGTTTTATCTGGTAGAGGCGGTAGACATAAGCCAGCATCAGGGCGGTTATGCCCACACCGATCACGATCGCCGTCAGCACCAGCGCCTGGGGAACCGGGTCGATGATCCTGGCGGAGGCTTCCGCCACCGGGACCGCGACATCAAGGATCGGCGCGGTTCGCCCAACCATGTGGCCGACGGCGACCAGCACCAGGTTGACCCCGGTATTCGCCACCGTGAAGGCAACGACCATGCGCAGCATGTTGCAGTTGGTGAGTGCGCCATACAGGCCAATCAGGATCAAAACAAACCCGGCGAAGATGGCAATGTTTGCGATCATGACCCCTCCGTTTCAGATAGGTTGGCCAGCATCGAGGAAAACTCCGCACCGACCTTCAGGCCGATGAAGGAATAGACCAGCGGTATCGTACCAGCTGATAACAGTTCACCGAGCGTGCCCTTTGGCAGCAGGCTGTTGTCCAGGAAACCGCCCGCCAGCAACATGCCGAGTACACCCACGGTCAGAAATACCAGGCCCGATACCGATTCGAGCACGGCGATCAGACGATGACTGAAATGGCGCAGCGGGTCGGTCAGCAGCACCAGCAGGGTGCCCGATGCCAGGATCGCGCCACCCTGGAATCCACCGCCCGGCGTCAGGTGGCCGTTGACGAAAACGTAGACACCCAGTAGCAGGATCAACGGCACCAGCAACTGGCTCCCCGTTGTCAGCAATTCTCCGGAGGCCGGCAACGCCCTGCCCTCACCGCTCCTGGCGCCACGGGCGAGAACCAGGCCGACGATGGCGGCCGTAAGAAACAGCACGGTCACCTCGCCCAGTGTGTCGAGGCCCCGGTAGGTCACGATGATCGCTGTCACGATGTTGGCCGCACCGGTGTCCTGCACGGTGTTCTCAGCGTAATAGCGCGCCGTGTGATTCAGGGATTGATCGGGTACATACCCAAGTGCGAGGCTGATAAATATCGTGGCAAGACCGGCCAGCAACAAGGTAACGGTAAAACGCTTAATCATGATGGCCTCCCTTGACGCGCCCCAGGACGAAAAAGAACAGGAACGTCGTCAGGCCGCTGCCGATGGCCGCCTCCGTCATGGCTACATCCGGCGCCGCCAGCAACAGGAACAGCACCGATGCAACCAGGCTGACCAGGCCAGCGGAAAGAATGGCTATGGGCAGACTCTTGCCACTGATTGCCACCATTGCGGCCGCCAGCATCGCGAGCACCAGAACGCACGCCATTACCAGCAACAGAATGCTCACGGTGTTTCCTCCTTGTCTTCTGCCAGGCGGTCAACAAGGGTCGCCTGCGACTTGGTCCCGGCAATGCGATGCGCGGCACGCGCCAACACCTGGGATGACAGGGGGTTGGTAAACAGCAGGAACAGGCCGATCAATAACAACTTCAGGCCCCACTCCGGGCGCATGCAGGCAACGCCGGCCAGGCCGAGCAAGGTCCCCAGCGTGGTCGCCTTGGTGCCTGCCTGGATACGGTTGAAGACATCCGGCATGCGGACCAGGCCCAGGCCGCCGAAAAACAGGAACAAGGTGCCAGCCACCAGCAACAGCCCACCGATGATTTCCATCTGCCCTGCCATCAGAATCCACCTTCCAGGTAGCGGGCGACAACAATGACGCCGAGAAAGGAGAGCAGCGCATAAACCAGCGCCACGTCCAGATAAATGCCGCGGCCTTCGACCAGGGCGATCAGTACGATGCCGGTCATCGCAACGATGGTCATCGCATCAAAAGCCACGACCCGGTCAGCCGCCGATGGCCCTTTGATAAAGCGATACAGCGCCAGAAGAAAGGCGGCTGCCGCCAGGGCCGCCGCAAGCCAGATGAGCCAGTCAGCCATACATCACCTCCAGGTAGCGTTCAAAGCCGGCGACGATGCTGCCGGTTGCCGCCTCGATATCAGCGGATTCAGCCATCACCCAGTGCACGTAGAGCCACTCGCCTTCCAGTTCGACTGTCAACGTGCCTGGCGTCAGCGTGATCGAGTTGGCCAGCAGCAACCTGCCCATGCGGCTTTTGAGGTTCGTACGCACTTTAACGATACCCGGCTTGATCGGCAGGCCCGGTGACAGGACGATCCCGGCAAGCTTGATGTTCGACTTGACCAGTTCGCCGATGAAGTAGAAAACAAACTGAAGTGCAGCGACCAGGGCACGCGGCCTCAGTTGGAACTCAGCGAAAATGGCCAGACCGCGCCCAAACAGCAGCGTTATCAGTAACGCTGCAGCGATGCCCACGACGAGCGAGCCGGAATCGAGCCCACCGTTGAGCAACAGCCAGAAAAACAGGAGCGTCAGGACCGGCGTAACGAACCATTTTCCGATACCGGCAATGTCTTTGCGGCTATCCATCATCTGAAGTGAATCCCCCGGATGCCAGCCCGGGAATGCTTCCCGGCACCGGCTTTTCCGTATGACTTGATAAAAATTAAGCTCTGGTTAAGTTTATATTAAGGTTATACTAATTTAGATATATCTTATGTAGATATTTCTAATATATTGCCTCGCCACAAAGATCAAACCTAAAAGAAGTCGATTAGTTGACCAGAATCAACTGTGCCTTCGGAGCGTTGCTCCTGAATCGAGGCCGCGAAGCATGAAACACTGAAAAAATTGGTTCTGCTCGTGTACTTGCCGTTGATTACTGGGATGATAGGGGCCGGGCCTTTTTGCAACCCCATCTGGATGGACAATGAAGAAAGTATTGACCGGTATTGCGCTATTCCTTCTTCTGAGCTGTAGTACGATTTCCGCACAGGACCCGGCGGGTATCCCGGATCCAAACCCGGGTTTCGAAACCACCTTGCTGGATTCGGAGACAAGACTGGTGCCGGAATCGGAGACCGGCATGACAGTTGACATACCGGCCGACCTGTTTGCACGCGACAGCTACCGTCTCGACCCCGTCATCTGCCCGTTCAAAGGAAAGATCGACTACAAACCTGGTGACTTCGACTGTTTCCTGCTCGAAGTACCGGAAAACCGTGAAAACCCGGAATCCCGTTTTATCGAACTGCACGTGGTGCGGATCAATTCCCGCTGGGCCAAGGAGGATTTCGAGGACAAGACCGAGGAAACCGGCCTGGCTGCCGGAAAACGCAATGATCCGGTCATATACCTGACCGGTGGGCCTGGTGTAAAAGCCAGCTATTACGTCAGGAAGCTGCGCGACCACGGAATCCTCGACCACCGCGACCTCTACATCCTGGAGCAACGGGGTATCGGTTTCTCGGACGATTTCTGTCCCATGTACGCGGGACGCAAACCCGCGGCAGACGAAGCAGCCACCTTCGAGGAAAGCCTGGAAGCAGCCAATCAGCGCATGCGTTTCTGTGCCGACAACGCGCGCGCGGCCGGCGTTGACCTGCAAGGCTACAACACCATTGAAAACGCGCGTGACGTCAAGGCCCTGCGCCAGGCGCTGGGCCTGGGGCAATGGAACGTATGGGGCATTTCCTACGGCTCGATTCTCGGCCAGGCCTATGTCAAGGAAGACCCTGAAGGCATCCTGGCGGTGGCGCTGGATGCGATCATGCCGCTCGATGTTCGCGACTCGGACGAGCACTGGCGTGTGGTGAAGTGGTACGACCGTGACCTGGTAAAAATTCAGGCCATCTGCGACTCGCAGCCCGCCTGCGCCGACCGCTACCCGGATATTGGGGGCCGCCTCCGACAGGCCGTGGCTTCCGTGGTCGACCAGGCCATCGAGATCGAGGTCGAGGATACGGAATCCTACCCTTCGGGAAAGGCCCGGTTCTTCCAGAACATCGTCGCCATGCTGCCCTTTGTTTTCCTTTACGAACAGGAAAACTACCCCGCCATGGCTGCGCTGGTCTACGCCTGGGCAGACGCGGTCGAACGCCGTGACAAAGACCTTTTCCTGGCACTAGCCGTTTCCATGCGTGACGATGGTTTTTTCAGCAGCAGCCAGGGTATGTCGAACGCGATCCATTGTGCCGACGGCGGTATTGCCGCCCAGGCCCGTGCCAACCTGAAGGACCAGCAGGCGTTTCCCGTGCTCGGAGCGGCCTTGGGAACCACCGAATCCAATAAACGCAAAATGACCCTGTGCGAGGAACTTGGCATGCCACTGCGTGCCGGTGATCAATACCGCGCGGTGCAAACCAGCCTGCCCAGCCTGATCATCGAGGGCGAAATGGATCCAATCACGCCGCCACCGAACGCCAAGGCCATCCTGCCGGGTTTCGAAAACGGCACCTACGTGGAGTTTCCCTACGCTGGCCACGGTCCATCCCGCTCGGTCAAATGCGGTGGTGCGATGCTGAATAAGTTCTTCGATGACCCGGCCGCGGAACCCGACCTTTCCTGTGTCAACGAAATGGAAGTACCAGAAATGATCGCGCCGATCTTTGAGTCTTCCGTCGTACCGCGTTTGCTCGTGCTGGCCGAGCAGGACAAGAAGAAGCTGGCCTTGCCCGGCGCCTGGCTGGGTGGCTCGATGCTGATCTCCCTGCTGGCCTTCCTGGTGCTGACGTTCTCACCGCTGGTCCGCCTCGCCGAGGGACGGCCCGCCATACTGGCCGGCGCGGCGCGGACCTGGGCCTGGCTTGCCGCAGGCACATCCGTCACCGCTGTCACCATCCTGGGGGTGGCCATTGGCATGGCAGCAGATACATCGGAGATCCTGCCCTTGTTCGGTTTCATGCCCTGGGCGGTCTACGGCGCCTGGACGGGCCTCGCCACGGGTGTACTGGGCCTGTTGACCATCTGGGCCACCTTCCGTGCTCGGAAACTCTACAGCCTGCCCGGCAGCCGCGTGATGGGATTCACGCTGACCGGCCTGGCGGCCGTGGCGCTCAGCGCATTCCTCTTGGCCTGGGACCTGGGACCGTTCTGAGACATTCCCCACGCCGGTTCATGCCGGTACTGCGGATAGGATAAACTGCGCGACAGTTTGAGTCATGATGGCCAACAGATGCTCGAAGTAATCGCGCTCCCCCTGCTCCTGTCCGCGTCCGCGGCGGGCTCGGGCGAAACCGGGCAAGAGGCTAAAGTACTGGCGCCGATAACCGTGACGGCCAGGCGGGTAGCCAACCTGCAACCGGCCAGCTCGTTCGCATCAACGGCAACGGCACTGCGCTTTGACCCGCAGATCAACCTGCAGACCCGCGGATTGCCGGAAGGCCAGGCCGACGTCACCGTCCGTGGCGGCTTGTTCGAAAACACCGGCTTCAGGCTCGGCGCCATCACGATCACGGATCCCCAGACCGGGCATTACGCTGTCGAAATTCCCGTGGACCCGGGTATGTTGAGCTCACCGGAGCTACTCACCGATTTCGATAATGGCCTCCATTCTTTCAATGCATCGGTAGCAACCGTGAGCTACGGTTTCACACCCGTTTCCCGTGGCAGCAGCCTGTACGCTGGCGTGGGCAGTGACCAGCTTTACCATGCGTCGGTCCGGACCGGTCATGTACGGAAACTACAAGGCGGAACCTCGTTTGGCGCGGTGATATCGGCGTCCGGCTCGTCTGGCGACGGCACGGTGGAACACGGGGACCACGAGTTCAAACGCTTTTCCGGCCAACTCCAGTGGCTGGCCAACGGCCGGGAGACCAATGTTTTGCTCGGTTACCACGACAAGTTTGCCGGCTGGCCCGGCATGTATACCGGTTTTGCCTCCTTACCCGAAACCGACCAGACGAAACTGGGCCTGGCCCTGGTCAACCACCGTGTTTCGAGCCGGAACGGCTGGTGGGAGGTCGCGTCAGCCTACCGCTGGCTGGAAGACGATTATGATTTCGACCGCCGCACCCAGGAGTCGGGCACAACCGGCGCTTTCGAGCATGAAACCCGCAGTTTTTCGCTGGCCCTGTCGGGCATGCAGCACTATGCCGGTCTGGACTGGCATATCAGCGGCCAGTTCACGGCGGACCGCCTGGTGCGCTCAACCGACCTGACCAGCGGGAGCTTCAATTCACGTTCCTACGGTTCCCTGGGTCTCGCACCGGGACGCGAGTGGATCCTGGCCTCTGGAGCAAGCACGTCGTTCCGGGCCGGGCTCAGGGCGGATATTTCCAACCGGGATGAAGACACCCTGGTGCCCATGTTCCTGTTTTCATACGAAGTGCCCAGGGGCGGCGGGCTCGACCGCTTCGACCTGGAGTATTCGAAAACATCCCAATTGCCGGGCTACACGGCGCTAAACTCGCCACCCACGGGCTTGTTCGGCGGCAATCCGGGGCTGGAACGGGAATACGCCAATACCCTGAAATTTGGCTTTAGCCACGAAGCCAGCCAATGGACGGCGCGGCTCTCAGCCTTTTACCGCAGGGACGACGGCCTGGTCGACTGGACCTATCGCCAGGGCGCCCCCTACCTGCGCCAGGCCAACCCGGTCGATATGGATGTCAGGGGACTGGAGGGCTTTCTATCCTGGCGATCGGACCAGCTGGAATTCTTCGGCGCGTATGCCTGGATCGACAAGGATGCCGACTACGGTGACACCGCGGTGGACGCCAGCTACTACGCCCTCAATTTCGCGCGTCACCGCCTGACCCTGGCTGCCGTCTACCAGCCTTCCCGGCAGTGGGAAATCAGGCTGGACAACGAGTACCGCGTGCAGCAGGCAAACACCCTGCGAACCAGCGGCGACCGGGCCTACATGGCATCGCTGTCGGTTGGCTGGCAGCCGCAATCGTTCCAGGACTTCAGCCTGATGCTGATCGCAGACAACCTCACCGACAGCGACTTCCAGGAATTTCCGGGCACGCCCCCGATGGGCCGCCAGGTCAGCCTCGGCCTGGGGTTGAACTGGTAAGAAAGGCATCGGGATTTGCCGCTCCAGGCATTTGCACTCATTCTGTCTATACTTGGTCCGAGTCCACCCGCAACGGAGAAAGCATGAACAAACTGGAAAAAAAAGACTACCAGGTCACGGTGAACATCGATACACAGGGGACAGTGAGCTGTGATCCAGACACACTGAAAATCGAAAAATCCTGGGGAACCGTCAATATCAAGTGGAAGGTCAAATCGGAACAGGACTGGGAAATCACCGGCATCAGCGCCCCCGACGGGGAGCCGCTTGATGCTTACGAATTCAAATCCTCAAAGAAGCATGGGCATAGCGGCTGGAAGATCCAGGACAGGAACCGGAAAATAAAGGAATTCGAATACGTGGTTCATGTCCAACGCGTCAAGACCGGTGAATGCGTCGCACATGATCCGATCATCAAGAACGGGGGCAGAAAGTAAAGCACCCCCCTGGTCAACACCCATGAAAAAACCCCCAACGCCTGAACGATGGGGGTTTTCTCGTTACCTGGCTAAGCCTTACAGCAGCTTGTAAACCGCTTCCAGGGTGTCCTTTGCGTCGCCAAACAGCATGCGCGTATTGTCCTTGAAGAACAACGGATTCTGCACACCGGCGTAACCGGTGGCCATGCTGCGTTTCAGCACAATGGTCGTATCGCCTTTCCAGCATTCGAGAACCGGCATGCCGCCGATCGGGCCGTCGGGTTCATCGAGTGCCGACGGGTTGACGATGTCGTTGGCGCCGATGACGATGGACACGTCGACGTCCGGAAAATCATCATTGATTTCATCCATTTCGAAAACGATGTCGTAAGGCACCTTGGCTTCCGCCAGCAGTACGTTCATATGACCGGGCATGCGGCCGGCAACCGGGTGGATGCCGAAACGCACATTGACCTTTTTATCACGCAGGGTCTTGGTGATCTCGTGAACGATATGCTGCGCTTGTGCAACCGCCATGCCGTAACCCGGAATGATCATCACCTGCTTGGCGTTTTTCAGCAGTTCGGCAGTCTCTTCAGGCAGGATCGGGTCAACTTCACCCTGGTCCACATCGGCACCCGCGGCCGGCGTTCCGCCTCCGGTACCAAACCCACCCGCAATCACGGACAGGAACTTGCGGTTCATCGCACGGCACATAATGTAGGACAGGATGGCGCCCGAGGAACCGACCAGCGCACCGGTTACGATCAGCAGGTCGTTACCCAGCATGAAACCGGTGGCGGCAGCCGCCCAACCGGAATAGCTATTGAGCATGGAGACCACGACCGGCATATCGGCACCGCCAATGGCCATCACCATGTGGATACCAAACAGCAGAGAAACGATCGTCATGATGATCAGCGGCAACGTGCCGCCACCCGCTGCCGATTCGACGACAAACGCGTAACCGTAGTAGATCGCGATGATCAACAGGCCCAGGTTCAAGTAGTGGCGGCCT
>JAZBOH010000259.1:0-3413 GCA_036351055.1 Lysobacterales bacterium
ATATCGAGGGTCTCGGGAGTGAACGCCGCCAGCGCAGCGTGCTGAGTGGGAGTTGATGCCGCCAGAAATATATTCTGTGCCAGGCGGTCGACGGTTGCGACGCAGCTTTTCGGCGCCACCAGCCAGCCCAGCCGCCAGCCGGTCATGCCGAAATACTTGGAAAAACTGTTAATGACGAAGATATCGTCGGCGATGGCCAAAGCGGTTTGCATCCTGTCTCCGTCGTAGACCAGGCCCTGGTAGATCTCGTCTACGATCAAAACGCCCCCCCGGTCCCGAACGACCTGGTGGATGGCCCTCAACTCTGGCAGGCTCAACAAGGTTCCTGTGGGATTCGACGGCGAAGCGACCAGTACCGCCTTGGTCTTTGGTGTCCAGGCGGCAGACACCGATGCTGCGCTGAGCTGATATTCGGTGTCTGCGCCGACCGGAATGCTGACCGGAATGCCACCAACCAGATGTACGAAGTGCCGGTTGCAGGGGTAGCCGGGGTCGGCCATCAACACCGCGTCGCCGGGGTCGATCAGTACGCTCATCACCAGTTGCAGCGCGCCCGACGCCCCCGGTGTGACCAGCACCCTCCCCGGATCCAGGTGGACACCGTAGTGGTCGAGATAGAAATCTGCGATCGCCTCGCGGAGTTCGGGAATGCCCGTCGCCGGGGAATAGTGCGTGTGGCCCTGCTGCAACGCCAGTTGGCCGGCCCGGATAATGGGTTCCGGAGTGACAAAATCAGGCTCGCCCACCTCCATGTGCACGACCGACCTGCCCTGGGCCTCGAGGGTCTTGCAGCGCGCCAGTAACTCCATCACGTAGAACGGGTGTATGTGCCGCATACGACGGGCTATTTTTATGTTTTCCGACATCTATAACCCTCAACCGAGAACCGGCAACCCGATCTTAGCTTTACGCAGGCGCCGTCGAAGCCGCGTGAATTTCTCGCAAAAGCCCAATATCGACTCTCTCACGCCCCCCGAGATCACCCGCAAGCGCGGTACAGGGCTCGCCGGGATCCCCCAGGTGATCGACCACCAGCCCGGCGCCGGTGAAATCCTCATCGCGGGTGTAACCGTTTACCGTAACCACGAGCGAACGGATGTCCGCGTCCAGCACGGCGCGCACGCCGTTGTGCGAATCCTCCAGCGCCAGGCAGACATCGGGCTCCAGATCCATCTGCCGCATGGCCCAAACGTAGATGTCCGGCGCGGGCTTTTTAGCCGGCACCACATCGCCTGCCGCTATCACCTCGAACCAGGATGCGCCATCCTCCAGGCTGCTGTGCAAAAGCGCAGTCACGTTGTCCGGCGTAGTGGTGGTGGCGACCGCCAGCCGCAGACCGGCCTGACGGGCTTCCGTCAGCAACCGCCTGACACCTGTTCGAAGGGGAATCCCGCCTTCTTCCAGCAGCCGCGTGTAGTGACTGGTTTTTGCATGGTGCAGGCCGGCGATAAAATCAGCCCTGTTGCCCGCAACCTCGAATTCACGGTTGAATTTTTTCAGATAATAATCAATGCGTTCCTTACCGCCGGTGACTTGCAGTAATTGCCCGTATAGTGCCTCGTCCCAATGCCAGTCGAGGCCGGCCTCGACGAATGCGGCGTTGAAAGCCACCCGGTGCCCCTGCCGCTCGGTATCCGCCAGAGTGCCGTCCACATCAAACAACAGGGCTTCAAGTTCCGCCATATCCCAACTTCCCGAAATACGCAAGATCGAGGGCTCAGCTTACTCAAAGCAGACCCGATTTTCACTATTCAAACAGGTGCCTTGCCCGACAACTTGGAATGTGGTTAATATACCGCCCTTCTTCAGCGTGGTTTGCAGGAGTCACTGAATGACCGCAAAAAAGAAAACCAAGCGCGACCTGAGCGGGCCGTTTGGCTTCACGCCCTACAAAACGAAAAAGGGCGAGGAGTATATGAATGAGAATCAGGAGGCGCACTTTCGCGCCATACTGGCCGCCTGGAAAAAGGAATTAATGGAGGAGGTGGACCGCACCGTGCATCACATGCAGGACGAAGCGGCCAATTTTCCCGACCCCAATGACCGGGCGACCCAGGAGTCGGAGTTCAGCCTGGAACTGCGCACCCGCGACAGGGAGCGCAAACTGATCAAGAAGATCGAGGACACCTTGAACCTGATCGACAACCACGAGTACGGTTACTGCGTGGCTTGCGGGGTAGAGATAGGCATCCGCCGGCTCGAAGCACGCCCTACCGCAACCCTGTGCATCGACTGCAAGACCCTGGACGAGATCCGGGAAAAGCAGATGAGCTGACTACCTCTGCAGCGCAGCAAGACAAAGCCGGCGTGAGCCGGCTTTTCCGTAGTCAATATTTTCCCCGTGCATGTCGTCTGACGCCTCCAAACCCTATCGTGGCCGCTTCGCACCCTCCCCCAGCGGCCCTTTGCATTTCGGCTCGATGGTTGCGGCACTGGGCAGTTATCTGGATGCCCGACACCATCGCGGAGCCTGGCTGCTGCGGATGGAAGATCTCGATCCCCCGCGCGAAAAACCGGGCGCCGCGGACGATATACTGCGTACCCTGGAGGCATTTGGGTTCGAGTGGGACGAAGCAGTGCTGTACCAAAGCAGCAGGCAGGAAGCCTATCGGGCCGCCCTTGAGACACTGCACCAGGCTGGGCTGGCCTATCCCTGCGGTTGCAGCCGTCGGGAGATTGCGAAATCCGGGGGCGAAGGTATCGAGGGTTTCGTCTATCCCGGCACCTGCCGCAGCGGCACAATCCATGACCGATCACCCCGCAGCATTCGATTACGCACCAACGCCAATCCGCTGGCATTCAGCGACAAGGTGTGTGGCAAGCTGCAACAGAATATCGAGCGAGAGGTCGGGGATTTCGTCGTCCGGCGCGCTGATGGCCTATTCAGCTACCAGTTGGCGGTGGTCATCGACGATGCGTTTCAGTCCATCACCCACGTCGTGCGCGGTGCGGACCTGTTGCTTTCAACGCCGCGCCAGATATACCTGCAACAGCTGCTCGGTCTGCCGAACCCGTACTACGCCCACCTGCCGCTGGCTCTAGGCGCCGACGGCAGAAAACTGAGTAAACAGAGCCGGGCACAGCCGGTGCTGAAAGAAAACCCGTTACCAGCCCTTCTGGCGGCCTTCGGATTTCTCAATCAGCAGATTCCTGGCGATGTGCCAGGCGATCTGAAAAGCTTCTGGGAGTGGGCGTTGACAAATTGGTCTATCGAGCAGGTTCCGGGACGAAATTCCGGCGCCGGTTAACAGGTTTCCCGCTGCCGCAAAGTTGCTTCCGGCATCTCGCGTATCGGTTCTTCCCTGCATTCGTTATCAACACGCAGAGTCTCTTTCCCGAAAAACAGGGGCAGCAGTAGAAATAATGAAGCAGCCGCGATACCGGCCAGGGTCAAACTATCGATAAACATTGCA
>JAZBOH010000260.1:0-7595 GCA_036351055.1 Lysobacterales bacterium
AGACTGGTCTACTTCCAGCCGGATGATTACTGGTACCTGCCGCCTTCCGACCCGGAACCGTGGTGGGCGGAGCATTTTACGATAGAGGTCGTACGCGACACGGATGAGTGGCGACACCGGGTGCCTTCGGGCCGGGTCGCGGCCATCGGTGACTCGCCGGCGCTGGCGGACGTGTACGGCAAGCGGCGGGTCAACCCCACCACGCTGATTGACCAGTTGCATGTCTGGCGCACCCGTAAAACACCATACGAGGTTGCCTGCATCCAGGAATCGGCTTACCTGGCCGCCGCAGCCCATGCCGAAGCCGAACGGGCTTTCCGCGAGGGTAAAACGGAATACGATATCCATATCCGCTACCTGGCTGCCTGCCAGCACACGGACACGGAGCTGCCTTACAACAACATCGTCGCTCTGAACGAGCACGGCGCCGTGCTGCATTACCAGGCGCGGGAGAGGAGCCTGCCGGACGAGGTTCGTTCGTTCCTGCTCGACGGGGGGTGCACGGTCAATGCCTATGCGTCCGACATCACGCGGACCTATGCAAAAGAAGCGGGCGAGTTCGCGGACCTGATCGAAGCCATGAATACCGTCGAGCGTGACCTCGTTGGACAGGTTCGGGCCGGGATCGACTACAAGGGGCTGTTCCTGGACTCGCACCTGAGAATTTCCGGTGTATTGCAAGATGCCGGGGTGATCAACGTCAGCCCGGAGGACGCGGTTGAAAGCGGCCTCAGCCTGGTGTTCTATCCGCATGGGCTCGGTCATTTCCTTGGCCTGCAGACGCATGACGTGGCTGGCCTGATCGACAATGAAGGCAAGCCCATTCCGCGTCCGGACGGTTTCCCGGCCCTGCGCCTGACCCGCGTGCTGGAAGAGGGCAACGTTCTGACCATTGAACCCGGCCTGTACTTTATCGATTCACTGCTCGAAAAGTGGCGCGCCAACAAGGACGCCTCCATGATCAACTGGAATCGCGTAGAGGCGTTCAAGCCATATGGCGGCATCCGGATCGAAGACAACGTTCTGGTCCAGGCGCAAGGCTGCGACGACCTGACCCGGCGCGCTTTCGCAGCGCTCTGAGCAAAAACAAAAAAGGGGCCGGATACATTTTTTCGCTTTTAATGTATCCGGCCCCTTTTGTTTTTTCGGGAAAAATCGTTGGAAATCAAGGGGTGGGTTAATTGGATCCGGTACCTTTTTGTATCTTTTTAGGGGGGTAAATGTATCCGGCCCCTTTTTGTTGGTTTTTTAGTCTTTGAGGATTCCGAGGGACTCCAGGCCCTTGATGTCGAATTGGCCGGCGGGGCCGTGGTTCCAGATGGTGCTCTGGGTTTCGAGATTGATCTGCTTTTCTTCGTCGGCCATTTTTTTCACCGATTGCACGATGCAGGCCTCTTTCATGGTGCGCACCACGATGGTCTCGAGTTCGGAGACATAGGGTTCGCCGATGATGCGGTGCATGGCCTGGTTGGCCGAGGTCAGGTCATCTGGAAACAGGTGTTTGCCGGTCAGCAGGCGGTAGTTGTCGGAGACGGCTTGCAGCAGGGTCAGCGAACAGTAAGCATCGTCCATCAGGCCAATGACACCGAGTTCGTCGGGGATCACGTCGTCGCCTTCTTTCCAGTAGGACATGACCACATCGAGGATGCAGTCCATTTCCTTTTCCAGGCCCACGTTGCAGGCCGAGGTCCAAGCGACTTTCATCATGTAGGGGACCTGCCCGATGTAGGCCGTTACGAAACGGGCGGCGCGTTCGAGGTCGTCCGGGCTGACCTCCACGCCCTGGCGGTCCGCTACTGCGGACAGGAGTTCGAGCAGTTCCAGCTCCAGGTGTGCGCCGGGCCCGAGTTGCTCGATCATGGACTCTATGAAGCGTGTATCCATCACAAACGGCCAAAGAAATTCCCGCTATTCTAGCAAGGGCTGTGCTAGTATGCCCGCCTCAAATCGGGTACCGAGGTAAGACCCCCTTGCTTCTGCTTTCACTGCTCATGCTGTTCGCCGGACCATTGCTGTTTGTTTGGTTCAGTGGTTCGCACGCCATCGCGCGTAAGCTTGACCGCGCTATCGTCGCCGTTTTGATTGTGATGGTCGTAGTTTTGCTGGTGCCCGAAATCATCGGACCGCTGGGTGCCTGGACGGTCGCATTGCTGTTGTTGGGTTACCTGCTGCCGGGCTTGCTAGAAAAACTGGTCACGCGCGCCGCGGAAACCATGCACCTGTTCAGCATGTACATTGCGTTGGCAGGGCTGTTGTTGCACGCGATGCTGGACGGCGCGGGGCTGGCCGGCAGCGAACTCCGTGCCAGCGCGGGCCTGGCAGCCGCCATCATCCTGCACCGCTTTGGCGTCGGCATGATGCTGTGGATGATCATTCAACCGGTCTACGGGAATCGCGCCGCCTGGTTGACCCTGTTCGGCATGGCGGCAGCCACGGTGCTGGGCTTCGAGTTTTCGGAAAGACTGTTGCCGTTGGCCGGCGACGTGTTCATTGCGGCCATGCAGGCGGTCATTATCGGCACCATCATCCACAGCCTGGTCCACCGCGGGCACGTGCACCGGCATTGAGCCCGTAAAAGCAGATCGGTTCACCGGTCCTAGAACTGTGTTTCTGCTTGGGATTGTTGAAAAAAGGAAGAAAGGTATTATCCTGAAGTTTCAGCTTGTATTTTATCGGAGAGAGAAGTGATGAGAACCATGAACAGATTCATCATAGCCATCGGCGCTGTGATTGTACTTGCATTTGCGTTGCCCGCGTTTGCCGCGGACAAGCCGAACATCTTGGTGATCTGGGGTGACGATGTCGGTCTGACCAACATCAGCTACAACTCGCGCGGCATGATGGGGTACCGAACACCCAATATCGACCGCATCGGCCACGAGGGCATGGCCTTCACCGATTACTACGGTGAGCAGAGCTGCACCGCCGGCCGTTCCTCCTTCATCATGGGCCAGAGCGTATTCCGCACCGGCCTGAGCAAGGTTGGATTACCGGGCGCTGACGAGGGCATGCAGGTTGAAGACCCGACCATCGCCGTGATCCTGAAAGACCTGGGTTACGCGACCGGCCAGTTCGGTAAAAACCACCTGGGTGACAAGGACGAGCACCTGCCGACCAACCACGGTTTTGACGAGTTTTACGGCAACCTCTACCACCTGAACGCCGAGGAAGAACCAGAAAACGAGGACTACCCGGCGAATCCGGAGTTCCGCAAGAATTTCGGCCCGCGCGGCGTGATCCACTCATTCGCCGATGGTCGTATCGAGGACACCGGTCCGCTGACCAAAAAGCGCATGGAAACGGTAGACGATGATACCTCCGACCGTGCCATCGACTTCATCGAGCGGGCCGAGAATGCCGGCAAGCCGTGGTTCGTGTGGTGGAGCGGCACGCGCATGCATTTCCGCACCCATGTGAAAGAAGAAATGCGCGGAATATCAGGCCAGGACGAATACTCCGACGGCATGGTCGAACACGATATGCACATCGGCAAATTCCTGCAAAAACTCGATGAGCTCGGCATCGCCGACAATACCATCGTGTTCTATTCCACGGACAACGGGCCGCATATGAACACCTGGCCCGATGCCGCCATGACCCCGTTCCGCGGTGAAAAGAACACCAACTGGGAAGGCGGCTGGCGGGTACCCGCCTTCGTTCGCTGGCCCGGCAAGATTCCAGCCGGCCAGGTGACCAACGAAATCGTTCACCACATGGACTGGCTGCCCACCTTTGCCGCCGTGGCCGGCAAGGACGACATCAAGGAAGACTTGCTGGACGGTTACAAGTCACCGGCACTGGGACGCAAATACAAGGTTCACCTGGATGGGTACAACATCCTGCCTTTGCTGACCGGGGAAAGCGAAAAGAGCGAGCGCAAGGAAATCTTCTACTTTTCCGATGACGGCGACATGACAGCGCTGCGCTATAACGACTGGAAGGCAATTTTCATGGAGCAGAGGTCCGAAGCCACGCTCCGGGCCTGGATGGACCCCTTCGTGCCGCTGCGTATTCCGCTGATCATCAACCTGCGACGTGACCCGTATGAGCGGGCACCGATCACGTCCAATACTTATTATGACTGGTTGCTGGACCGTGCCTACCTGCTGGTGCCGGCGCAGGCCTATGTTGCCGAGTTCATGGCGACGTTCAAGGACTATCCGCCACGCCAGAAGGCCGCCAGTTTCTCACTGGATAAGGTGATGGATCAGCTGAGCGAAAATCCCGGCTCTCAGTAGTCGCCGGAGTAAACGGTAAGTAAGAAATCGGGGCCTCCTGGCCCCGGTTTTTTTGTACCATTAGTGCCTGGTGACGCGAGGGTGCGGGGTGTGGAAACAGCTCTGCCGGGTCGCGACTGACATCGCTCGTACAACGGGAAGGAAACACATGAGTGCATTGGAATCGATTGGCGATCTCGAACGCCGCATGGCGGCCTCCATCATTGGCCAGGAGGACGTGGTCAGGAACCTGGTGATCGGCTTGCTGGCCAACGGTAATGTCCTGATGGAAGGCTTGCCCGGGCTGGCCAAGACCCGTGCGGTGAAAGGCATGGCCAGCAATATGGATGCCGATTTTTCCCGCATCCAGTTCACGCCGGACCTGCTGCCCTCGGACATCACCGGCAGCGAGGTGCTGTACACCGAGTCAGGCCAGCCGACTTTCCGTTTCGAAGCCGGCCCGATTTTCGCCAACATCGTGCTGGCCGACGAGATCAACCGGGCCCCGGCCAAGGTGCAGGCAGCCTTGCTCGAAGCCATGGAAGAGCGCCAGGTGACGGTGTCGGGCACGTCCCACGCGATGCCCGGCCTGTTCATGGTGATGGCGACCCAGAACCCGATCGAGCAGGAGGGGACCTATCCCTTGCCCGAAGCGCAGATGGACCGATTCCTGATGCACGTGTACGTGGACTACCCCGATGAAGAATCGGAGGCGCAGATCATCCGCCTGGTGCGTGGCGAAGAACAGCCGTCAACGGACGCTGATGCTGCCGCACCGATCAGCCAGGACGTGGTTTTCGCCGCCCGTGAAGAAATCCACCGGGTCGCGGTGGGTGAAGCGATGGAAAAATACATCGTGGACCTGGTATTTGCGACCCGTTACCCGGAGCGCTACGGCGAACCCCTGGCCAACTGGATCCACGTCGGCGTCAGCCCCCGGGGCGGTATCGCGCTGGACAAGTGCGCCCGCGTGCACGCCTGGCTCGAAGGACGCGACCACGTTCTCCCCGTGGATGTGCAGGCGGTTGTTCACGGCATTTTCCGTCACCGCCTGAACCTCAGCTACGATGCCAGCGCAGACGGCATTTCGGCCAATGACGTGATCGATGAAATTCTGAAGCTCGTGGCCGTCGCCTGAGGCGGGCCGGAGCGATGCAATACACGGCGGTCAAAAAACGGCGCGGCGGCAGCCAGCAAGGGCAGGGCGTGTACGCTTCCCTGGACGAGTTGATGCGCCTGCGTTTCAAATCGTCCGGATTCAGTTTTCTTCCAAGGCAGCCCGTGCACAGCGTGCTGAGCGGCCGACACGCGTCACGTTTGCGTGGCCGCGGGCTCAATTTCGAGGAACTGCGTAACTACCTGCCGGGTGACGATACTCGCAATATCGACTGGAAGGTCACCGCGCGTACGCGTGAGCCGTTCGTGCGCGTCTATACCGAGGAAAAGGACCGCACGGTCTGGCTGCTGGTCGATCAGCGCATGTCGATGTTTTTTGGCTCGCGCTGGAAGATGAAATCGTTGACCGCGGCCGAGGCGGCGGCGGTTGCATGCTGGCGGACCCTGGCGCAGGGCGACCGGGTCGGCGCCGTGGTATTTGACGACACGGATATCACGGTCATCCAGCCGCACCGCAGCGCGGACCGGGTGGCGCAGATCCTCAAGTGCATTGTCAAAAAGAACAGGGCGCTGAACGCCAGCACGGCGGTCCGGCCCAACCCCGGCATGCTGGACCGGGCCCTGAAGCAATTGAGCGCGCTGGCGCGCCATGACTGCCTGGTTTGCCTGGTCAGCGATGCCGCGGGGATCGGCGAGGAAACCCGGCGCCACGTGACCCGCCTGACGGAACACAACGACGTTCTGGCGCTGTTTGTTTACGACCCCCTCGAGCAGGCCATGCCCGAGGCGGGCCGGCTGGTGTTCTCCGACGGCGAAACCCAGCTCGAATTCAGTACGGCGGCACGCAGACTGCGGGAAGCCTACGGGGCTGATTTCGAAAAGAGGATGGACCGAATGCGTTCAGCCTCACGCCGCCATTCCATTCCGCTGCTGCCACTTAGCACGGCATCGGACGTGCTGGAACAGGTACGCGATGCGCTGGGACACCAGGGCGGGCGGGGCTGAAGCATGAACGATCCCGGCAGCCTGCAAAACCTGAACGATATCGCGCTGCCCGGGCCCGTCACCCTGTGGCCGCCGGCACCGGGCTGGTATGGGGTGATGGCGGTATTGATCGTATTGCTGAGCTGGGGCCTGTTTCGCGCGCTGAAGGCCTGGCGGAAAAACACCTATCGAAGGGAAGCAAGGCGGGAACTCGCAGCGATCCTGGCCGCAGGAGCGCCCTCGGCACGGCAGATTCCCCCGCTTTTGAAGCGTGCGGCGCTGGCAGCCTGGCCGCGGCCGGACGTGGCCGGGCTCAATGGCCCGGCGTGGCATGCCTTTCTCGACAGAACAGCCGCCACAGACCGGTTTTGCAGCGGGGCGGGTGAGGTGCTGGACCGGCTTTCTTATGGCGCCAGCGGCGGTTACAGGCCCTCGGAGGCGGATATCGAGACGCTTGGCGCGGCAGCGGAACACTGGTTGAAACACCATCGGGTGGAGGCGGCCTGACCATGCTCCAGTTCGCCATGCCCTGGCTTTTTCTTCTGCTGCCGCTACCCTGGCTGGCGCGGCGCGTGCTGCCCGAGTACCGGGAGTCCCGCCCGGCCGTGCGGGTGCCGTTCATGGACCTGCTGCGCCGCCTGACCGGACAGCAGGGCGATACGGGTGCGCCGACGATCCGGAGGCTGCGACCGCAATGGGTCCTGATGGCCCTGGTTTGGCTTGCCTTGGTCACCGCGCTGGCCAGGCCGCAGTGGCTGGCCGAGCCGGTCGTCAGCGAAACGCCGATGCGGGACATGCTGGTGGCCCTGGACCTGTCCGGGTCGATGGACACCCAGGACTTTATCGATGCCTCGGGTGAGATGGCGGACCGCCTGACTGCGGCGAAGCAGGTGCTGGACAACTTTCTCTCGCGGCGTGACGGCGACCGGGTCGGGCTGATTTTTTTTGGTTCCGCGGCTTTTGTACAGGCGCCGTTCACGGGTGACCTCGACGTCGTGCGCGAACTGCTGGGCGAGGCCCAGGTACGGATGCTTGGCCCCCGCACCGTGATCGGCGATTCGATCGGCCTGGCCATACGCCTGTTTGAGAACAGCGAGGTGGAAGACCGCGTATTGATCATACTCACCGACGGTAACGACACGGGCAGCCTGCTGCCGCCGGTCCGGGCCGCCGAGGTTGCGGCGGACAACGCGGTGACCATCCACACCATTGCGATGGGGGACCCCGGGGCGGCCGGCGAACAGGCGCTGGACGAGCAGACCCTGCAGGAAATTGCAG
>JAZBOH010000261.1:0-2027 GCA_036351055.1 Lysobacterales bacterium
CTCTGACCCCAAACGAAGGAAAAACCAAATGTCAGAAAAATTCGATGTCATTGTTATCGGCGGCGGCCCCGGCGGCTACGTCGCAGCTATTCGCGCGGCACAGCTGGGCCTGAAAACCGCCTGCGTGGACAGGTTCACCGGCAAGGACGGCAAGTCCGCACCCGGCGGCACCTGCCTCAACGTCGGCTGCATCCCTTCCAAGGCCCTGCTGGATTCCAGCAAGCACTTCCACCACCTGAAGCACGAATTTGCCGATCACGGCATCAGCGTAAATGACGCAGAGATCGACGTACCCGCCATGATTGCGCGCAAGGACGGCGTGGTGAAAAAACTCACCGGTGGTGTTAGCCAGTTGCTCAAGGCCAACAAGGTGGCTTTCTTCCACGGCAGCGGCACGCTTCATGCCGGCAAACAGGTCACGGTCAGCCCCGCGGACGGTGGCGACGAGGTCAGCCTTTCGGCCAACAACGTCATCCTGGCTTCCGGCTCGGTGCCGATCCAGATTCCCAATGTCGAGTTTGACGGCGAGTACATCGTCGACAATGTCGGCGCCCTGGATTTCGAGGCGGTGCCGGTCACGCTGGGCGTGATCGGGGCCGGCGTAATCGGCCTGGAACTGGGCTCGGTATGGAACCGGCTCGGCTCGCAGGTCACCCTGCTGGAAGCCCTGCCCGATTTCCTGGCGCTGGCCGACGCGGACATCGCCAAGCAGGCCCTGCGCGTCTTCAAACGCCAGAAACTGGACATCCGCCTGGGCGCAATGGTCAAGAGCGCGGCGGTCAAGGATGGCAAAGTCCATGTCATCGTCGAGGTCAGGGGCAAGGAAAGCGAAATGAGCTTCGACCGCCTGCTGGTCAGCGTAGGGCGCAAACCCTACACGGCCGGGCTGCTGGCCGACGACAGTGGTGTGCAGATGAACAAACTCGGCCAGATCGATGTGGACGAACTGTCCCGCACCAGCGCCGCCGGCGTATGGGCGATCGGCGATTGCGTGCGCGGCCCGATGCTGGCGCACAAGGCATCCGAGGAAGGCGTGGCCGTGGCTGAACTGATCGCCGGCAAATCCGCCGAAATCCACTTCGACACCGTGCCCTGGGTGGTCTATACCGATCCGGAGATTGCCTGGGTCGGAAAAACCGAGCAGCAACTCAAGGATGAAGGTATCGCCTACAAGACCGGATCCTTCCCCCTCGCCGCCAACGGCCGGGCGCTGGCCGGCGGCCAGGGCAACGGCCTGGTCAAACTGCTGGCCGACGCGGAAAGCGACCGGATCCTGGGCGTGCACATCTTCGGCGCCAACGCCTCCGAGATCATTGCCGAATGCGTCGTTGCAATGGAATTCCAGGGCTGCAGTGAAGACCTGGCGCGCATAATCCATGCACACCCGACACTTTCCGAGGCCGTTCACGAAGCTGCCCTGCACCTCGACGGCAGGGCAATCCACCGCGGCAACTGAGGACTGGAACCATGAGCAGCATCCCTGACACCTTCAAGGCCTTCCGCATCCGTGACGATGAGGACGGCTACCGCGCCGCTATCGAAGATACGCGCCTGCAGGACCTGAGCGAAGGCGACGTAACCATCCGTGTGGGCTGGTCCGGGATCAACTACAAAGACGCGCTTGCGGCCAGCGGCAAGGGCAAGATCCTGCGTCGCTACCCGCTCAACGGCGGGATCGACGTGGCGGGCACCGTGGTCGAGTCCGGCAGCGAACACTTCCAGCCAGGCGACCGGGTACTGGCCAACGGCAGCGGCCTGTCCGAAACGCGCGACGGCGGTTACTCCGAGTACCTCAGGCTGCCGGCGGAGATCGTTGTAGCCCTGCCTGACGGCCTGAACATGCGCGAAGCCATGGGCATCGGCACAGCGGGTTTCTCGGCTGCGATGAGCCTGTACCGCATGGAAGAAAACGGCCAGCGCCCGGACATGGGACCGATTGTCGTCACCGGGGCCAGCGGCGGCCTCGGTACGGTTGCCGTCGACCTGCTGACCACGGCCGGTTACGAGGTACACGCGATCACCGGAAA
>JAZBOH010000262.1:0-3219 GCA_036351055.1 Lysobacterales bacterium
CCAGCAGGATCGACACCTGCTCCATGGCCTCTTCCTGCATCTGGTCCTGCATGCGGCGCCGTTGCTGGTTCAGGCGGTCGAGTGATTCGGCCAGGCTGCGTGCTTCGTGCATGTCGTCGCTGAGCAGGCAGCGGATTCCGGCGGCCATGTCTTCCAACCGGCCAGCCGCATTGAGGCGCGGCCCGGCCGCGAAACCCAGGTCCGAAGCGTTGACATAACGGTAGTCCCGCTTGCCGCAGCGTAGGAGAGCCATCAGGCCCGGGCGCGCCTGTCCGCGGCGGATCCGCTCCAGGCCCTGGCGTACCAGCACCCGGTTGTTGTGGTCGAGTGGCACGAGGTCGGCGACCGTGCCGAGCGCTACCAGGTCGAGAAACTGCGCCAGGTTGGGTTCGGCACGTGAGCGGTCAAACCAGTTGCGCCTGCGCAGTTCCGATCGCAGTGCAACCAGCAGGTAGAACATCACGCCGACCCCCGCCAGCGCCTTGCTGGGGAATGCATCGCCCGTCTGGTTGGGGTTCACGATGGCATCCGCGGGCGGCACAACAGGTCCGGGCAGGTGGTGGTCCGTAACGACCACCTTGGAGCCCATTTCACGGGCCTTTTCCACGCCGGCGACGCAACTGATGCCGGAATCGACCGTGACCAGCAGGTCCGGTGGATCGTTCGCGAGAGTCTCGACCAGCGGCACCGTCAGGCCATAACCGAATTCAAAACGGTTGGGTACACGAAAATCCACGGTTTGGCACCCCATGGCCCGCAGGGAAAGCATCGCCAATGCCGTACCGGTAGCGCCGTCGGCGTCAAAGTCGCCCACGATCAAGATGCTTTGCCCCCCCGTCACGGCATCGGCCAGCAGTGAAGCCGCAGCGCTCAGCCCGCCGAGTTTCTCGGGGTTGTGCATGGCGGCCAGGCCGAGCGAGATTTCACTGGCATGCCGCACGCCCCGGCCCAGTAGCACACGACGGACGATGGGGCTGATATCGCTGGCGAGCCCTTCGATTTCGCCTTCTGCCGCGCGCCGGGAAATGGTCCTGCCTGCCCTCACGATCTGGGCTCTCCTCGCAAGGCAGTAGCCAAAGGCCTGTTGCCTTTCCAGAACCGCCACCGCGATGACCGCTCCAGCGCCCAGGCATTTCCGCTGCCGTCGAGCAGGGTCAAACCCTCTCCGGGCCCCATGGGTGCCGACAGCAGACTCTGTACAAACCGTTCCAGGGCTCCCGCTTCACGAACGGCATCCGCCGACGCCATCACCCAGTCCACCAACACCGTGCCCCGTTGGCGGGTAAACTGGTGCTGGCGCGCCAGGTGGCTACCGCTGGCCATGGCAAGCCCTCGGCTTACGGGGTCATTCGAAAAGACCGAGTCGAACACGATTTCTTCAATGGCCGGCAGCGTGCCGCCACCCCAGAACCAGACCGAGTTAATCTCCTGGAGCCCGCCGGCCCGGCGCCGAACGTTCACCTCGCTCTGGTGCAGGTCGACTTGTATTTCGGTCAACAGGCGCTTCCACGGTATGGCCTCGCGCGAAGACGGCAAGGCCTCGGCCACGTCCAGCCCGAGGGCCTGGTGCAGGGGCATGAATTCAAAATCGAGCGGTGCATCGAGTGCAAAACACCAGTGTCCATTTTGGCAATCCGGCGTACTGATGCCTTCGTGTTGCATCGCGGCCACCACGATACGGTTGATTTCGTCACGTTCTGCCTGGTCCAGGTCAGCAAAACCACAGGAGGTCGTGAATACCTGTGTCCTGTCGGCACGCATGGTGACGGGGTCCGCCCGAAGCCAGTAGGAACCGGCTTCGGGTAGCACGCCGCAATCGTCTGCTCGCGTCAATGCCGCCACGGACAACTGCCTACTGCTGTTCGCGGAAAAAAGCTGGTAGCGCAGGTGGTTGGGGGATGGGGAAAGAACCTGGCGCTGCTTGCCACGGGCCAGTACCCGCTCGAGGGCCGGGTAGCGCGACCCGACCGGCAACGCCCGCGCCAACAGCTGCAGGTCCTCAACGAGGAGTGTGGTCAGGCCTGGCCCCACTTCCGCGTTCAAACGTATTCGACGTCGACGATCTCGTATTCACGGTCGCCGGCAGGCGCACGCACGGTAATCTCGTCACCGACCTCACGGCCTATGATGGCACGGGATATGGGTGAACTGACCGCGATCAGGTTCTTCTTGATGTCAGCCTCCACATCGCCGACGATCTGGTAAGTGATCTCGTCACCGCTTGCCGCATCGAACAGGGTGACCGTGGCGCCAAAAACCACCTTTTCACCCGCGTTCAAACGGGCCACGTCGATGATCTGACCGTGGGAAATGCTGTACTCGAGGTGCTGGATGCGGCCTTCGATGAAGCTTTGCTGCTCACGGGCGGCGTGGTACTCGGCATTTTCCTTGAGGTCACCGTGTGCACGGGCCTCGGCGATCGCGGCGATGACTTTGGGGCGCTCTACTTTTTTCAGCCGCGCCAGTTCCTCGCGCAGGCGCTCCACGCCCTTCTTTGTCAGTGGTTGTCTGCTCATGACTCTCCGTATCCTCTCAGGCTTCCAGCCCGCGGTGAATCTGTTGCAGGCTGTGCACCGTGTAGTCGTACTCGTGATCCAGCGCGCGCAAAGTAGCCCGTCCGCCGGCGATGGTCGTGGTATAGCTTACCTTGCGCTGCAATGCTTCGCGCCGGATCGAGAATGAATCCGCGATGGCCTGTGCGCCTTCCGTGGTGTTAACAATGAAATTGATTTCATTGTTCTTGATCAGGTCGACCACGTGCGGACGGCCTTCAATCACCTTATTGACGGATTCGCACCTGATCGAATTCTCGTTCAGGAACGAGGCGGTTCCATGCGTCGCTACCAGTTCATAACCGCGGCCGACCAACTCCCGCGCGATCGGAATCAATACCTGCTTGTCCGCATCCCGAACGCTGAGAAACGCCTTGCCGGTCTTTGGAAGCTGGTAACCGGCAGCCATCATCGACTTGGCGCGTGCGCCGCCGAAACTCCAGCCAATGCCCATCACCTCACCCGTGGAACGCATTTCCGGCCCCAGGATCGGATCGACGCCCGGAAACTTCATGAACGGAAAGACCGCTTCTTTGACAGAATAGAAATTAGGTATGATTTCTCTTGTAACCCCTTGTTCTTTTAGACTCATTCCAGCCATGACCCGGGCAGCGACCCGGGCCAGCGGAACACTGCTCGCCTTCGAGACAAAGGGTACCGTGCGCGA
>JAZBOH010000263.1:0-2635 GCA_036351055.1 Lysobacterales bacterium
ATATCGCCCGCTTTGCCGGCTGGGAAGATATAAACCGCGCTGATGTCCGTGTGGCTGTCACGCTGGGCACGTCATTCGAACAGCAGGTCAAACAGTTTTTCCCAAAAGCAGAAATCAAGGCAGTGGAAGCCCCGGCGCGTGATTTCCAGGAAGTCCTCAGCGGGCGCGCCCAGGTGTCGATCACCAGTAACCTGGAGGCCTCGCAGTTGATCCGGACCTACCCGCAGCTGGCCATTGTGCCGGTAGACAAGCCGCGCAGCCCGGCTGATCTGGCGTTCATCACCCCGCAAACCGATCAGGTCTGGATCAATTACCTCAATCACTGGATCACCATCAAAGCCAACCAGGGATTTTTCCTGGAACTGCAGGAGAAGTGGATGCCACAACCATGAAAATTCGCTCCTCATGGCTGCTTGTGGTCCTGGTGCTGCTTGTGGCCGTCGGCTGCAGCCGGCAGGATTATCAGTGGGGCTGGTATGAGATCCTTCCCACGACCCCCCAGGGTACGGCTCATCTGAAGTTTCTTCTGGCCGGGTTTGGCCTGACCATTTCCTTGTCGACGATTTCATTGACGGCGTCGATCATCCTCGGGCTGCTGGTGGCCCTGCCCGGGATGGCCAGGCAGCCGTGGCTCCGGGCGTGCAACCGCATTTATGTGGAAACCTTCCGGTCGGTTCCGGTGCTGGTCATGATCCTGTGGGTCTACTATGGCTTTCCCGTCGTGATCGGCCTGGCCCTTGGCCCGTTTACGGCAGGCATCCTGGCATTGACCCTGTGCGACAGCGCCTTCGAGGCCGAGGTGTTTCGCGGCGGCATTCAATCCATCGAGCAGGGGCAGATCGAGGCCGCCGACGCGCTCGGCCTGAATTATTATCAAAAAATGCGATTGATTATCCTGCCCCAGGCCATTCGCCGAATCCTTCCCCCACTGGGCAACCAGTTTGTCTACATGCTCAAGATGTCATCGTTGGTATCGGTGATCGGCCTGCAGGAATTGACCCGCCGCGCCAACGAACTCACGGTTACGGTTTACCGGCCGCTGGAGATCTACTCGGTGCTGGTCGTCGAATACCTGCTGTTGATCCTGGCGGCATCCTGGATGGTGCGGCGGCTTGAAAATCGAATGCGGGTCAGAACCTGAGCCTGAGCCGAACACCCGGCAGGAGCGAGCTCTGCGTGTTGCCTGCAACCCCCTGCTTCATAAAACTGCTTGACCGCGATCCAGAAAATGGATACCCCTCAGTTATTGCACCTATTGCTGTTCCCCAGATAGAATCAACCACCGAACGCCTGATCCGTCGGGCCATGATTGGATGAACGATCGTGGCTGCAGCGCCGCTCCCTGTTGTGCTGGACTGGCAGCCGGGGACCTTTCATGAACGCACGGTCAACATGAAGAAAAAAGAGGACTTAAAAGTTTTCATCTCGGCGTCGGAACCAACATGCGACGAGTGCGGTGACAATCTGGGCCGTGGGGCGTGGATCGCCATGGCCGGAGAAAAAGAGGCCGTGTGCCTGTCCTGTGCCGACCTGGACCATCTCGTCTTCCTGCCTGCCGGAGACGCGGCACTCACCCGGCGTGCCCGAAAATACGCGACATTGGCCGCGGTCGTGTTAAAATGGACGCGGGCCAGAAAGCGCTACGAACGGCAGGGTTTGCTGGTGGAGGCACAGGCGCTGGAGCAGGCCGAAAAGGATTGCTTGGCGGACAGCGAGGCCAGGCAAAGAAGGCGGGCGCGTGAAGCCATCCGGCGGAAACGCCTGAATCGGGATTATACCGTTCGTTTTGCACAGCGGGTGCACGAGCTCTTCCCCGGATGCCCCACAGGGCGGGATGCGGTCATTGCCGAGCATGCCTGCCTCACGTGCAGCGGCCGGATCGGTCGCACCGCCTGGGCCAAGCGCTTCGACGAAGAGGCGGTCCGCCTGGCGGTCGTTGCCCACATCCGGCATGCGGAAACGCCGTACGATGAACTTTTGATGATGGGCCATGATCGCCGGAAGGCGCGGGAGATCGTGACGGACAAGGTCGATCGGATTCTGGCGCAATGGGAGGCACTGTCACCATAGGGTTTCAACACGGCGGTGCTGCAACACGTTGCGTGTAACGGATGATGGGAGATCCCGGGGCGCGACGACTAGCCGATCATTTGCTTATGATATCATCCCATCTGCCGATAAAGCAGTCAGAGTTACCGCAGCCAGCTCCAAATTGGGTCAGCGTATTGCCGGTCGGTGATGTTGACATTGTTGCGGTGCCCTGCTCTATTTAGCGACACAGCGCTGGGGCTGCTTAAGGTCCCCGTTCGAAAACGATTCTCTGGTTGCTTGATGCAAACGCGTGCGACGCCGATTGTATGTCTGATTCTCTGCCTGCTCCTGTCACCTCTTGGCGCTAAGGGTATTTGCGTCAGCCAAGCTGCGCCGACCCCGCCTACCGTGACCCTTCTTTGCTACATGAACGGCGACAATGATCTGTCCAATGAGGTTCTCCACACACTGGATATGATGGAGACCGTGGGCTCCTCCGACAGGGTCAACGTGATTGCGCTGGTGGACGGTCATCCCAAATGGCTGGGGCCCTATGATGCGGCCTGGTCCCGGACTCGGCTGGTTCACCTGCAGGCGGATCCGC
>JAZBOH010000264.1:0-36920 GCA_036351055.1 Lysobacterales bacterium
AATGTAAAATCCGATTCTGCATATAGAAGTACGCATCGATTACGGCCTGACGCATAGCTTTCCTGGTCTTTTCATCCGGGGAATAAGGTTTACCCTTTTCGATACCGAGGGAGGCCAACATGCCCATCATTATTTTATCCTGCTCTTTAACATTCTCCAGGCTGAAGATCGCGTATACATCCTCAAACCAACGCTCATCGTAGGAGGGTAGTGATGAAAACTGCATATCGGAGGGGTCGATGAATTGAGTTTCTTTGGGATCATCCAGATAATACATCTTTAGTGTCTTAGCATACGCATAAGCATCATCAGTTGTTGCGGTCTCACTCTTGATCGAACGGAAGGCGAAATAAACCCGGTAACTGGGGCTTTTGACTTCGATATAGCCGGAAGGGATCTGCGTGGCATAACCGGGAGGCGTCAGCAGGATTTTTCCGCCTTTACCTTTGTCGATACCCGATGGCCCAACGTCGGCAATTGACAATTGCCAGTGGTCGACGATCTGTCCATAAAGACTTGCCTTGTCCGTTGCGGCAGGAATTTCTTCCACCACCGGTCCCTTGCTTAGATCGGTTAAGGATGACAGGTAAGGAGTGACATTATTGGCCGTTAACAACTCCGTATTCGGCGTGGCAGGCTTTGAAAAAGCCAGAACGGTATTGTTCCCGCCTCCGATACCCTCGGTCGCATGGTTAAAGCCATAGATGGCTACCGCAGGCATCGACCAGAGCACAGCCTCGAAAGCGCGCTGGTATTTGACCTGGTAATCGATATCAGCCACAGACAGCTTTGATCCAGCCGGTGGCTTGCCACCGATGGGGTCCGTAGGCATCGGTTGAGCATGAGAGACAGATGCGAATAGCGAAAGGCTGATGAGGGTGCATAATACCGGGCGCAGGAATTTTTTAAGTACGCTCATGTTCATTTCTTACCTCTTGCTTTTGTGGAATCCATGCTTTTTTGCTTTTGCTTACTATCTTCACCAGGCTCACCAGGGCAACTTGACCACGGGTGAAACACTGAAACGGACCTGGTAATCGGGCCCCAAGTTGTCAGGGGACTCAATTCCCAGCCTGTTCATTTATTTATCTGCGCGATTCAAAATCCTTTACTTTTCATGCAGTGCTGATATTCCGTTTTATAGGCGGCAGCGGCCTGCTTCGCTTTCTTTCTGTCTTCACTGTCTTTTAGCGCGCCCACGCCGGCGCCGGCGGCTGCACCGATGGCAGCGCCCTGGACCACTTTTTTGCTTTTTTTACTGCTGACCGCGCCTACCGCCGCACCACTCGCTGCGCCGATGGCAGCGCCCTTGCCGACAGAGTTCTTGTCACCTGCCGAACCGGCGTTATAGCCTGACCTGGAGGAAGCCAGCTGAGTGCAATCCGAATCGGCCTCTGCCCTGTCCTCTGCGGATGGGCCGCAAGAAACGGTTAACCACGTACAACTCAGAACCAAAACCAGCAGGATTGATTTGGGATTTATTGCTCTCGTGTGTCTGCTTGTCATTTCACTACCCTGATTGTCTTTGTCGCCATTCCGCGCTGGCGCGGGCCGCTAAGACCCGCGCCATTGGGTAAGAGACCGAACTGCGTTTAGCCGCTCCGGCCCTTCATCACATCGAATGCATGCACGAGCGAGTTTTCCACGACGGCGGCGAGCAATTTCTGCGAATCTGCCGCGCAACGCTCACCGATTTCGTCATAAAAAAGCACCCTGAGCGCCTCCTGGTCCGCTTCCGGCGCATCGGCGATCCGTTGAATATCGAAATCATGGTTGATGAAAATCACCGCCACGAATCGATTGATAATCGCAACGTATTCATCTGCGTTTTCGTCGGTAGCATCCCAGGCCGAAGCACAGCTGTGGTGCAGGTAGGGTTGGGCTTCATCGATATATTTATCGATCGTCATTTCCTCTGCCGCAAAAACCGGTGATACGGCACTGGTGAATAAGAGGATGGCTGGCACAAAGGACAGCAAAAACAACTTCAATCGCATTCTAATCATCATTGATAACTCCTAAGAATTTTATGGGTACGGTAACCCGGGCCACCTAGTACTGTTCTGCCTGGGCTTTCTTGTCCTGTTTCTTTTTCTTGTCCTTGTCCTTTTTCTCTCCGACCAGCGCGCCTGTCGATCCGCCGTATACGGCGCCCTTGGCCGCGCCACTGACGCCATCCGTCAGAAGGCCTACGCCAGCTCCGATTGCCGCGCCTTTTTTCGCCGTTTTCTTGGCCTTGTCACCTTTGTCGGCATTGGCGTAGGCGCCTGCCCCGCCTCCAACAACGGCTCCCTTGGCGGCACCGCTGACGCCCCCGCCGGTTACCAGGCCCACGCCCGCACCGACAGCCGCCGCGTTCTTGGTCTTCTTGCTCGCTCCGTAAGCATTCGGGAGAGAGACAAGTAGCGCGACCAGTGGCAGAACCATCAGAAACTTCTTCAAACTAATTGCTTTCATACATTAACCTCCATTAAAAGCGGCCTCCATCCAACCTCCTGCAAATCGGAATCAGATGCTCTATATGTTCAAAATGCCGGTCAACTCCAGATCCCCGCGGCTAAACGCAGCTCATGAGAGCACCGACCCGCCACTGCTGATGTGCAGCATTGTTTGACTTTGTACGTTTGGGCCCCGGGATGTAAGGGGTTTACGGTAGCCTCCTGTAGGCTACAGTCGACGTGTTTGAAGCGATCAGGCCTTTGCTGCCTGTTAAAAGGAGGAAGTCAGTCGATGTTCAGCCCGGCGACTACAAGACCTTCGACGAGTTGATCCACGACTTCCGGGAACTCGCTCACCCCGGCCGCATGCCCGAGGATCCGGTTCATCTACACACGAATCTCCTCGTCGGACCAGCAGATCGCTGGACTCGAGTCGTTCTGCCATGTTGCCGGAGAAATCTGAGTCAATTCGCGTAACGCCCGGCCAATCAAAGCAGGCGCCCTATCTGTAGCCTACAGCAGGCTACAGTATGCCCCTTACCCCGCAGATCGAATCCAAATATTGTCTGGACGATCAGCAGCCGCCGGAGCGTCCAAAAATCAGCAGGAATGGCAGGGCGGAGCATATGAAAGAACAGCGGATCGAAGATTCTTTCGCACTGGTTGTCGAACTGTTCGGGAGCTGGAAGAGCCGTATCGAGCAATCCGTCGACGAGAGTGAAGCTTTCCGGTCGCTGTGTGAGGACTATGCCGTCTGTGCAATTGCGCTGGAGAAATGGCAGGCCAGCAATGCGGCCATATCTGCCCAGAGGCAGCAGGAATACTCGGAGTTGCTCGCGGAACTGGGTAAAGAAATCCACCAGTGGCTGGAATATCGATATCGCTCCGACACCGGAAACTGAGCATGAGTTTTGCGCCATTGACGAGCTATTGTTGAGCCGTCCGCGTTTCGGCCGGCACGGCAGAGGAGACTGAAGATGTATTCAAAAAAAATGCCCCATGATCCCCGTTCCGCAAGAACCATGCGGATCGCGGCGGCAGCTGGCTGGCTCATCCTTTGCTTTGCCTGTATCCCCACCTGTGTGCAAGCTGCGGAGTCGCTGCAATGGTCCATCACGCCCTACCTCTGGGCCTCCCAGACCAAGGTTGACCTGGAGTTCCGGGGCGACCCGGTGGGCGGCGATACGATCAGCTTCAACGACCTGCTCGACCAGCTCGACACAGCCTTCATGATCCACGCGGAAGCCGGGCGTGGAAACTGGAGTGCGTTTGCCGACCTGACCTACCTCGAAACGTCCGATACCAGGGATCGTCCGGTTCTCGAGGTCGCCGTCGACAGCGAGGTCACGGTACTGGATGCCGGGATGGCCTGGTGGCCCGGGGGTGTCGGATCGTCCCTGAGTGTGATCGGCGGGATGCGGTATTCCGGTTTCGACGATCGCTACAGGGTTAACCTCGAAGGCAATCCGGTCACGACACTAAGGAATACCAATGACTACTACGACGCCCTGCTGGGCGTCCGCTACCGTTTCGACCTGGGCGAGCGCTGGGCTTTGATGACGCACGCCGACTACAGCATGGGTGATTCCGAAGGAACCTGGCTGATCCGGGCAAACCTGGCCTGGACCGTGGGCAAACGCCGCATGAACCGGCTTGTGCTCGGCTACCAGTTCAAGGAAGCGGAGTTCGAGTCCGGCGACGTTCGAACCGATTACAGCTACCACGGACCCATGGCCGGCTTCAATTTCCGATTCTGAAAAGACGGGCCGCTTGAGTTGAACCGGCAGGCAGGAAAGCGAGCCGGCCCCTGGCCTGCTGAGATTCGTACTTGCCTGCCTGATGTGCGTGCCCTGCGCACGACCGGTGCTCGCCCAGGAACTTTCGTACCGGTCTGTCCGCATCACTCAATGTGGCTGCTGGAACTGGATGCCGGGGCCTGATTGAAGCCATGTAATCCGGGCAGAGCTTTTTGCAAGCCCATCAATTAACCGAGAAGAGACAGGAGTAAAATATGAAACACCGAGTGATCACCCTGATTGCAGCGTCACTGCTGTTGACAGCAAGTTCTAACTGCCTGGCCGCATCGCTTAGCAAATGCCAGGAAGCCATGAAAAATTTCAAGGCCCTAGGCAACGTATCCGAGTTGCTTTCCCAGTCCTATGGCTACGCTGTCTTACCGACGATTGGAAAAGGTGGCATGGGCGTTGGTGGTGCCGGTGGCAGCGGTTGCGTATTTGCTGGCGGTAAACACGCCGGCAATGTATCCATGGGTCAGGTTACGATTGGCTGGCAGTTGGGCGGGCAGGCCTACAGCGAACTGATCCTGTTCAAGAATGCCGATACGTACAAGGAGTTCACACAGGGCAATTTCGAATTTGGCGCGGATGCCACCGCCGTTGCGCTGACTTACGGCGCGGCAGCGGGTGCATCAACCCAGGGTGCATCGGTAAGTGCCGGTGACACCAAGGGGAAAGGCGCGTGGAAGCGCGGCATGGCCATATTCACATTGGCCAAGGGCGGCCTGATGTATGAAGCTTCGATCGGCGGACAGAAGTATAACTTCAAGCCATTGGTTGACTGAGCAAATAGCGGTCAATCAGCCCACCGGGGTTGGTATCATTGAAAGGGGACCCGTATTGGGTCCCCGTCAGGCCCGTCGCTTATGCTCAACTTACAGCAGCTGCTCCACCTGGCAGCCCAACCAGGACCAGTGCCAGCACAAAACCCACGACCGCGATGGCCACGGCGGCGATCAGGGCGCCTTTGAATCCATCAACCTTCACACCGCTGAACAGCTTTCGTGCAAGCAGGATAACCGCCGCTGAAATCACCAGGTGAATAGCCAAGGTCAGAATTTCATTTATCCCCGGCACCAGGTGATTCAACAAGTTGGTGATTGCACCAGTGAACAGGCCAGCGAGCCAATCTTGGCCTAATGCGAATGGCCAGGCGAAAAGATCATTATCCCCACGTGCCATCGCTTCCTAAAACTTCCTCGCAAAAGAACGGGTTGATCGGTTATTGTTGTCACCGCCACCAGTAAGCAAAAAGGAAAAATACATGAAGGTTTATCTCCATTTCGCCGTCGTCTTGCTCGTTACCTGTCTCTCAATGACCACTTCGCAACCCGTTATTGCAGAAGATCAAAAATCCATCCTGGTGACGGGAGCCAGCACGGGTATCGGCCGGCATCTCGCCGAATCCCTGGCCGCTGCCGGCTACCACGTCTACGCTGGCGCGCGCAAGGACAAGGACCTGGCGGAATTGGGGGCAATCGAAAACATCACCGCTGTCCAGCTCGACGTAACGAAGCAGGGCCAGGTCGATGCCGCTGTTGAGCTGATCACCGAAAAGGGCACGGGGCTCTATGCCCTGGTCAATAACGCCGGCGTTGGCGGTGGCGGACCGGTTATCGAGACGCCAGTCGAGGACCAGAGCTTCGTCTACGACGTTAACGTGGAAGGCGTCTACCGCACGACGCAGGCCTTCGCGCCGATGGTAGTTGAATCGAAAGGCCGCATCGTGACCACCGGGTCGATCGCCGGCACGCTTGCTGCTTTTCCCGGGTTCAGCGCCTATGCGGGCAGCAAGCATTGGATCGAGGCCTTCACGGACTCATTCGCCGAAGAAATGAAGCCCGCGGGCGTTACCGTGAGTGTCATCGAGCCCGGCAATTACAAGTCAAACATACGTCGCAGCAGCGTGTCGCGTCGCCTGGAGACTGTACAAACGACAGGCGGGGAAGTCACCGACGAGATGAAGCAGGCTTACGATGCAACAGCCAAGCGCGAGTTGTCCTACAAAGAACCGGACGAGGTTACCGAGGCGTTCATGCACGCACTGTTCGATGACAAGCCACTGCGCCGCTACATGGTCGTCCCCAACCAGGAAGAGCAGTCCATGACGATCCGCACCAAGGTCAACGAGTTGGTGCAACTGAACCAGTGGGGCCCGTACAGCTACAGCCGTGAAGAGTTGGTCAAGATGCTGGATGAAGCGCTGGCGGGCGGCACGGCTGAAGAGTAAGCCAGGGCGGACGGCAGTGTACGCACCGTGACCATCACCTGGGTGATTCCGGTCATCGGCGCTTACGCTGCCACCCGGTGTTTCTGAATATTACAGGTGCAACTCGACGATGTCGCCGTCCTCGACCGCGTGTTCCGGTCCGCACTGCTGGCCGTCATATACGCCCCTGCCCCATATTCGCGCGAATTTCAGGCCCTCGGCGATTTCACGGTGCACCAGCCTGGCGACATCCGCAACCGTGTCACCGCGGCGCACCGTGAACGGTTTGTCCCGGTCGGCCGGCTTTCCCGGTGTCTTGGTATAAACCCGCACAATTTCCAGCGCACGGAACAGAAAAGGCCCCAGGCTATCCAGTCCCTGTCCGGTTTTCGCGGAAACCGTCAAGGCCGGAAAATCCAGGCCGAGTAACTCCTCCAGAACTTCTACCTCTTCAGGATCGGGATCGAGGTCACTCTTGTTGGCTAGCAACAGGGTGGGCAGGTCAAGGCGAAAAGGATCACCCGGGCCGGGCAGTGCCCTTGTTACTTCCTCCCGTCCCGGCCAGTGCTCGCTCAGGAAGATCTTCCTTTCCGCCAGCCTCGCCATCAGGGCCGGAACCTGTTCGACACACTCCGGGTCGTTGACATCGATGACGAGCAGGACACCGTCCGCAGGCTGCATCGTGGCGCCGAACCACGGCTCCATGAAGTCCGCACTGACCGGTGGCAGGTCGATGAGCTGCAGGTGGATATCTTCGTATGGAAGCATACCCGGCATGGGCAGGTGCGTCGTGAAGGGGTATGGGGCAACCTCGGTGCGTGAACCGGTGAGGCGTTTGTGCAAGCTCGATTTACCGGAATTTGGTGGCCCCACGAGGGCAATCTGGGCGGCGCCTTCGGGCCGAATGACATGCGACGGGCCGCTGCGCCGTCCGCCTTTCTTCGGAGCGCTCAACTCCTCGGTCAGCTGCTTGATGCGGCTCTTGATGTCGGCCTGGAGGTGTTCGGTGCCCTTGTGCTTGGGGATGGTGCGCATCATCTCGCGCAGGCATTCGAGCCGGTCGCGCGGTTCGCGCGCTTTTCGGAAGGCGTCTTCGGCTTTCTTGTAGTCCGCTGTAACGTTGGTAGGCATGGTGCATCTGGCCGATCAGGTTACTGGTGATACCTGATCGCATAATAAATGACATAAAACCAGGAGAATACGCCATGCAGGATGGCCCAGAGAATGGACTTGTTGGCGCTCCATGAAATCGTGATGGCGAGCGCCACGCCAAAACCGATGCCGGCCTTTGCTGCGCTGTTGTTTTTGGCCATAGCGGAAACCTTCCAATTTCAAATCAAGGCTTAGGATATCATCCAGCCCGAGCCGCTGGTCCACTCTATGGCAGGATTTGCCGTCCTTGACCTCGGCTACAGGCTACACCCAGAATCAAAACCGCAGCACAGGGTCGCGTCACGGATCGCGCACGCTGCATGGATCCAGAAACGAGTGAAACTGCATGCACAGTCAGAACCGCTACTCCTTGGTTGTCATGACCCACAACCGCCCCGGGCCACTCGCACGCTGCCTGGAGTCTATCGATTGTTTCGACTGGACTGGCGGAATACCCGAAGTCGTGGTGGTCGACGATGGCTCCGAACCGCCCGTTCATTTCGGGGAGCAGGGCTTCAAGGTATTGAAGCCGGTCGTGGTCCGGCTCGAACACCTGGGTGTTGCTGCTGCAAGGAATGCGGGAATTGATCATTCAAACGAGGCATTCATCGCGTTCATAGCCGACGACTACATCCTGCCCCCGGACTACCTTACGAACATAGACACGTTTTTCGGTGATCACCCCGAAGCCCAGGTCATCTCACACAGCATCAAGCCCTGCGGGCCGTACCTGTTCCGCCCGGTTCAACAGTTGTATTTCGACCTGGCGCTTGGCCAATCCATACCGCAGGAACAGGCCGGGCAAAATGTCGTCTACAGTTCTGAATTACCCGCTTCCAGGGCCGCCATGTTCCGGCGTGAAGTTTTTGACCAGGTCGGACGCTTCAACGAAAGCCTCAGGGTCGGTGAAGATGGTGAATTCGGCCAACGAATGGCCGCGGCCGGAATACCCGTCTATTTTTTCCCCCATAAGCGGATATCGCACTACGATGTTCAAAGTAGCGCCGACTATTTCCGGCAAAGGCTGCGTTACGGTCGAAGTTTTGTTCGCGCCGGCATGTGGGGAGGGTCCCTTGAATCGATGACCCGTTCATCGTTTCTTTTGCGAATACCGCGCATGCTGAAAAACAAGCTGGCCTCGTGGTGGACGGTTGCCGGCCGGTTGAACCTGCGGTGGCGCTATGTGTTGCTCACGCCTTTCCTGGTGCTGTTCCTCCTGTACTTCTATTTCGGAGCCTACGCTGAGTTTTGTGATCTCAGAAAGAGCGGTTTCCAGGAACTGGATCAACCATGAGTGCAGTGTGCTTAATTTTCCATGGTCCTGCACGCGCCACGTCCTGGATGTTGTCGGAGGATCGCATCACGTGATCCAACCGCTGTTGCTTGCCCTGAATCGATTTGCCCCGTTCCGGGCAGGTGGGCGCTTGCTTTACCATGCAACCGGTGCCCTGGCCGGGCAACTGTGCCGCGCACTGCCGCAAATCCAGGCCATGTACCTGACGGGCAGCATGTCCACTGGGGATATCGCTCCCGGGCTGAGCGATATCGATATCGTGCTGGTTATCGAAGATTTGCCCGCCGGGCAAGAGTTCAGGCTCATCAGGCGAATCGAGTCCAGGCTCCGGTACTCCCTGCCACCCTTCGGGCAAGACAAGGGCGGGGACCACCTGATGATCTATTCAGCCGAGGAGTGGAAGACCGTCGGAGCATTGCTGCTGGGCAAGCGGTCGGGCTACCCGAAGGTAGTGTTCGAAAAATGGACCCATATCGACTACCGCACGATCGGTCCGCAAACACAGAGCCTGCACCACTTGCTGAAAGCCCTCTGGCGCATCGAAAGCTTTGACGTCCGGGCAGCACGCCGGTCAACCACACGGCTGGAAACACTGCTGCAGTTACGCATGGCCGATAGGCTGGTCGGCGCAATGGAGAGTGCCGTGCAGGAAGTCGGTCTTTCCCTGCAGACCCAGCCGGAGTTCTTTGAACTGACCGCCAGTCTGCGCAGCGACGTTGGCGAAATGCAGGGACGAAGTGACGATTCGGGCCTGGCCGCGCTGTTGCCAAGGCTGCTGGATTGCCTCGACAGTGCTGTACGCTGCTGCCTCCCCGAACCGTCCCAGCCACAATGGGCCGGGCCCTGGCGCGCCAACGGCGCCGCCCCGGATGGCCTGGACGCCGGGCCCTCCCGGATCCTCGCCAGGGAACTGCTGGACACCCTGGGTGAGGTCCCCGATGGCCAGGACGTATACGTCACGCGGTTGAAAAATACCGACGTTATTGTGTGTGATCCATTGTCTCCCCGGACCACTCAGAGCCTTTACGATGACTACCAGGAGCAATCAGGGCGCACCCTTCGAATTGCCACACCCCGGATTTTTCAATGGTTGTACCTGAGTGCAGCCTTCGGCCCGTCAAAATTTGTGCGATTGCGTGATTTGAAAGAATCTGTAGTAGGCGGAGATATCGGAAAACAACGGTTCGAACTCGAAGTTTACGCCATGTTCCCTAGGGTCCGGGCCTTGAGAAAACTTGAGAACCAGGCGGTTTTCAACTCCTATGCCGCATCGTTACTTCAGCTTCTTGCCTGTCACGGCAACGCAAGGCAAACGCCGCCCGCCGCCGGCCGGGCGCAACCCGGGCCAGTCAGCGCAGAAGACAGGTTTTTTGCCTTACGTGCGCGTTCGCGTGAGCTTGCGGGGAATATGCCTCTATACCCGGCCGGACCAGGGAACTCGTCCACATGAAAAAGGCCAGCTTTATTCTGCCCCCTTTCCTGGCCCACGAACTCCTGGTGCGGTGCCTGGACAGCCTGCTCGAGCAGGACCAGGACGATATCGAGATTTTGCTGTTCCAGGAAAAAGCCGGCGACGGACTCTCAGTTCCTGCGCCCGACAACTTCCCGAACCTTGTTGCTCTACCCGCCGCTGAGCCCAATGAAAATCTGCCTGGCCTGCTGAATCGCGCGGCTTCAGCATCGGCGGGTGAAGTACTGTTCTTCGTGGCCGAATGCGTAACATTCGCCCCTGGTTTTACACGGACCTATCTTGACCGCTTGTGCAGGCAAGCGGAAGCAGGCTGGGTATATGGTTGTTTCCATGAAGCGGCCGACGGTCGGCCGGACGTCCTGCGGGACGTGCTCACCGATGTTTACGATTATTCGGAAGGGTCGCAGATTGGCCCGGTTCGGGGCATCAGGAAGTCGTGCCTGGACGCGGTGGGTTGTTACGATGAGTCCATACCGTATGCCTTCGAGTACGACCTGCGTTTGAGATTGTCGGAGCACTTCGATGCCGCCCGCGTCGAACAACCGCTGTATCGCGTTCGCCCGGAGAACCGTTTGGCCGCCGTTCGCCTTGAGATGTCGCACTACCGTTGCTACGCGCCGGCTTCGGGCCCGGAATCGCCCCGTTCCTATCTTGATTACACCACTGATGAAGAAGAGGATTTCCGCTCGGCCTGTACCCGCTCCCTGGCTCGCCGCGGCGCGTTGATCGACGAACCGGCTGGGCCAATGTCCTGCCCGCACCCGTTTTCGCCGGAACAGGCGGTCACCGTGATCATCCCTTTGTGGAACCGTGAAGACTACATCGGGCCGGCCCTGGAAAGTGTTTTGCAAACGCAAGATTGCGCGTTTGAAGTGGTGGTCGTGGACAACGGGTCCTCGGACCGCGGCCCCGAAATCGTACGGTCTTATGCAGACCATGCACCGGTTCGGCTGATCCACAACACCGTGAACAATATCGCCGGCGCCCTGAACGCAGGCATTCGTGCATCGAAAGGAAAATACATTTGCCAACTGGATTCTGACGACCTGTACACAGCTCGAACGCTGCCCACGCTGCTGCGGTACATGGAAAACCGCCCTGGGGCCGCCCTGGGTATTTCGTATTACGACTATATCGGCCCGGATGGAGAGCAACTGACCGACCTCGGCGTGACCAGGCACCTGGAATACGACCCCAACAACCTGGTCAGAACAGATGGAATCGGCCATGCCAGGATCTGGCACCGATGTGTGCTGGAAAAACTGGGCGGATTCGACGAGCAGCACCTTGGCAACTACGCCGAAGATTACGACCTGCAATTGAAGTTGTGCGAACAGTATGAAATTTTGCGCATTCCCCACGTGCTGTACCACTACCGGATAAACCACAAAAAACCCGGTGAAACAATGCCTTATTCGGAGAGACACCGGAAGAAAACGTTTGCGCGGCGCGCGGCGCTTGAACGAAGAAAGCGGATGAATTCCGGAGCGGTCGTTTTATACTGACGCCTTGGGAAACGCGAGTTTTTACTCTGACCCTGAATATTGCGTCGTCTTCATTGTATGATCGCTGGATGGCTAATTTTTTAAGCGAAAACACCCGGGTTGTGATGCTCAGGCTGGTCCTGCTTTTCCTTGCGCTCACCTTTACCCCGCTTGCCCTTGCCGCAGACCAGGGCGAGGTGAAAACAACCCGTCTGACTGTCGCAGTCGCGGAATGCCCGCCTTTCGTGATTTTTGAAAACGGCCAGTACTCGGGGCTTGCTGTTTACCTGTGGGAGCAGATAGGCCGTGAAATGGGGCTCAGCTGGGACTATGCCGAGTATTCCCTGGGAAATTTGCTCGAAACCATCGAGAGCGAGCACCAGTCGGAACTGCCGGATGTCGGCATATCCTGTACTTCCGTGACGGCCGAGCGGGAGGAACTGATCGATTTCTCTCATTCCTTCAACGAAACCTATACCGCCATCGCGGTCCGCCAGACAACGCTTTGGTCGGCCGTCACCGGCTTTTTGACCAGCCCCAGGGTTCTTCATGCGCTGTTCATCGTGTTGGGCATTGCGGTTCTGATCGGAGCCGTGTTTTACCTGCTCGAGCACAAGATCAACAAGAAGCTGTTTTCCAGCCCTACCGTGCTGGGGCGGATCATTGAACCGTTCATTATCGGTCTGATGTTCATCAGCAACGGCCCCATTCGTTTCTACCGTTTCAAGACCCTGACCGCCCGGGTGCTGGCGACTGTTCTCACGCTGAGCAGCACGTTTGTCATTGCGGCCATCACCGCCGTGCTGGCCAGTTCCTTTACCCTGACGGCGATGCAGACCGAGGTGCGATCCCTGGATGACCTGAGACGGGCCCAAGTCGGCGCACTGGCCGCATCAACGTCATCGGCTTTCCTCCAGGCCAACGGTATCCGGCATCAGACCCGCCTCGACCTGGATACCCTGGTGAATGACCTGGACGCGGGCAAGCTGGATGCCATCGTGTCTGACGCAGCCTTTCTGACCTACCGGATCAATCGCGGAAAGCAGGAGGGTAAGTTCCAATCACTGACCGTGCTGCCCAATGAACTCGAGGCGCAGAACTATGCCTTCATCCTGAGCGAGGACAGCCCGCTGCGCGAAGGTATCAATCGCGCCCTGCTGACCGAGCGGGTACAAAACGGCTGGCGCGACAAGATCCGGGCGTACTTCGGAGAATAGGCTCTTCCAAATGCGAATTTTTCTTTCATGGATGCTTGTTTTTCTTGCCCAGCCGCTGCTAGCGGCTGAGCTCCAGCAGTTCGAAGCGGACTACGAGATTTTGTACGGCGATATTCACCTGGGAAAGGCGAACTACCGGTTCACCCATACCGGGGACAAGCACTACCGTTTCGATTTTGCCAGCGAGTTAAGATTCCTGATCTTCCGGGACGAGCGGGTGGTCAGTTCCGAACTCAGCTATGAAGACGGGAAACTCCGCCCCCGTTATTACAGCCACGACCGCAAGGGAACGGGGCGCGATTACCTGGAGGAGATTCACTTTGATGAAACTGAGAGCGTGATTCGCACAAGCTACCTGAAAGAGACCCGTGAATACCCCTATGAAAATGACGTCGTCGACGGGCTGACCGTGCAATTGCAGTTAATGATTGACCTGCAGCGCGGCATCAGGCAGCCAAAATACAAGATCATCGACGCCAACCAGGTGCGTGAACGTGAATTCAGCTTCGTTGTCGAGGAAACCATCCAGTTACAGGGCGAGGATTATCCCAGCGTGGTTTACCAGGTGGTCAGGGACAACAACAAGCGCAAAACACAGATGTGGTTCTCAACAGGGCGCGATTATTTGCCGATACAGATGATTCATTTTTCAAAGGGCAAGAAGAAATTCAACGCCCACCTGACCGGTTACCGGGAGATCGCTTCGGCAGAACTTTCAAAAGAGTGATATCCGGCCCTGCCCCGGAAACGCGGCCTTGCCTTGCGGGCGCTTCAGAGAATTTTCAGGGAGAACATGACTTCATCGTCGTACTTGTCGCCGTCGATATAGCCGCGGGCAAAACCGACCGACAGGGTCATCGGCAGTTTGTGCACGACCGTGAATCTCAGGTCCAGCTGAAAACCGATGCTCTGGTAGTTTTCCCGGTATTTTCCATCACTGATATCGGTGCTCATGTAACCCGCAAACAGGGCCGGACGCAGCCACGCCAAGTAAAACGAAGGGATACCGACCTCGTGGAAACGATAGGGGGGCAAATTCCATTCCAGCATGGTTTTTGCAAAATCCTGGCCGTAGAGTTCATCGATTTCGAAACCCGGGAAGCTGTAGTAATTGCGGTATCGCCTGATGTCACCGTCGTCGACATAATTGTTGCCGAAGCCGCCGAAAAACCAGTAGGCCAGGGCATTGTCTTCATCACCTTCGGCGATGCCCGCGGAATTGTAGAGCCAGATGGAGGAGTGCTTCCAGGGTGTGGCGAAACCGACATCGAAACCGGCCCTGCCCTTGTACACGAATTCATCGTCCGCGTAATCGCCGTAGCCCCAGGCATCCCAGCGGAAACCCTTCTCATGGTCCAGGGCGCCCAGCGATGACCGCGTATTTTTGTAGTCCAGGCCAAGCCTGGCCGAGACCAGCTTTTCGAATGATGTCGGCACGTTCTGGTTGTCTGGCAGCGTGTCCAGGCCAGTGTAGTAGCCCAGGCTGAATTTCAGGTCCAACTGACGCGGTTCGTCGAGAATCAGCGCACGTTCGTGCCCGACGATAAAGGCATCACCCTTGCGTGCCCGCTCGGTGGGTCCGAACAGGTCATAAAAATCGGCAAAGTTATGCCAGTAGCGGAAGCGCCACCCCATGGTGCGGTACTCGACATCCACGTGCAGTTTCTCGTCCGATGGCAGGTCGTTGTCAATGCTGTACGACACGGTGGCGTTCAGCGAACTCAGCATCATCGGGTCCTGCAAGGTGAGATTCCACCCCAGGGCCAGCGAATCACGGTAGCCTTCGACGATGGGGTAGCCATTGGCATACTCCATTTCACGGCGCGGAACATACACGCCCCGGTTGATGACCAGGTCATCCAGCGGCACATCGGCCGGTGAACCCGCCACCCAGTCACGAACGATGGGGTGCTTTTTCACGATTTCGTTGCCGAGAAAGTTGATCGCGCTCAAATCCTCGAGTGGCTGCGGATTTTCGAACAGCACCGGTGTAAAACCCTGGCCCGTGTACTCCAGGGCGACCAGCCTTCCATCCTCCAGCGGCATCGGCCGGAAAAAACCCGTCTCGGCGTTGGTGACGGCAACGATATCGCCGTTGGCAATTTCGTAGCGAAACAGGTTTGAAACGCCGGTGTAATAAGCGCTGCCAAACAGGAACTGGCCATCGCTCGAAAAAACAAAGCCCTCGGGAACGGCTACTCCAAAATCAAACTGTGTGAACGGCTCGGCATTACCGTTCAGCAGGTCCCCGGTGCGAAAAACACGCAGGAACTGCTGGCCATCGATCTCCCCCATTGAGGCGGAGAGCATCTGGCCGTCGTGCGACAGGTCAAGTTCGTACAGGACCTGCCCATAGGGAAAGGTGTGTACCGCGTCCCAGTTGTCGTAAGGGTGCGGAATACGCACCAGCGTGACGTAGCCGTCGGCGTGTCTCAAACCCCAGATGGAGCGGTCAGCCGGGTTGAACGCCAGGTCCCCCACACGCACGTCTTCGAGCAGGCTACGGGTCTCGCCGCTGTCCACGTCGATAGCCATCAGGTCGCGCCAGCTGCGGTTGTCCGAGGTATAAAAAAGCGTTCGGCTTTTCGCATCAAAAGCAGTTGAAGTCACGGAGTACAGCGCCGGGCCCTTGATGTCCTCAAGGCGCTCGATGCTGCCGTCTTCCAGCGACATGATGCCGATATGGGCAACAACCCCGGGATAGCGGAAAGCGCCGATCATCGTCCGCTGCTCAACATCGATGTAAGACTTGGAAACCGAGCCCAGGGCTTGCGGAGTCAGCCGGCGGCCGGGCGTCAGCGGCGCCTCCCGGACCATTTGCAAATTGTCGGCTTGAAACGATCTTTCCCAGGCAATCCAGTCATCCCATGCATCCTCGAGCGGCTGTCCAAATACATCCCGGAACTGGGCCGAATAGTAGCGCTTGCTGTCCTGATCCCGGCTGAGCCACTCGATCACCTGCCCGGGTGAATACTGCAAGGCCAGGTAACTGATGAATCGTGTACCGTAAAGGTAGGCATTGACCCCTACCTGGAAGTCAGCGGAGGTCCCGCGGGACACCAATCCCAGGTTGCTGTAGAAGTGCGCATCGTCCCGCACCATGGAGCGGAAAACCATCTCGTCGTATGCACCCTGGGCGCGGCCGATGCCGCCGGACATCCAGGTTTCCATGAACGTGGCGCTGCCCTCGAGATACCAGCGAGGTGCATTATGCCGGGGTGTCGCCAGGTAGTTGTAGAGAATGCTTTCCGGGTGCTCGCCCGTGGCGATGGGTTTACCGCCGAAAATGCGCCGCCACCATGCATCGGTCTCATTCCAGCCATCCGACGTGGCGACATGAACCATTTCGTGGTTCATTAGCATGTACATGCGCTCGTTCGCCGGCAGGGTTTCCAGTGTCCGGCTGGCCGGAGCGATATCCACGATGACCATGTTGCGCGGCGAAACCAGGGCGCCGGCATTGCCGTAGTCTGCAAAATCCTTGAGGACTACCGTGGTTTTCTCCCAGGGTGTCCAGTCAAGAATATAACGTTGAAACTCGAGAGAATTGTGAAAGTTGCGAGCCACGTAAGGAGCGAGATAGGTTTGTTGCGGCTCGAAATAAAGCAGGCGCAGGTCTTCCGTCTCGAGCACGGCCATTTCGAATGCCGTGACATGAGAAATCCCAAACGCCATGGACAAGGCGAGCAGGATGAAACAGGGCCACGTTTCCAGGCGACGCTTTGCTGGTCTCACCATGTTGTTGAATTCAAGGCAGGTCCTTCGCGAACAAGAAAATCATCCGGCCGCCTGCACGGCAGGCGGCCGGACGAAAGGAGGAAAATTACGTCTAATCACTCAGCGGGTTGTCAATTGATGCTGGCATTGTTGGCTGCATTCTTCATCGCGTTGCGAAATTCCGCATTCGACAAGGCCCGGCGGAAATCCGCGTTGTTCATCGCGCTGCGGAACTCGGCGTTGTTCATCGCACTACGGAAATCCGCGTTCGACAGAGCGCTGCGGAAGTCCGCGTTGTTTACCGCGTTACGAAAATCCGCGTTGTTCATCGCGCGGCGGAAATCCGCGTTGGCCATCACGGCCCGGAAATCGGCGCTTTCCATCGCCATGCGGAACTCAGCATTGTTCATGGCCCGGCGGAAATCCGCATTGTTCAACGCGCTTTGGAACTCGGCGTTATTCATGGCTGAACGCATCTCGGCATTGTTCAAGGCACTGCGGAACTCGGCATTGTTCAGGGCACTGCGGAATTCCGCGTTGTTCATGGCCATGCGGAAATCTGCATTGCTCATGGCCATGCGGAAATCCGCGTTGTTCATGGCCCGGCGAAATTCGGCATTGTTCATGGCCATGCGGAAATCCGCATTGTTCATCGCAGCCTGGAAGTTTGCATTCTGGACGACGGCCAGGAAGGCCTCGTCGTTTATCAGGCGTTCAAACTCGTCGGTCTGCATGAACAGGGTAACGGACTGGTCACCCAGTTCCACGTCATCACTGCTAATCTGCGACGCACGATAACGCTCAGCGGGCACAATGGTGCCCTTTGCACCTTCAGGATCCGGTTGCATGCCATCGCTCAGCAACATCACCCCACCACCAACCAGCACCAACACGCCAATCAATAAAAAAATCTTCGAACTACCTTTCTGTCTGTGTTTCATTACGACTCTCCCATTCGTCATTGTTGACTATCACTTTTGAAAACGCCTGAAAACAGTATTGCTTCAGCGGCGAAAATTTCAATCTGAACACCCCTGCTCCAATCACCTGCACCGATCTCATCGGTCAGGAAAACGGTAAATGCCTGCTGCCCCTGGTTGTCCACACGGAACGTACCATCAGCAACGGCGAAAGACTCTTCTGCCGGTTTGCCGCTGGCAACCGCGTGGGACATACCGCCGAAGCGCAGGCCCGCTTCGGCGAATCGAACTTTGACTGCGACCTTTTTATCCGAGTCAAAGTCAAAATCCAGTTTCGTAATATTTTCGGCGCGCATCAGAGATACCGAACCGGAAAGTCCGGGCTGATCAAAAACCAGTCGATCCGATCGCTCAAATCCCGGGTTCTCTTGACTCGCCACCATGGTGCCGACCAGGTGCCTGGTATCGGTCGCCGGGCCGGGCACCGCACCGATTTCGTAAAATGCGACGGTCAGCAACAGGCCGGCTGCAAAGGCCAGGCCCGCGCTCGCCGGCTGAAACGAGGAAAAGAGCCGGTCAAAAGAAAACAGGGGTTTTCTGGGCGGTAAAGTAGCTTGCTGCAGGATCTTCTGCGTAAGCCCTTCCGGCGGATCCAGTTCGACTTGCGATTCCAGCATTTCGACCAGGCCCAGAAACTCGGCCTCCGTCGCGCGGGCTTCCGCAGAAGCTTCCAGAATGTCATCCAGCTCCTCGAGCTCAGCCTGCTCCAGGACGCCATCAAGCCTGCCGTTAATCAGATAGAGGTCACGTTGCTCAGACATGGCTGCACATGGTCACTCAATGGATTCCGCGTGCCAGCAACGATGCGCGCATCAATTGCCGTGCGGAGTAAAGCCTGGATTTCACCAGTTTTTCAGGAATCTGCAGTACCTCGCTGATCTGACCGTAGTTGCAGTCGGCAAAATGACGCAACATGATGACCACTCGATATTTTGCCTTTAACTTCATCAGTTCGTCCTGGGCCTCGCGGAACAGGTTGTCTGCCTCTGCCTTGTCTTCGGGCCCTTGGGAAGTGGTCGTCTCGGATCCATCAAGTGGTTGCTGCTTTTTTCCATACTTGCCTTGATCAAGGGACTCGTTGATCGCTATTCGATAAATCCAGCTGAAGAAGTTATACCCAGGATCAAATTGTTCAATACGCATGAACGCCTTCAAGAAAGTGGCCTGGGTTGCATCGGCTGCATCATCGGGGTTGCCAAGAATCCGTATCGCAGCGTTGTAAATGGGTTTTTCATAATGTCTGACCAATTGCTCCAACGCCTCGCGGTCGCCACGTTTACATCGCTCAACGAGTGCTCGATCCCGCCTGTTCTTATTCATAATTACGGGTCACAAGAGAAAAAGTTGGAAAATAATTTCAGTTTGCATTGATAAATTGGTGATGACAGAGCCCTAAAGACTTAAGACAAGTGTAGTTGAAGAACCCGAAAGTGACAGGCTGACCTCGCAAGGACAGAAAGTGATTTTCTATTTTTGTACTGACTAGTTTTATTTAGAATGCGAGGAGCCTGCTTCATGCTCAAGCAGATGGATCTCCCACATGTCTTTGGCAGAAAACTGGAGATGCGGACGCAGGGTATGGAGACCGGCGCGGCCAATGTGGGACTCCAGGGCATGCATTTTTTCCAGCTTGTCGCGGATTTCGCTGCCTATTTCGATCTCAACGTCTCCTTCGCGCGCCAGCAGGATGCGTTCCGCGCTGAGAACCAGTTCCGTGTGCAGGCAGAAGTAGTCGATCATTTCCTGGGCCACCGGTGCGGACAGCTCTTTCTTCATGTCGCGCAGAAAACGGCCGGCTTCGCAACCGCTGTACTCACCGTGCCGGATCTGGTCCAGCAAAAGCCGGTGTGCTGCAAAATCCGTTTCTAGGAAGTTGTGTATGGTCACCTCGTTGCGTTCGAACAACAGGAACAGGATGGTCGGCAAGGTCAGCAGGGTAAATACGGTCGATAACACCGGGGATACCGGGAAATGGTTGAACACCGAGTGCAGCAGGATGGCCACGATCAGGCCCGGCAGGTAGAGCAAGGGATTCATCTTCGCGTGACGCTCGGTCATGACCTCGGCCACGATGGCAAACAGGGCGGTCGCGCCACCGTGCATGATCGCGGTACCGAAACCACGCACGATCCAGACCCCGTAGTGAGCATCCGAAGCATGACTGAGGTAATAGACATTTTCGGCCAGCGAGAACCCGGCGCCGATCGTAAAGCCGATGATGCCTGCATCGATTAGGAAGCCTATCCGGTTGCTGCGGAACAGGAAAACCACGAGAGCGGCCTTCATGCTCTCTTCGATGAGCGGCGCCAGGTAGCGCGTGAAGTACTGGAAGTCGACACCCGTGGCCCCTAGCAGGTAGCCATTGATCCACCAGCAGGGAATGGTGAGAGCGGCTCCGGCCAGGAATATGAGTGCGATAAAACGTGCGCCGAGTAAACGGTGGCTATCCAGGCGGTGCAGCACGACCACCAGGATGATGACCGGGAGCAGGGCAATCAGTGCTTTGACGATGGTTTCAGACGGCATCAGGCCGGAAAGCATATCAGAGAAGCAGGCTCATGTAGTTTTCTTCAGCCGGCTCTCCCGCCAGATCATCAGGAGGTTTGATGCAATAACGATGCTGGCGCCCACGATAACCGTGGGCAATGGCCAATCGCTCCAGATCATCCAGCCAAACAGGGTCGCCCAGACGATGCTGCTGTAATTGAAAACCGTGACCACCGCGGCCCGGGCATTGCGGTAGGCGACGGTCAGCAGCCACTGTGCCGCGGCGCCGGAAAGGCCTATTCCGATAAACAGGGGAATCTCGGCCGTCGTCGGAGTGGTGGCAATAAACGGCATGGGCAGCGCGGTCAGGAAAGTACCGATCAGAAAGAAGTAGAAACTGATGCTCTCCGGGCTTTCGTAGCGCGTCAGGTAACGTGACATGATTTGTATCGTTGCATGGATCAGCGCGGCGGACAGCGCCACCAGGATACCCAGCGTTCTCATCTCCCCCGACGGGTGCGCCATGACAATGACGCCGACGAAACCCATCGCGACGGCAAACCACCTGAACGGGCCGACGGACTCCTTCAGGAAAATCACGCCGAGAACCGGGATGAACAGGGACGCTGTGAAAAGCAAAGCCGTGGTGTCCGCCATCGGCATCATGGAATACGCGGTGAAAGTGACCACCAGGCTGATGGTGCCGAATACAGCCCGGACACCGACCAGTGCAGGCCTGGAGCGCAGCACCAGGATTTCACGTCTCCCGAATACAAAGGCCGCTGTCAAAAACACCAGGCTCGCGATGAGGTTGCGGTAGAACGCAATCTCGATCACCGAGTGCTCATCGCTCAGCAACTTCGCAAACATGTTCATGACGGTGAACATCAAGAACGCACCCATGGCGGTGACCATGCCGAGCACGACGCGGTCTTTGTTGTTGTTCGGGCTCAAAGCCATGGCGGTCAGCCTGTTCGTGGGCGAAAGATGCTGCACAATGTACAGGGAAATCGAACAGCTTTCAGGGAACATGAAGTGCCTGCCTTGCGGCATGGAAAGCCGATGCCCACCCAGCCAAAAAGTGTATCCGGCCCCGTTCAATACTGATACTCTTTACGGCTATGCTTTGCCGCATTTGGCTGGAACAACAAGATGCTTAAACACCTGTTTTTAATATTATTTATTCTTTCCTCGAGCGCATGGGCAGGTACCGCCGGCTTACACACACCCCTGGAAGAATCAGACTGGACCCGGCTAACCACCCATGAGCAATTGATGGGCTATCTGACCCCCCTGGCCGAATCCTCATCGACGGTCAGGATGCAGTCCATCGGCACGTCGGTTGCCGGAAAAACCATCCCTGCCCTGTTCTTTTCGAAAGACGAAGTCTTTGCCAGCCAGCGCGACAAAAAGCCCGTCGTCATGATCATATGCGCGCAGCATGGAAACGAGCCCTCCGGCAAAGAGGCCGCCATGATCGTTAGCCGGAAACTGCTGAATGAGGAATCAGCCTTGCTGGACAGGCTGGACCTGGTGCTGGTGCCCCTGGTCAACCCGGACGGTTCGGACGAAGGCACGCGCCGCAATGCCAATGACATGGACCTGAACCGTAACCACGTTGTCCTCAGCGAGCCGGAGTCGAACGCCGTCCACCAGCTATTTCTGGACTGGATGCCCGAAGTGACCCTGGACGTTCATGAATACAACGCCGTTTTGGAAACGTGGACCGAGGCCGGGTACATCAAAGACGCGGATGAAATGCTGGGTGGGGTGACCAACCTCAATATCGACCCCGAGATTTTCAGCTTTACGCGAGAGACCTTTATCCCCGAAACAGGAGAGGGCATCGAAAAAGACGGTTTCCGTTTCCACCGCTACGTGGTGGGCGACCCCTTTGAAGACAAGGTGCTGCGTTACAGCACCACGGCGATCAACGACGGCCGGCAGAGTTTCGGAATCTACAACACCCTGTCCTTCATCATCGAAGGCAAGCGCTACGGGAACCTCACGAACGAACTGGAGAAGCGCACCCGGGGTCAGGTTTCAGCGATGATCAATTTTCTGCGCACCACGGACCGGCACGCAGAAACCATGAAGTCGATCGTCAGCGCGGCGCGCCAGCGGTTGGCGGATTCGAAGCAGAGCTATATCCAGATGGAATATTTTCCGGACGAAAGCCGGCCGACACTGAACTTCCCGGTATTCGACCTCAATACCTGGACAGCCACTGACCGGGACATCGAGTTCTTCAAACCCCTGGTCAAAGTCAAGAAGAGCGTCAGTAAACCGGCTGCCTATTACTTCTCTGCCGGGGAAACAGGACTGATCGAGCTTCTGAACAGGCACCGGATTCCGATGCTGCGTCTCCAGGGGGAACACAAAGCCGAGACCGAGACCTACCAGGTCAGACACATCACCGACGCCATCGACGAGGAAAAACCGACCCTGGACATTGACCTGGAAAAGACCGTGCAAATCGACACCCTGGAAGACGGTACGGTGCTCGTCCCGGTGCAGGGCGCCGCCGCAAACCTGGTTCCCCTGCTACTGGAACCGGAATCCACCTGGGGAATCGTGTCGTCGCGGGCCATGGGCAAATACCGCTTCGAAAGCTACTTGGCCGAGGGCAAACCCTACCCCGTCGGACGCCTGTCATCCATCGAGCAGTTGCCGACCCAGAAACCAGGCAACTAACATAAAAAGGGGCCGGATACATTTATGCGGAAGGCGGGTCAGGTTGCCCTTTAACTGTGTGCGTAAATGTATCCGGCCCCTTTTTATGTTTTTTCAACTGCCTGGCCGGGTCTCGTCGTCGCGGATTTTGGCTGCGATTCCGATCCCGGTGTAGCCGTACAGGATGGCGAACAGAAAACTCGTGTAACACATGATGGCCCACGGTGCGTAGGCGATGGTGTCGATACCCAGGGTTCCTGCCATGAATACACCGGCTATGCTCCAGGGGATCAGGGGGACAACCACGGTACCGCTGTCCTCGGTCGTCCGTGAAAGGTTCTTGGCGGCCAGGTCCATCTTGCGGTAGATCGGCGCCAGCATTTCACCGGGAATCAGGATCGACAGGAACGAACTCCCGGTCAGCACCGCCGTGGTGATGGTGGAGGCCACGGTCACCACGATCAGGCGCGCGGTGGTTCTCGCCGCTTGCGACAGGTACCTGAGGATGATATCCATCATCCCGGTGGACACCACGATGCCGCCAAAGGCGAATGCACAAAACGCCAGCAAGGTGACGTCCATCATCGACAGCATGCCGCCACGATTGAGCAACTGGTTCAGGACCTCGTTCGAGGTCTCGATCCCGTAGCCATGCACCATCACGTCAACGCCAGCCACCAGGCTGCTGCCCTGGAACACCATCGCCAGCGCCACGGCCACGGCGCAGGAACCCAGCATGCTGGGAATAACCGGCAGCTTCATGACGGCCGCGCCAAGGGTGATCACGGCCGGCAGCAACAGCAGCCAATGAAAAGCAAATCGGTCCTGGATGGTCGAGGTTATGGACGCGGTCAGGTCGCCAACGCCGGCTGACCCGGTGTCTGCCGTCAGGCCGATCACCAGGTAAACCGCCAGGCCCAGCAACCAGGCGGGCGTGGTCGTCCACAGGGTATGGCGTATGTGGTCGAACAGGTTGGAGCCCGCCGCGATCGGCGCCAGGTTGGTGGTATCGGAAAATGGCGACAGCTTATCGCCGAAATAGGCGCCGGCGACAATCGCACCGGCCGCCTGGGGCAAAGGTACACCCAGCCCGCTGGCAACACCGATCAGGGCAACCCCGACCGTGCCCACGGTGCCGTAGGACGTACCGGTTACGAGCGATATGAAACTACACACGACACAGGCGCTGACCAGGAAGTACTCGGGCGAAATCAGCTTCAGACCATAATAAATCATCATCGGGATGGTCCCGGCGGCGAGCCAGGAGCCGATCAGGGCGCCCACGACAATAACGATCAGCATGGCCGGCATGCCTTTCATCATGTTTTCCAGGATGCCTTGCTCGATCTCGCGGTAACTGTATCCCAGCCTGACCGCGATCAGTCCCGCAACGCTGGTCGCAACCAGTAAAAGGACTTCCGCGCGCAGGCCAAAAACGCCGTAGCCAATGCTCAGCAGCAGGGCCAGCGCGATCAGGGGCATAAGGGCCTGGAGCAGTGTGGGTTTTTTCTTTTCTATTAACATGGGGTCTTTATCTCTCTCCTGGACAACGCGCCAGGTCGGACTTGAGCATCTGCTCGGAACCGGATCCGTTCGCCAGCCCGCGAATGCAGGCGATCAGGTCCGGCGTATCTTTGCGAATCGTGCGCCGGACCAGCCAGCGTGGAACGGGAAAGGACGGCTTGATCCGCGCCTCGTATTCCACCAGCACGCCCGCCGGGGCCGGTGTGAAGCGCCAACTGCCTTCCATGATGTCCAGGTCGCCCTCGATCAGCGCGAAGGTCATTTTTTTATAAGGCCGGCGTTGTGATTCGAAGGAATACTCGATTTTCGGCAGCAGCCAGTGTTTCTTGATCACCTGCCGCACCACGGCGCGGCCGTCTGAAGCTTCCAGCGTTTCACACACGCGCATGCCATCGACAAACACGAAAGCCAGGTCACAGGAAACGATCACATCCCAGAACGCACGGGCTTCTGTGTAAGCGAATACCTGGGCCTTGCCCGCCCCGCCCGCCTCGTCCGTGCGCGTATCCTGCAACAGGATCTCCCCGGCTCTGAGCCGCGCCTCCATGTCAGCAGCCACCACGTTGTCTGCCAACACCGGGGGTTGCAGCAAGGCTGCAAGACACACGATGAGATAAAACGGTTTCATGGCAGGACAGTATATGAATTCAGTCCCAGGCGTTTGCGGAATCATCAAACGTGCTGCTGAACGCTTTGACCACGCAAAACCGCTGACCCGTTGGCGCCTCCATCACGACCCAGCTGTGGACGTTGACAATGCTTACCGCGCCCAGGCGCTCAAGGCGCTGAACCTCGGCAGCGACATCGTCGGTTTCGATATCCAGGTGGACACGGCTTGGGTGATCAACCTTCTGCACCTCAATTTCCGGGTCACCGGGACGCGTTTCCAGCCGCCGGTACCTGGAGTCATCGCTGCGGGGGTCCCTTATTGCTTTCAAACCCAGTGCGTTGGACCAGAATGCCGCCGCCTGGTCGAGGTCATCGGTCTGGCAGTCGATAATCAGGCCACCGAGTTGGCTCTTGTGCATGACGGGAATCTCCCTGCTCTATTCCGGCCTTCCACTTTACCGCCAGAAATTGGCGCTTGCCATCTACCTTGCCTCATCTAAACTGGTTGCTTGATTTCGACAGAGATTCGCCGGGACGTCACCCACATGAGCCAGAACCAGATCAAGGCCTTCAGCGAAAATACCGATATGAAACGCGACCTGGGGCTGATGGAAGCAGTTTCCATCGTCATCAGCCGCATCATCGGTTCGGGCATCTTCCGCACCCCGGCGCCGATCATGGCGCTGGTGGGCTGCACATCCCTGTTTGGCCTGGTGTGGGTGCTGGGCGGGCTGGTCACGATTTTCGGTGCCGTCATCTACGCCGAGTTGGCCGCCATGATGCCGCGCTCGGGCGGCCCTTACGAATACCTGAAAATGGCCTACAGCCCTTTCTGGGCTTTCCTGCGCAGCTGGGCGATGTTTTTTGTTTCGGAAACAGCGTCCATTGCCGCCGTGGCCCTGATCTTCGGCGAGTACCTGAACGCCCTGTGGATGATCGTGTATGGCGAGCCATTCAACCGGACCATCCTCTACTCCATCGCGCTGGGCGCGATCTGGCTTCTGACCTGGGTGAACCTCTACGGCGTTCACCTCAGCGGCATGGTGCAGAACTTTTTCGGGGCGGTCAAAGTCATCGCGGTGGGCAGCATCATCGGCGTGGCTTTCACCTCCTGGAGTACCGGAAACTGGGGTAATTTTACGGATCCGCTGTTTCCGGAGGCCTGGACCGGCTCCACCATCCTGGTAGTTGGTGCGGCGATGCGCTACAGCTTCTTTGCGTTCAGCGGCTGGGAGGGCGCGACCTATATCGCCGAGGAAATCAAGAATCCCCGGCGCAACCTGCCGCTATCCCTGTTTATCGGTATCGGGGGCGTCATGGTTTTATATCTGGGCGCAAACGCGGCCTATCTGTTCCAGCTGCCCCCGGCGCGGATCGCGGAATCGCCCTGGGTGGCCACCGAGGTCATGACCGTGGCGCTGGGTGCTTCCGGCGGCATCCTGATCTCGCTTGCCGTTATGTTGAATACCTTTGGAAATGTCAGCACGCAGATCCTGTGCAAGGCCCGCACCTGGCAGGCCATGGCGCGCGACGGCATGTTTTTCGACTGGTTCGCCAAGCTGCACCCGAAATACCGGACCCCAAATAACGCCCTGCTCGGACAAGCCATGTGGGCGACCGTGCTGCTGACCTTTGCCATCCTGGCCAAGAATTCCTACGAAATGATGATCGATTTTTTTTCGGCGACATCGACTGTTTTCAATATCATGGTGTTTGCATCGGTTTACGTGATGCGAAAGAAATTCCCGGACGTGAACCGGCCCTACAAGGCCTGGCTCTACCCCTGGAGCCTGATCGGCATCCTCGCCATATACCTTGCCTTCCTGGTCATCACACTGATCACGGCCTTTGTCCCTTCCCTGGTCGGGCTGGGCCTCACGGCGTCGGGTGCGGTCTACTACTACTTCAAGGTCGTTGTGGGACAGCGCAACAGCGGCGCCGGGGTGGTGTAAGAGGCGTGCAGCGCTGGTGCAGGTAATTTATTTCCCGAAGAGCAAGCGATCAGGATTCCCCGTTGGCAGGGCCTAGGCGTCCAGCACGGTCAGTGGCAGGGGTGTGTTGCAGAGGGGCTCGCCACCGTTTCTTGTCACCCTGACAGGGCACTCGAAACGCATACCGCCCACGTCCGGCACGTTGATCACCACGGCCGCGACCTCGACCACGTTTTCGACCAGCACCACGTCGCGGAACTCGTCGTTATTCAGGATGGCCGGGTACCATTCGTGCCCAATCACGCCGAGACCGTGGCCAAAACCCGGCAGCGCAAACTCTGCATAACCCGTGCGTTCCAGGATGGCCATCACCCGGGTGCAGACATCGCCGATTTTCATGCCGTCGCGGAACGACTCGACCAGGGTTTCACAGGTCTCGAGGTAGACGTCGGCCAGCCTGCGCTGCTCTCGTGATGGCTCGCCCAGGATGTAATTATGCGAAAGGTCCGAATAATAGTTCTGGTAGGTCGGGTGCATATCGACCAGAAGGCTCTCGCCCCGTTGCACCTTCTTCTCCGCCGGCGGTGTGCATCCACCCCAGGGGTACCAGGTGCGGTAACCGGAAGCGATTTCGTTTGAACCGGTTACCGGCCAGTGGTACTGGCTGCCACGCCGGCGCATTTCCAGTTCACCGATACCCGCAATTTCCATCTCGCTGATTCCGGCATAGAGGCTTTCCCTGATCTTGTCCTGGGCCGCGTCTGCAATCTCGCCCGCTTTTCTCATCAGCCCGACTTCGACCTCGTCTTTCACGTAGTTGATTTCGTCGGTCAACGGCACGGCATTCACGAACTTCGCAGATGGCAGTTGCTCACGCAACAGGTCGAACTCGGTAGCAAAAAGGAAACCCGCGGTCATGCGCGGGGAATGGCCCAGTTCGACCCCGATGGTTGCTTTCTCATAACCGTTTTCCCGGATCCAGTCCAGCGTCACTTCCCATAACTCCAGGCCCTGGATCGGCGCACAGCCGTGCAGGTTCTCCAGCCAGCATTCGTCCTTGATGCGGGCCACATCCATCAGCAGGGTATTCAATTCGATGTAGCCATCCTTCGACAGGACGATCACGCTGCGCCAGGGGATAAACGCCCCACCCAGCCAGGTCACGGTTTTGCTGCGCGTCGCCAACAACAGGTCGATGCCGTCCCGTTCCATGGCCCGGCAGGTTCTTGTCACACGGCTTTGGAAATCGATGGATGTCATTTGTCTTCCCTCAAATCATGTTTTCCAGCCGTTCCAACAGGAAGGCGGCCTCGGCACGGTACTTGGCGTGGCTGAGCTTGAACGCTTCCGGTTGCGGCGCCGCCAGGACGCTTTCAAACCCTTCACGAGCCTCGTCGAAATAACGGGCGGAGAGATAGGCTTCGGCCAGGATGACCTGGTTATAGAGATGGTCCGGCGCAAGTTCCACGGCCCGTTTTGCCAGCGCCAGGCCCTTTTTCTTGTCACCCGAGCCGACCGGCCAGGGTGGAACCTTGCAGTAAAAACGGCCCATCATGCGCAACGGTGCCGCGTTGAAAAAGGACTCGTCCAGTTCCAGGGCGCGATTGCCGTGTTTCTCCATCGGTTTCAGGTAAAACAGGCTGTTCATCATGCCGCGAACCATACCGTGCGCCGCCATGCAGTTGGCATACCAGAAGTTGGCTGCAACGGAATCCGGAGCCACTGCAGCCGCCTGTTTTCCGATCGCGACGCCTTCGGCGAGGATTGCCTCTTTTCTACCGTCTTCTTCGCAGAGTGTGCCCAGCCAGTACCGAGCTTCGGCCAGCAGCGTCATCGCGGCGCCGTCATCGGGGTTGAGATCGAGGTGCTCCAGCAGACGTTTCTGCGCTTCGAGCAAAGCGTTTGGGTAGTCGTTTTCCCGGTCTGCGATCAGCTGCAGTATTTTTTCCACCGTCCGTGCCTCCCGTGTTCAGGGTCGATCGATGATTGCGGCGGGAAAGGCGTGACTTGCCACGCGATTTCCAAGCCCAAGTTTCCCCCCGGAAACCCCGGGGATCAAAGGGTTTGGCGACAGCCGCTTGATTTCAATCATTCAGTTTCAGGGATGGCCAAGCGCATTCAGCTCAACTTCGCGTAACCTTGGCCTCAGACCAAGCGAGGTTTGATGATGAAAATTCTGTATTACAAGCTGAGAGCGTTCGCCGTGAAGTGGATTATTCGTGTGCTGCCCCGCAATATTCCGCTGGTTTTTTCCGGAACGGATTCGTCACTTACCTTGTGCAGGCAACTGGCCACACTTGGCTATGGAAAGGCCCTCATCGTTACCGATCGCTTTTTCGACGAGTCCGGCTTGCTCGACGGAATAAAATCTACGCTCTCAGAAAGCGGCGTCTCTTTTACCGTTTTTGATGGCGTGGAACCAGACCCTGATTTTGAGCAAGTACAGGCCGGCGAAGCTGTTTTGCGTAAGGAGAAATGTGACGCCGTAATCGCCATCGGTGGTGGCTCGGTAATGGACGCGGCCAAGCTGATCGCGTTATTGCATAGAAACCCGGGTGACCTGGCGTTCTTTGACGGCATCCAGAAGGCAAAACATCCCGGGCTGCCCTTGTTCGTGATTCCCACGACCGCCGGCACGGGTTCAGAAACCAGCCCGGCTTCGGTAATCACCGACAGCAAGACGCATCGCAAGGTGGCCGTGGCGGACGGCAAACTGGTGCCGCACTACGTGGCGCTGGACGCCGGCATGATGAAGTCCATGCCCCCGCGCATCACCGCCTCTTCCGGCATGGACGCCCTGACCCACGCGGTTGAATCCTGCCTGTCGAAGGCGTCGACCGACTCGACCGAGGCCATGGCCCGCGCCGCGGTCAGGCTGACCTTCCAATACCTGGCACGGGCCTGGCGCGACGGTAACGACATGCAGGCCAGGGAAGCCATGGCGATGGCCTCTTTTTATGCCGGCGTCGCATTCGGCAGAACCTCGGTCGGCTACGCACACGGCATCGCCCACCAACTCGGGCGGGTTTGCAGTACGCCGCATGGAGAGGCCAATGCGATGGTGCTACCCGAGGTACTGACCGCCTACGGCGATTGCGTTCACGAACGCCTGGCCGTTCTGGCCCGGGCCGCGGGCCTGGGTGAAGCAGGCGATACAGCGGATAAACTGGCCGGCAAGTTGATCGATGGCATCGCGGCTCTGCGCCGTGAACTGGAAATGCCCCTGGTTCCTGAAGGCCTGGAGGAAGCTGACATCCCGGGCATCGTGAAAGCTGCCCTGGCCGAGGCGGGCGACATGTACCCGGTACCGCGTTACCTGTCGGCAGCCGAGCTGGGATCGATTGTGCGTGGATTGATGTAGGGCGGTTTTCGATATACCGTGGTCGGGTAAAATCCCTGACAACACCCGCCCCGGAAAAACGATTAATGGACAGCTACCTGATCTCCATCGCCGGCAATATTGCAGCCGGCAAGTCAACCCTGACCAAGGCCCTGGAAACTCGCAGTAACGGCAAGATCATATCGTTCCTGGAACGGGTTGACTACGTGAAGGAGAACGGCTACCTGCAGAAATATTACGAGGCGGTCACAGCCTACGACCGGATCAAGGGCACCAAGCTGGACGGCAAGGACCGGCACGGGTTCCTGGAAGTAAAACGGGAAGCCGAGTACTGGGGTTACAAGATCCAGGAAACCTATTTCCTGTCGCGCCTGCTTGACCTGGGCGTGCTGACCGAATTGCTGCGCGAAGGCCAGTCGGTGGCACAGGATCGTAGTATTTACGAAGACCAGATCTTCACCAAGAATTCGAACAACTACGAGTACATCACCGACGAGGACTACCGCAAGTACCTGGACCTGTTCGACCTGGTGATGAAAAACAAGCCCACGCCCGACCTGATTATCTACCTGGAAAGCGACGTGGAAGCACTGAAGGCCCGGATCATCGGCCGCAGCCGCGGCGAGGAAGTGGAGTTGGCGGCCCCCGGCAACAACTACCTGTCCAACCTCAACGACCTCTACCGCCCCTGGATCATGAAGTGTGGTTACCCCTACCTGGTCATCGACACCGAGGACATCGACTTCCGCACGGACGAAGGCCTCGAGCGGGTCATTGAAGGCATCGTGCGAACCGTTCCGGGCACAAAACCCCTGTTTGACTGAGCTGCCCTGCATTATATCTTGACATAAAGATATATTCAGAATGTAATCGGGCTTTCCAGCCAGGTCCAGGAGTCCACCACGGTGCCCGCCAAGAGAAAGATTTCAAGGAGTAACGCAGTCAAAAAGTCATCCATTCCGAGGATGAAAAACAGTTTCAGTTCCAGGCGCACAGGCAGAAAGAGTGCAGGACCGAGGGCCAGGGGCAAGCCCGCCTGTTAGCACGCCAATCCGAAAAACCGGTATGATCCTTTCCGTGAAAAAAGACACCATTGACGATCTCCAGGAAAACTGGAGCGAACAGCGCCCGGACCTCGACCCGGAGCCCATGGGCGTGGTCCTGCGCATCCAGGCCCTCGCCAAAATCCTCGGAGACCAGACAGCCGCCAGGCTGCAGGAGTACGACCTTCAATGGTGGCAATACGATGTCCTATCAACGCTGAGGCGCCAGGGCGAACCATTCAACCTTGCCGCCACGGAACTCGCGGATTCGGCCATGTTGACTTCCGGCGCCATGACCAACCGCATCGACCGGTTGGAGGAAGAAGGGCTGGTGAAGCGGCGCAAGGACCACGATGACCGGCGCAGGGTCCTGGTGGAACTGACCGCCAAGGGCCTCAAATTGATCGAAGGCGCAACGGAAGCGCGGTTCGAAGCCGCCATGGATGCGCTCAACGGCCTGGACGACCGCCAGAGAAAATCACTCAGCGACCTGTTACGCATGGTGCTTTCCTCACAAACATCCTGAACCACCCTGCGTCGGCGACCACGATTTTCTTCCTGGAATGACCTCTTTTCCCCCGGTTTTCACTGCGCGGGATTTTTGCATTTTATATCTTGACATAAAGATAAATACCGTTTTATATTTCGCGCTAAGGCATGGGGCCATTACCGGGAATTCACAAAATGGGAAAGAGAACCCGCAAAAACGACCGTGAGTTTGACGACGATCCTTACGACGATTTCGACGACCTTTATGATGACGATTTCAACATCAAGGAATTTTCCAGGGATATATACAGCACCGAATGGGGCGACGACATGCCGGACCGGGGTCGCGGGAACGCCCGCCGGAAGATCGAGCGCCGCAACGAGATGAAAAGGCTGTACTCGGAACTGAACGACTGGGAGGAGTTCGGCGAGAGCGAAAACGAAATCTGGTACGCACCGTAAACGATCAACTCGCGCTGCCGGGTGCGGAACCAGGCACATCCCGGCCCAATCGGAACGCATTCGGCGGCGCACACCTCCAGCAGGCAGGCGAACTCGCCTGCCTGCCTGGATTCTATCCTTTGCTCAGCTGCCTGGCGGCACGTAACACCGGCCACTGAGCCGGGTCAGCGGTATGATCGTGTTGACTTCGGATGATTCAACTTCCAGGTTCATATGGTCGCAATCCACCGGAACAAAACGTCCGCTGCCCCAGGTGCTGAGCGTTACCGGATCAGCCTGTAGAAATACACCGCCTTCCGCCTCGTAGATGACCACCTCGCCGATACCATTCACCAGCTTGCCTTGCAGGATAAACCAGTGTTTCTCACCGGTATCCGTGTAGGTATACCAGTAACTGAGCACGTCTTCGCGCTCGTCCAGTACTTCCATGGAGAAACCCTGCCCGCTGGTGACGGGGTTAAACCAGGAACCGTTGAAACGGCTATCCAAATGCGGGCTGAGCGCCGGCAGAATGTAGCCGAGCAACAGGGCGTCAACATCCGCCCCGTTGTGGTCGTAATTATCAGCCGTCGTGACCACGACCAGGTCCAGTTCCGGCAGAACAAAGATCACCTGGCTGCCCCACCCAGAGGCAAAGAATACGTGCCATGGGCGGTTGGACAGATCAACGAGCTTGATCATCCACCACTGGTAGCCGTAGCCCCAGTCCAGGCTGCTGGAATAGTCCGAGTTACCCTTGTGGCTATGCCGCGTCCAGGATGCATCCACCCAGGACTGGTCGAGTATCCGGCGTCCGTTGTACACGCCGCCATCCAGGTAGAGTTGACCGATCTTCGCCATGTCGCGGGCACGCAGCCACAGACCAAAGCCCAGGGGCGCGTCACCATCGGGATTCAACCAGTCCGTGACGCCCGTACCCTGGCCCTGTTCGCTGTAGAGTTCCCAGTGCACGGAACCAATACCCAGCGGTCCGAACAGTTCCCGCGCTGCAAATTCTTCGGGGCCTTCACCGGTGGCCACCCGGATCATGCGGCTCATCAGGTTCGATGCACCGCTGCTGTATTTGAAGTTCTCACCTGCCTGCGTCGCCATTGGCCGGGTCAGCACGAACTCGTACCAGTCATCGGAGTTGAGCATCTGGTTGGTGGAGTTCATGGGATTCCGGTAATCCGTGGATTCTTCGTCCCATTCGATACCGAGACGGTGGCTCAGGACCTGTTCAACCGTGATACCGGCCTTGTCCTGGAATGCACCCTGTGACATGTCGTACAGGCCGGAGAAGTAATGTCCCAGGTCCTGGTCGAGCTGGATGGCGCCCTTGCGGTGTGCAATGCCGACCAGGGCTGAACCCACGCTCTTGGTGACCGATTGAACCTGGTGCAGGTCATCCGCCGAGCTTCCCCGGAAATAATCTTCATAAATGATTTCACCGTGGCGGGAAACCACCACGGCCTTGATATTGCCAAAATCACCGCGCTCCAGTGCCTCACTCAAACCATCGAAAGCTTGTGCAGACAGGCTCGGCGCGACCAGCAACAAGAGAAACAGGAGGTGTTTCATAGGCCCGGCCAATGCAATGATGTTTCACCAATATGCTGAAAGCCGGCAACCGGTAAAAGTGCCGAAGGTCATAAACGGGGCCTGGGCACGATGACTTTAATGTTTGACTACGGCAGATTTTTGTAAAAAACTGTCGGCTCGGCAAAACGGCCACCCTCGAAACTACAGGAACCATACGTATGAAACGACGCAAAACCTCTCTTATCCTGATCGCCCTGGTGGCGCTGGCGTGCATCGCACACCCCGCCATGGCAGAAACCAGGAAAGCCAACTGTGATGTAGTCAAAAAAGGCGAAAAGGCGAAAAAAGGATCGGGTGAATGTACCTTCAGCGAGGACCAGGGACGCGTGACCCTCGTTCTTCGAAATGATAAGAAAATCCTCCTCGTTCCCGGAAAAAAGGTGAACAAGTACAAGGATAAGGATGACCACATTGTCGTCCGCAGTACCGTCAATGGAGACGACATCCTGTTCAAGTGGGAACACCAGGGCATAACGGTGAGTTTCCTCGACTGAACGGCTGAACCCATACGCCCGCCGGCACCCGGCAAGGTGCCGGCGGGCTTCTTTTTTTCATCAGCACGCGACACGGATCAACTGATATATCTGTGAATATGGCATAGTTTCGCCATGTCCACGGGCCTCGTATTCGATATCAAGCGTTTCTCCATCCACGATGGGCCGGGGATTCGCACCACCGTGTTCCTGAAGGGTTGCCCACTGCACTGCCCCTGGTGCCACAATCCGGAGAGCCAGGATTCAAAACCCGGCGTGATGCTGCGGCCCGGTCGCTGTATCGGCTGCCAGGCCTGCATCGAGGTATGCCCCGAACACGCCATCTCGGCCGATGAGTCCGGTACCGTCATCACCGACCGGACCCTGTGCATTCGATGCGGCAGCTGCACGGAAACCTGCTACGCCGACGCCCGGGAACGCATTGGTGAGCAGCGCACGGTTGCCGAAGTCATGCAGGACATCGAAAGCGACCTGGACTTTTACGACGAGTCCGGTGGCGGTGTCACCCTTTCGGGCGGCGAGCCCCTGGTGCAGAAAGATTTTGTCCTGGAACTGCTGCGTGAATGCCGCAAAAGGGAGATCAGAACGGCTGTTGATACATCAGGCGCCGTCGCCTGGAAAGTGTTCGAAAAGGTACGCCCGTTCACCGACCTGTTTCTGTACGACATCAAGCACATGGATGATGCCGTGCACCGGCAGGCAACGGGTGTTTCGAACCGGCGCATACTGGAAAACCTGCGGCGGCTGTCCGAAACGGGTCATGACATCGTGCTGCGTTTCGCCATCATCCCGGGATTCAACGACAGTAATGAACAGGTCAATCAAATCGGTGCGTTCGCGGCCTGCCTGCCACACCGTCACCCGGTCTCCATCCTGCCCTATCATGCAGCGGCAGCGGACAAGTACAAAAGACTCGGTCAATCCTATACATTAGTAGGGACAGACCCTCCCGGCGATGAGCGAATGGCCGAAATCGCCGGTATCCTTGAAGGCTGCGGCCTGGAGGTAAAGACAGGTGGATAAAGAACACGTAAGCAGCCCGGCTACTTCACCGGGCAACGGTTACCCCGGCAAGGACAGCGCTACGCCAACGGCCAGGGTCAGGCGCTTGCGCCAGCAGAGCCTGGACGCCGTTCCAAGCATTTCGACCGAACGCGCCGTATTGATGACCGAATTCTGCCAGCAGGATCACGGCATGGTATCCATTCCTGTTCGCCGCGCAATGGCGTTCCGGCACCTGCTGGAAAACAAGGCTGTATATATCCTCGACGGCGAACTGATCGTCGGTGAAAAAGGGCCGTCGCCCAAGGCCACCCCCACCTTCCCCGAGTTGTGCTGCCACACGATCCAGGATTTCGAAATCCTGGACTCACGTGAAAAAATCCCGTTTGTGGCCAATAAAGAGGCAATCCGGAAACAGGCGGAGATCGTAATGCCCTTTTGGCAGGGCAAATCAATGCGCGACCTGATCCTGGCCGAGATGACACCCGCCTGGCACGACGCCTATGCCGCCGGCGTTTTCACGGAATTCATGGAACAGCGCTCGCCCGGCCACACCGTTCTGGACGACAAGATCTACCGCAAGGGCATGCTGGACTTTATCGCAGATATCGACAGAGCCCTCGAAGACCTCGACTACATCAACGACGCGGCGGCGTACCAGCGCCAGGAACAGCTCAGGGCCATGCGAATCACGGCCGACGCGATCATCACCCTGGGCCAGCGCCACGCCAAAGAGGCGCGCAGGCAGGCGGCCGAAGAGAGCAACCTGGCGCGCAAAGCCGAGCTGGAAGAGATTGCGCGTATCTGCGACAAGGTACCCGCCAATAAACCTGACACTTTCCACGAAGCACTGCAGTACTACTGGTTTGTACACCTGGGCGTTACCATCGAGCTGAACCCCTGGGATGCATTTAACCCCGGGCGCCTCGACCAACATCTGTTCCCTTACTACCAACGGGAAATCGAAGCCGGCACGCTCAGCCGCCGCCAGGCCGAGGAGCTGTTGCACTGCTTCTGGATCAAGTTCAACAACCAGCCGGCGCCGCCGAAAGTCGGCGTGACCGCGGCGGAAAGCGGAACCTATACCGATTTTGCCCAGATCAACACCGGCGGCGTGAAGGCGGACGGCTCGGACGCGGTCAACGAGGTTACCTACCTGTTGCTCGACGTGATCGAGGACATGCGCCTGCTGCAGCCCAGTTCCTCCTGCCAGCTGAGCAAAAAAAACCCGGACCGCTTTATGAAGCGGGCGGCCAAAATCGTGCGCACCGGCTTTGGCCAACCCTCGATATTCAATACCGACGTGGTGGTGCAGGAGATGATCCGCCAGGGTAAATCGATCGAGGACGCGCGCAACGGCGGCACCAGCGGCTGTGTTGAAACCGGCGCCTTCGGCAAGGAAAATTACGGCCTGACCGGTTACTTCAACCTGCCCAAGATCCTTGAAATCACCCTGCATGACGGTATCGATCCGAAGACAGGCAAACAGCTGGGACTTCAGACCGGCAAGGCCGAGGATTTCGAGAC
>JAZBOH010000265.1:0-3973 GCA_036351055.1 Lysobacterales bacterium
CATGGGCAATCTGATCCTGCTGGACCGCGAGGATCTGGTGCCCGGAGAGACCTGCCCGGCGCAGATTCGCCTGGATGAACCGGTCAGCCTGATCCGCGACGACAGATTCGTGATCCGTAGCTACTCCCCTGTGCGCACCATCGGCGGCGGCAACGTGCTCAACCCCATACCCGCCAAACACAAACGCTTTCAGCAAGAGATCATCGACGGGTTGAACGGCCTGGTGGATGCCGCACCCGAAGGCATCATCGACTACCACGCGCGCATGGCCGGTCCGGCGGGCGTCAAATTCGACGAACTGCTCCTGATGACCAACCTGCCGGCAAAGGCCCTGGAGGCCGCCATCGGCGCCATGCTCAACAGCCAGGCCATCCTTCTGGTCGACAAGGAGAACCGCACGTATACCCACCTCGACATCTTTGACGGATTGAGGCAATTGAGCCAGGAGGTGCTCAAACGCTACCACCACGACAACCCGCTTAAAACAGGCATCTCAAAAGAGGAGTTGAAATCGAAGTTTCCACGGCAGGCAGGCGGCAAGCTCTTCACCCTGGTTCTCAACCGCATGATCAAGGACCGGCAGCTGGTCCTCGAGGACGACACGGTCCGGCTGGCTTCGCACACCGTATCCCTTCAGGTGGACCAGAAGGCCTCGAAACGGCAGATCATGGACATCTACGGCAAAAGCGGGCTGACGCCGCCCTATTTCAGGGAGGTCGTCAAACGTCTGGATGTGGACCCGAAGTCAGCCAAGGGCGTCCTGGAACTGCTGGTCGGTGAAGGGCTGCTGGTCAAGGTGAAGGAAGATCTTTATTACGACCAGGCAACCGTTGAAAAACTGAAAGACGAACTGGTAGCCTATATCCAGGAAAAGGGTGAAATATCAACGCCTGCGTTCAAGGATATGACTGGAGCTTCCCGTAAATATGTGATACCTTTAATCGAACATTTCGATGCCACCAATGTCACTATCCGGGTGGGGGATATCCGAAAACTCAGGAAGCGCCAATAACACGGTCCAAGACCAACTCCGGCGGAGAACTTCAGACGGCCGGAACGATATCGAAGACGGAGCAGTCATGGAAAAAAACGCCAAGGGATTCGAGTTCAGTAATTTTGCGACCCCGCGCATCATCGGCGGCATTGCCATAGCGATAATTATCCTGTGGGCCCTTTCCCTTATCTTCGATAGGCCGCAGGACCCAACATCAGAAGGCTCGGCTGTGCGCCAGCTTGATTCGGCCGTAGCCAACTCCCCCGCCAGCGACGACGGCCGGAGCAAAACGCCCCTGACTGAATTCCCCGCTAAAGCGGCTCAGGCAACCAAAGGCCATGCCGCCGCCACGTCGGACCATGAGACGTCCACCGCTACCGGAACCGCCTCGCAGGATGACCCGGGGGCAATGGGACGGCACGCCACTGCCAATACCACTAGCAGCCAGGACACCCCAGCTGGCCGCAAGACCGCCGATACGCATGATAGCTCGGAAACAACCGGACAGGGAGCCACCGCACATGTAACAACCACCGTCCAGAAAACCGATGGCAGTCATCAGGCGCCCGCTACCGGCCAACCTGCCGGCCATGGACCCTCAGCAAAAGCGGCAGACACAGCGCCCCCCCGACAGCCGAAGACACACCAGCAACCAGTGGCCGCCACTGACCACAGTGCGCAGACAAATGGCCACGGCGCCACCGTCCAACCAGCCGCGAAACAGGTCACCAGCGGGCATGCCATGCCAGCCACGGATGTCGTCGCCCCGGTGCACAAACCCGAGCCAAAGGGCGTCGCTTTCGTCGAGGCAACCATCAAACCCCTGAGCTATGAACTGGAAGAACGCTGGTGGGGATGGCGACCCAACGACATCATCGAATTCACGGACAACGTGAACACGTTTCAGTTGGGCGTGCTGGAGGTGACCCGGCGGACGACCGTGGCCCTGGCCGAGCGCATTTCACGAACCGGCACCACCGACGCCTTTGACGAGAACCTCGAGCAGGCCATGAATTGGTTCATGATTAAAGCCAGCAGCTACTGGTTCCCCTCTGCCGAATCGAAATACAATGAAGGCCTGGAAGAACTTCAGGCCTATCTTGAAAAGCTCCGTGCAGGCAATGCCACCTTCTATACCCGTACAGACAATCTGATTCCGCTGCTGGCCTCATTTGAAGACCTGTTGGGCAGCTGCGACGAGAATCTGGTGAAAGAGACCAACGAGGACGGCACGCCATTAAGCATGTTCGACGTGGACAACTACTTTTTTTACACCCAGGGCGTGGCCAGCTCCATGGCCACAGTGCTGGAGGCCGTTCACCACGATTTTCTCCTGACGCTGGAGTCGCGCAACGCGACCGAACTGCTGCACCACGCCATCGTCTCCTGCCAGCGGGCTGCAGAACTCGACCCGTGGATCGTTCTGGACCGCAGCCTTAGCAGCGTCTTCGCCAATCATCGCGCCAATATGGCGGCCCCCATCAGCCATGCCCGGTTCTACCTGGGGCAGCTGATCAAGACGTTGTCGACATAGGTTGTCAACCGAGAATTCGATCGACAACATGCTCAAGAAACCGCATGCCCCGATGGGTCAGCCGAATCCTATCCTGCACCTGCGCAACCAAACCTTCGCGAACTAAACGGCTCACCTCCGATTCAAACCGCTCTGAGAACTTCTCTTTAAACCGTGACGCGAAGTCCGTCGTGTCGATGCCATCCGTCTGCCGCAGTCCGAGGTAAACAAACTCCATCATCTGTTGTTCACGGGTCAGCGTTTCGGTTTCCGCCACGGGGCACCTGCCTGCCGTCAGGTTCGTCAGGTAATCGTTCAGGGATCGATGATTCCACCAGCGCGTGTCGTCCAGAAAACTGTGTGCGGCCGGCCCGAATCCCAGGTAGGGCGCAAACGTCCAGTATTTGCGATTGTGGCGTGAACTTCTGTCGCGGGTGTTTTCGGCGGCATGGCGCGCGAAGTTGGATATTTCGTATTGACGGTAACCGTTGTGGTTCAGGTAGGGCGCCGTGGCAGAGAACAGATCGCCGGCAGTCTGCTCGTCCAGGGGCTGGATCTGTCCATTTTGTATCCGTTGCGCCATGGGTGTACCCGGCTCCATCGTCAGGGTGTAGCAGGAAAGGTGATCTGGCGACAGCCGGACAACGCCCGCCATCTCCGCTTCCCAGTGGCTTCGGGTCTGTCCCGGAACCCCGTAGATCAGGTCCAAACCGATGTTGTCGAAACCGGCCGCCCGGGCCCAGCCATAGGCATCGACACCCTTTTTGGCTGTATGGATCCGCCCCAAAAAGGCCAGGGTCTGGTCGTCGAGCGACTGCAGGCCGATGTTGAGCCGATTGATTCCGGCCGCCCGGTATGCCGCCAAAGACGACTGGTTCACGGTTTCCGGATTGACTTCCAGGGTGGTCTCCGCATCGGGCGTCACCGAAAAACAGGTATGAATTCCTTCAAGAATCCGTGTAATCTGAAGTGGCGTCAGGAGAGACGGCGTCCCGCCCCCGAAATAGATGGTGTCCGCACGCGGAACCCGCTGCCGATACATGTTCAGTTCAGCGCGCAGGGCGTCGATGTAAGCGGGAATCGGGCCAGGGTCGGTAACGGAGTAGAAATCACAGTACGGGCATTTGGCCCGGCAGAACGGGACATGGATATAAAGCCCTGCCGGGGCGGTGGGGAAGGTGGAGGTTTCTGCCGATGCTTTGGAAGGATCATTCGTCAGGGGAGAAAACTCCTTGTAAACGATAGTTGGTCTCTGGTCTCTGGTTCAGGGTTCGGGGTTTATAATGGTTTTTATCCTTCAACCGTTGAACAGGAAACGTTGAACCCGGAACCTTCTTTTGTCCTTCAACCGTTGAACGGGAAACGCTGAACCCGGAACCTTCTCTTGTCCTTCAACCGTTGAACGGGAAACGTTGAACCCGGAACCACCGTGGGTTAAAAACCAGAAACCCGGAACCACAAACCAG